>JAUNGL010000067.1 GCA_030524665.1 Lachnospiraceae bacterium | reverse complement strand
TTTACAGGACTTCTTCTCCTTTGGCCTAACTTTAACTAACTGACATTGGTTCACAGGCCGCAAACCCTGTAAGCCCCAATCTTGCGAATCTGATATTTCTATGATATCATAAAACCTGACACAGAACCAATATACCTGAATGGAATACCAGGCATCATAAAGTGCCGGATGTTACTGTTTACTGTGTGTCCAGTAATATTGCCTGAAAGGAGTGTGAGCAACTGTGGGAATATATTTAAACAGTATGGCTGCACTTGATTCATATAAAGAAATATACAACAGTCCCTATTTTGTAGAGAAGACTCTCATTCTAAATGAAATAATACCAAGAATAGGCACTCCGGAAATGTATATCTGCATTACGAGACCCCGACGCTTCGGTAAGTCTGTTATGGCAAATATGATCGCATCGTTCTTCTCCAAAGGCTGTAATGCTAAAAAAACTTTCGACATATTGAAGATAGCAAAAGGAGAACAAATCAAGGGGGCCAAAAAAACTGAACGGAATCGCTACACAGATAATCTGAATCAACATCATAGGAATTTTACCAATCTCTAAATACTCGAGTGGTTCTGAGCTAAACATGTTTCTCGAATACACAATGGCCTCAGAGGAAATGTACAGTGATTATTTCGGCTTCACAGAACCTGAAACGGACGAGCTCTTTTCCAGATACCTGTCCATACAGCAGGAGCCGAAGGTTACGCGCGAAGGACTGCGTATATGGTATGACGGATACCATACCAAGTCCGGGGAACGTGTTTATAATCCACGTTCGGTTGTAGCCTCTCTGACCAACAACAATCTCGGCAACTATTGGACCAGCTCGGGACCATATGATGAGATTTATTATTATATCAACCATAATATAGCCGAAGTCAGAGAAGACCTTGCACAAATGGTGTCCGGCATTCCTGTTCCGGCAAAGGTCAGCGAATATGCTGCGACATCCCTGAACCTGACTACGAAAGACGAAATTTTTTCTGCAATGGTTGTATATGGATTCCTCAGTTATGAAAATGGCTTTGTCATAACTAAGAATAAATGATACCCCGAAACTACCATTTACCTGGAGATAATCATGCCAAATATCATCGAAATCACTGACTTCACAGCACCCGAACTGGATGTCTACGCACGTCTGACAGAGGGACAGCTGCTCAACCGCCACGAACCGGAAAAGGGGCTTTTCATTGCGGAAAGCCCGAAGGTGATTGAACGTGCACTCGACGCCGGATGTGTTCCCGTTTCGCTTCTGGTGGAACGGAAGCACATCGGGGGACAGGCGGGTCATATCATCGCCCGCTGCAAGGACATCCCTGTCTATACCGCCGAGTTTGAAATCCTGACACAACTGACCGGCTTCCAGCTCACACGCGGTATGCTGTGCGCTATGCGCCGTCCGCCATTGCCAGGTGTGGAAGAAGTATGCAGCAATGCGCATCGGATTGCCATACTGGAAAATGTCATGAACCCCACCAATGTCGGCGCCATTTTCCGCTCTGCTGCAGCCCTGAACATGGACGCAGTGCTGCTCACCCCTGCTGCCAGCAATCCTCTCTACCGCCGTGCAATCCGGGTCAGCATGGGAACGGTCTTCCAGATCCCCTGGACGTGGCTGGACGGCGAAGCCGCCGGATGGCCCGCAGCTGGCATGCAGCTTCTTCGAAAGCTGGGCTTTCGGACCGCTGCCATGGCACTGGACGAACATGCAGTCAGCGTAGACGATCCCTGTCTCACAAAAGAGGAGAAGCTTGCCATCATATTAGGTACGGAAGGTGACGGACACGCGGCAGGTACGATCGCAGACTGTGATTATACCGTGCGCATTCCCATGTCCCACGGGGTGGACTCGCTGAATGTCGCGGCTGCCAGTGCCGTTGCATTCTGGCAGCTCGGCAGACGAAGATAGAGCTTCTATCGTCCTGAAACGACTTCGGTCTTATATTCCGGCAAGGCCTTTACCTCACGAAGCTCACATCCCTCTTCTGCCGGAAGATCATAGTACACTTGATTGCCGTACGGATTTGGAAGCGGACAGCTGCTGGAATAGATACGGAGAACCAACTTCCGGGGATATCCGAAGCGCCTCAGCGCTATGTGCCATTTTTCCCCGGTAGTAAACCAGTCATCTTCCAGCCTGCCATCCACGAATACTTCCGCACGGTCTCCGAGATAATCTGCTTCCAGATAGAGCTGATTCAGGCGTGCTTCCGGTATTCTGCCAAGCTGCACCTGATATTCCCGGAAGAGGATGATGCCATTCTCTTCTTTTTGCTCTCTTACCAGCTCTGCATGGACAGTCACTTCCGCAATTTCCGTCCGGACTGCGATTTTGACCGGTGCGCCGGCCGGACCGTAAACAGTCAGCTCCTCTTCTGCTGCCTTTGAGATCAGAAAAAGCTTTCCCTCCTGCCGGATCAGGCAGCTGTCAGTATGTTCTGTCAGATACAGATGTCCCCCAATCCGGAAAGCCCTGTCTGCCTGTTCCCGGCTCAGCACAACGAAATCAGCAGGAGCTCCCTTCCAGCAGAAAGCCGGGTGTCTTTCATCCGAATAGAAGAATAACCTGTCCCCGACTCTGCAGAGCAAGGATGCATTCGTCTGCTCCGGCAAAAGCTTTTCCCATCTCGTTTCCGATCTGTCCAAAGACAGGGGAACGCCCTGCCCTGCGGCAGATTCCTTCCATCCAACCGGCGCAAGGAACGGAAGCACAGCACACTCACCGCTTTTTACCGTAATATGAGCGATGACAAGCTCCCTGTCTCCAAAATCCAGCCGGACACTGCAGTCCCGGTGTTCCTCCATTCTGCGTTTTCTCTGATGATTATTCACAAATAAAAAGCCTGTCCCCTCCCGATGATTGATTCTTGCAGTCACTCGTAGCGTCTCCATATCTTCCGGAGAAGACGGCTGAATCTCAGCAAAGTACGTATCTGTTCCGGCAAGCATCTCACCGAAATCCGCCAGCAGCAAATGGAGCTTTTTCAGTCTCCCGTAACTGGCACTGATCTCACCTGACTCACGAATACAGGTCTGGAAGTCATAGCTTTTGACCGGAAGGTCATTCGGATAACCAGCAGCACGCGATTCCTGAAGTGTCGTAACTGCTCCGTCCGGATTGATCCCGCCATGATACATATAGTAGCCCAGCAGATTTGCTCCGCTTCCGAGCATACACAACGCCTGCGCTTCCACATCCTCCGGCCAGGGATAGGTTCTCCTGTGTCCTGTCACCTGCAGACCGCCTCCCAGCTCTGCCGTAAAATAAGGGTTTTCAGAAATATCGAAATACAGCTCTCTCTCGTTTGAATCTCCAATATCGGAACCTATATTTTCATCCTGCTGATAGGCAGAAAACAGGAAATTACGGCTGGCAGGCATTTCCTGCACATGCTCCGCCCACGGTGCATCCACATACCCGCCTAATACAGGCAGCATTTCCCGCTCTGCCACATACGCACCGCCCCAACCGGTAGCCGTATAATAAGGAACATCAAAACCAGCCTTCAGCGCCAGTTTTTTCAATGTCCGCATATGGGCCAGTCCCTCCGTCCGATCAGAAGGCCCGCCGCAGTGGCCGTATTCATTCTCCAGCTGAATCCCCAATACCGGACCGCCGTCTCTGCACATCATATACTTCGCCTGTTCGGAGATCTTACCGTAAAATATTTTCACCAGTTCCAGATATTGCGGATCATCCGTCCTGAGCTGAAAATCTTCCTGCAGCAGCCAGTCCGGAAATCCGCCGTTTCTGCACTCTCCATGTGCCCAAGGACCGATCCGCAGCCACACAGGCATCGCAAGCTTCTTACATACGTTCAAAAACCCACGCAGATCCCGGCTTCCGGAAAAATTCCATTCTCCCTGCTTTTCCTCATGATGAATCCAGAAAACATACGTCGCCACAATATTTATTCCTCCGGAACGCATCTTCAGGATTTCCTCTTCCCATGCCTCCGGTTCATATCTTGAAAAATGAAACTCCCCCATCACCGGAAGAAAGCGTTTTCCATTCTTTAAAAAACTGACGGAATCTACCTCATAGCAGTTTCCCGCCCTGTCATATCCTTTCATCGGCAGGCGTTTCGCGTTCCTGTCCCTTACTGCAACCTTGATCACATTCTCCGGATTCCTATGCTTCATCTGCAGTCCTCCTTCCATACGCTGCGGATTGTAATACTATTGCAGCCACAGTGGATTCGTCCACGCAGTTCTTCCCTTCTCATCAACGCACTCCACTCTCACATACGTCTCCCCGCCTTTCAGTTCATGACGGCCGCAGTTCAGCGGATCAACATGGCGCAGCACGGTCTCACTGCTTCCCACGGTTCCTCCCACGATGAAATTGATCCGCTCCACATCGGAGCATTCTACAAACACCTGATTCTCTTCGATGCCCCACTGCGAGATCCTCGGTCCCGCAGTAAAGTAATAATCACCTGTCAGCAAGTGATTTACAATTGCTTCGTGGGACAGTTCTTCCGAACACACCATGACATACCCGCCAAGGCTGTCAAAGAACTTCCCCGGATTATGATTATCATCCGAGGCAAATCCGCAGACATGCGTGCCTTTCCTCAGCATGGCTTCCCAAAACACACTGTCATATCCTTCCCCGCACTCCACCACAGTCCCATAATTATAGATTTCCACCGCCCAGAGCTCCTTCAAATCTGCCACTTCGCCGATCTCCACCCGCGACCATGCCGGATGGTTATACGTCGTAAAGCAGCCCCGCTCCCGCAAGCTGTCCAACAGCTTCTGAGCCACCGCCAGCCCGTTCCATTCTTCCTGATACACCGGAGGCTCCAGCTTCTCGCCATGCCGGAACAATTTTTCTCCTGCCGCCCTCTGCATCGCCTGATTTCCCAGTATCCCATGAATATGATGCGTCTTTACCAGCCCTGTCCGCTCCCTGCTCACAAGACACGCAGAAGCCTCCACCCCCGGAAGCAAAATAAAATCCCTGCTGTCGAATTGTTCTCTCAGATCGGTATATACATCGTGTTCGCTGAGACACATAAAGTGATATCCATAGCTTTTATATAATTTTACAGCTTCCTCCGGCTTCAGTCTCCCGTCGGAATTCGTTGTATGGGAATGCAGGTTTCCCTTGTACCAGTTTCCCGATTTTGCAAACATTTCTCTTCTCATGCAGGTGCCCTCATTTTCAGATAGATTCTTTTATTTCAGTGTCCCTTTTTTCAGACACCCCGACGTAATCGCACCGGTCGGACATATTTTTTTACATTGTCCGCACCGGATGCATTCCGGATGATTTGCATTCTGCACCGGGTCTGCCTGCATTTTGCAGGCTCTGGCGCAGGCTCCGCAGCGGATGCACTTTTCTTCATCGACCCGATACCGGAACACGGAGATCGGATTAAATACCGAGTATATGGCGCCCAGCGGGCATATGTACTTGCAGAAGGGGCGGTAAATCAGGATGGACAGAAGGATCGTGACAATCAGCAATACATTCTTCCATGCGTACAGCCAGCCCAGAGCGCTGTGTATCGTCTGATTCAGCAAAACCAGCGGAATTCCTCCCTCCAGTGTCCCTACAGGGCAGAGCAGCTTGCAGAAGTAAGGTGCTCCCTGTCCCAGAATATCTACCAGAAACAGTGGGAGCAGAATCACAAAAACCAGAAGTATCACATATTTCAGCTTCCGCAGAAGCTTATCGCCGCGAAAGGTCTTCCATTTTTTAGGAAAGGGGATCTTGTACAGCAGATCCTGGATCAGACCGAACGGACACAGCCATCCGCAGACAAACCGGCCAATCAGCGCACCCACAAATACAAGAAAGCCTGCCACATAAAAAGCAAATTTGAAATTCCAGCTTCCGATGACCGCCTGAAGAGCACCGATCGGGCAGGCTCCTACTGCACCTGGACAGGAATAGCAGTTCATGCCTGGAACACACAGATTTTTCAGTTTTCCTTTATAGATTTTCCCCTGAGCAAATCCGGCCAGATAGCTGTTAGTCAGCAGTGCCCAGAGGGCCTGGATGCCGTGGCGGGGCCATTCATTTGTTTTCTTCTTATCCAATTCCAATACACTCCAGACAAATATTTGTGGCTTTCGTGAAAACGACTGCAAGTTCTCCCCGGTACATACCGTACCCCATCATTGCCAGACCCAGAGCAGCCACACCGACTCCGATCCAGCGCGAAGTAATCCATTTCCGCATTATGCTCCCTCCTTTAAATTCGCCAGTTCCTTTTCCACAACAGCCTTCCATTCCTCCAGACTGCCGCTTCCGCTGTACGTTTCCCCTACGATATTGCCATTCTTATCTACAAAAAAGGTCTCCGGAAATGCTTCAATTCCGGTCAGGCGGCCGTTCATATATGCAGCATCGGGAATCAGGAACGGATATTGGACCCCGGTCCGCTCAGCCAGAAGCTTCGCCTTTTCCAGACTCTCCTGATTGATTTCGCCATTTTCATCCAGAATATCCATGACAACACCGACTACATTTACACCCTGATCCGCCATCGAACGGCGAAGCTCTTCCAGTTCAGGGATTTCCGCTACACATGGAGAACACCAGGTAGTAAATATGTTGACCATCGTCAATTCATAGTCCTGAAACATTTCCTGCGTCCAGGTCTGTCCATTGATATCCTGCATCGTAAATTCGCCAAGCGATGCACCTTCAAATTTCGGTGCCGCCGCATCCGCGTCAGAAAATAGCCCACTTTCCTCCATCTCTGTAATCGTTGTGCAGACCTGGTGCACCTCCGCAGTCAGTTCCTCATCGGCTTCCGTATTAATGCTGAGATAGTATTTACATTTCCCATCGGCGCTTTCCCCCAGCTCCTGATGCTCATCACATCCGGTCAGTTCGTCCAGCTGTTCCGTCAGTTCCGCCTGATAAACCCCTACGATACCGATGTGATCCAGACTCCTCTCCCAGTCCGAATAATCATCTTCCATTAAGTCTATTTCCGCATTCCACTGCTCTTCTGTCAGGATATTCCAGCTTAAATACGAGTACTGGATTCCGGAATCATCATCCAGAACAGCTTCATTCAGAAACATCGCTACCTTCTTCTGTTCCATTCGCTCTATCAGAGATTCAGGCGGAGAAACAATCACTCCCATCGAAGGAACTTCGTATTCCTCCAGCGGCGGCAGTACTAAATCGGAGACCCGGACAATTCCATCCATAATTTCCTGCTCCATTTCAGAAGTTTCTTCCGCAGCTAACAGTTTCAGGATGGGACCTGCCCCAAATACTGCAGCACACAATACCCCCGCGGTCACCACCGCACGATACCGATTCTTTTTATTCTTCATGGCAAAACAACTCCTTTTCCGCCTCAGTTCCGCATCTGACGGCAACTTTTATCACATGCTCCCTCCTGTTTTCAAATAAATCATATGCCGCCTCTATCTGCTCCAGCGGATAAACATGTGTAATCAGCGTTGTAGTATCAAGCTTCCCATCCGCAATCAGCCGGAGAATTTCTTCGCAGTCGCAGCCATCCACTCCGCCTGTTTTAAAGGTCAGATTTTTCCCATACATCTCTGGCAGAGGCAGTATCTGGCTTTCCTCATAGAGCGCCACGATCGTAACTGTTGCGTTCGGTCTCGCATACTCCCACGCCATTTGGAATGTATCTTTGGCGCCTGCCACCTCCAGCACCACATCCGCGCCGCCGTTGGGACATTTTTCCTTCACAATCTCCCCCAAATGCTCCGGTGCTGCTGCGATCACATCCGGATAATGTCGTCTCACAAAGTCCCGCCGATCCGGGTCTTTTTCACACACAATGATCTGTTTCGGTTCTTTCAACATCGTGCAGAGGAGCGTACAGATCCCGGTAGGCCCTGCCCCAAGAATCAACACCGTATCTTCCTTCGTAATCCCGGAGATACGCGCCGCCCAGAACCCAGTTGCCAGTACATCTCCCACAAAAAGAGCCTGTTCAAAAGACACCTGCCCCGGAATCACGGTCAATCCCTGATCCGCATAGGGAACCCGGACATACTCTGCCTGTCCTCCGTCGATCCGGCACCCCAGCGCCCAGCCCCCATTCTTGTCAGTACAGTTATTCACATAGCCTCGTTTGCAGAAAAAACATTTCCCGCAAAAAGTCTCCACATTCACTGCAACCCGGTCTCCCGGCTTCACATTCGAAACCGCTGTCCCCACAGACTCCACGATCCCAACCATCTCATGACCGACCGTAATACCCGGAACAGCCCGCGGAACCGCCCCGTGTTTAATATGTAAATCACTGGTGCATATACTCGCCAGTGTTACCTTTACAATGGCATCTCTCTCATCCTGAAGCTCCGGCTTCAGTTTCTCAAGCAGCCGGAAATCCCCTTGTGAAACATAAGTGTATGCAAGCATGATGTTGTCTCCCCTTTCATAGTAACTTTTCAGACAGTGCCATTTTTACGTTCCAGCTTATTTTTATACATCTTTTCATCAGCCTCTTTTAATAACTTCTGATAATCTGTATTTCCGTTTGCCGGACAATACCCGAAAGAAAACCGAAGCGAAACATTGATATTTTCCCCGAGCTGTACAGAGCTGTGATTTTGGATGTACGCAAGCATTTCTATGGTTTCATTCAGCGCTTCCTCACTCTCATAACCATACAAAAACAATACGAATTCATCTCCACCCTGCCTTGACGCAATACTGCTTTTTGTACCAAAATTATAGATCAGCTCAGAAAGCCTTTTCAGATAAACATCTCCCTTTTCATGCCCGTATGTGTCATTGATTTCCTTCAGGTTATCTGCATCTATCATAATCATCGCGCTGTGTTTCAGATTCTCCGGGCTGCTAAATAAGCTGGCAAGCTGTGTATCCAGACCACGCCTGTTATATAATCCAGTCAGCAGATCGATATCTCTTTCAGCCTCGATTTCCCTGCGTCTCATGATCTCAGCTGTCACGTCAACCGCAACGCCTAAGACCTCATCGTCTTTTCCTATCTCCTCCAGTCTGACATACCTTTCGCCGATCTTATATATTCCGTCTTCGTCCGGCAGGGAATTTTCACGCAATTGATCTATAAATTTCTTAAACTTCCTGATATCGGAAGACAGCTGCTCCATCCTTTCCGAATCCACCGACAATATCTGGGGGATATAATCTGTGAAACGAATTTTTTCCATATATTTATTATATTCGTATACACCAATATACAAATCTGTTTTGCTTAGTACGTAGGACATTTTTTTGTTGTTGTCTACTAAGCTCTTTACCATCACATTGATGTATTCACTCAATTCTGCAAATTCGATACTGCCACGACTATCCACGGTCTCCTCAAGCTTTCCATTGGCAATTGCTCTCAGCTGCTTATTTACACCGCAGATTTCATCTACCACATATTTATTCATATATCGTATCACAGCGTTCGCCAAAAATAATGCAACCGTCGCCAGACACAGGAAAAGTATCAGCATAATCATCGGGATCCTCTGATAAAGATTACGGTTCAAAACCACTCGCCCTATGTAATTGGAGCCTATTTTCTTAAACACACAGAAGGACTTCTGTCCGTTGATCTTTGCCTCAAATCCTGATTCCTTATTTTTTATATCATCAAAATCCAGGCCAATTTCCGTAATATTGCATCCTGCCATTTCCAGGTCCGCCGAGCCTACAATTTCCCCCGTCTCCGCATCGATCGCATAATAATTAATTTCCGGATTCACACGGAACAGAGAAAATATATAAGACAGCTCATTCTTTTTTGTGACTTTTATTACATTTACCGGCTCCATTCCCACCTGAACAATGAACTCGCCATTATTACTCCAAAGTGCTGAATACTGCATCTGTTTCCCTTCCGCAGTATTTGGCGTAATATCCTGAACAAGCTTTAATGTCTTATCCTCCAGCATCGGTTTAAAAAACATCATCTGTTCTCCGGAGTCAAATGTATAATTATAATACTGCGGATGAGTGCCCGTAACAATACGGCCTGTCTCATCGAAAATATGGATTTCATCTACCTCTACAGACGCAGCAATTTTTCTCAGTTCCTCCACACTGTCCAGGACATCAGGTTCGCCTTCAATGATACGGGCAATGACTTCTGCATTATGCAGACATGTCTGTCTGTATTCTTCCTGAATTGCTTCAAGCTCCTTTTGGTTTTCTTCTAATATCTGGTCCATCTGCGAAAAGGTTCTGATCGCGCTTTCACGAGCCAGCTCCCGCTCATTTGCCATTTCAATATATAATACAATCCCCAGTATTACGGCTACTAAAATCCCTGATACCTGATACATATATCTGCTGATTATTTTCTGTAGTGTACGCATTCGCACCTCCTTGAAATCAAATGATACTGTATTGCAGCAATTTCACCGCATGGCAGCATGACCCGAATCACAAAAAGCATCGTTTTCCATCCACCGATACTCTTTTGCAAATTTTATCCCCAAATTCTGTCTTTATTACGCCCTACAACAATCATATTATACTACATCAACAAATCAGTGTCACCCTCAACTCGAAATAGTATCTTCTTTCATCCTAAAAACATGTTCTTTCATAATCAATCAAAGTCATCTGTTCATTGACTGCATACTCCGTTCCTGTTTTCACAAATCCGCATTTCTCATACAGATGACAATTTCCACGCTCCTGTTTTATCGTATTTAGTTTCCAGGCGAGAGTTTCCGGATACATTTCAAATATTTTCCGAATTGCCTTTCCTCCAATTCCCCTGTTCTGAAACTCCGGAACGACAAAAAACGGTGATATCCAGTTTACATCGCTCTGCATGATATCACTTTGTCCATGGCGTATTCGGATTCCGCCAACAGCCTTGCCAGCAAAGCGAATCAGATAAAATTCAGAGTTTGGAGCTGTAATTTTCTCTGTGATTCGTTCCAGCGTTTCTTTGGCAGGACTTGTCTCATCATCATGATATTTCTCATATAAAGGCATAAATGCCGCAAGCTGGAGTCTATAAAGAAGCTCCACATCTCCCGCAGTTACCAGTACCAAATCAATCACACCTTGCATGTTTTGCCTCCTCCTACACAAAAATCGCACCAGGCGTCTATATGCCCGATGCGATCATTCCAATACAAGATGCAATAAATAAAACAGCAGCTTACATTCTCATTTATGCACAGACATATAAGACCTATCCGCTTATAACTGTGCATTTCACGTGCTCAATTACAAGCAAATACGTCTGGCATAGCTATACATATAATATCCTGAATGTAAGCTCTGATTCATTTTGTATATTCTCCTTAAATTTTTATAACTACAAACACTGCTATTTTCACTCTGTCAACAACTTTTTACCTGCAAGCTAAATTGATATACCGATACAGACGCCGCCGGAAGAACGATTTTCCATGTGCCATTCTCTTTTCGAGGTTCCGGCACTTCCTTTGGAATCACTGCATCAGGATGTTCAACCGAATTATAAGCCTGCGGTGTCTCCCCGCGAAGAAGCGTTCCTTTTAGAAAGCAGCTGTCCCCGGACAGTTCCAGCTCTACCTCTGTCTCCTCACTCAAATGTGTATTCACAAGATTCACACAGATCACGCCGTCTTTTTCTGACGCCAGAGAATACATCCGATCCACCAGCTTATCAGCTTCCGTCCCTATCCTGCCTGTCCTGATCTCAATATCCAGAAGCTTCGCTCCTCTATGCACTTTATACATGTCAAACACATAATAATTCGGTGTCAGAATCGTATGTTCACCCTCAGTCAAAATCAATGAGTTCAGAACATTCACGGTCTGTGCTACGCAGGCAAGACCGATCACATCACAATTCCTGTGGAAAATATCCAATGTAATTGCCGTCGTAACCGCGTCCCTCATGGTACACTGCTGATACAATGCCGGCCGGTTCAGAAATGCCTTTCCATGCCAGTTTCCCCACTCGCCAATCACCAGCTTGCAGCATGGCTCATTCCCCGGAAGGTCTCCCTCCGGCCTGGGAAGATTCCGGATCCCTTCCTCAATCAGGGCAAACTGCTCCCGGATCACATCCTCCAGCTCCAACGCCCCGTAAATCACAGAATACCAGTCCTCCGGCCCAAACTCTGTTTCCGGCTTATCGTAGTCCTTCAGATTCCAATTATAGAAATGAAGGTCAAAAGCATCCAGCTTCGGCATACGGTATTTTCCCAGAGCCCGGAAGAAATCCCTCGTCCAGTTGACACGCTCCACAGGCTTATTTCCATCCGGCCCGCTGGCTATGAATTGCATCTCCACACCTTCCGATTTCACAAACGGAATATCCGGCTTAAATTTCGGCATGGCTGAGGCAAATTTACGATACTCAACCGCATAAGCCTCCGCCGTATAATTTCCGCCGCCGCACCACACTTCATTTCCGAGTCCCCAGAATTCCACATCATATGCCTCCGGATGGCCATTAGCCGCCCGCTCTCTGGATATGGAAGTATCTTCCCGCCGATTGCAGTATTCCGCCCATTCCACCATCTCACGGGTACTCCCCGTCAGCATATTTACATTCAGCCACGGCTTCGCCCCGACACGTTTACAGAAATCCATAAACTCATCGGTACCAAATTCATTTTTTTCCTGTTCATACGTACCAAAGTTCTCATTCCAGGTCACCTTCCGTTCCGGTCCAACGCCGTCACGCCAATGATACATATCCGCATAACATCCTCCCGGCCAGCGAATCACAGGCGGCTGTAATCCCGCAAGTGCGTCCACAACGTCCTTGCGCATACCATGATAATTCGGTATAGCAGAATCTTTCCCGACCCAGATTCCCTCTGAAATACAATTCCCCAGAAATTCAATAAACTGGCTGTGCAGCTCCGGGGCAATTACTTTTCCTTCCTGAATCATTCCAACTTTTACTTTGTCCATTGATCAGCCCTCCATTTTTACAAATCCTCATTTTGGTACCACATAACTTACAAGCAAGATAATCATTCAGAAAAATCCCTCTCCAAATTCATTTTGTCATTCTGATTATAGTACATTATCACATATTTTACCATCAGAATTAAGGGCACAGCAACCGCTATGCCCTTAATTCTAATCTTTCTTCTTCCTGCCGCTTACGAAAATCTTCACTTCGATCTCTTCCCGTTCTTCGGGAAAATACGAAAACCGCTTATTGGATATTTGCGTGTACCAAAACATCCCAACTGCTCTATCTCATGCAGAGTGACCTCTTTATAGTACATTCATCCCTTCCTTAATCTGGCTACCCGTTCTTGTATATTCTGTGCAAATTCCTCCTCTGAAAACGAAGGATCCTTTGTGTTTCTCCATATATCACAAGGAATATTCTCACAAGCTCCGCATCCATTCAGCTTTTTTCGATTGATCGAGCATTCATAGATCGGACAGGCCTGCCCTTCCGGTGCGTGAAATACTTTACCAAAGCTGGCGTTACATCCTTTACACATACTTCCAAAACAACCACATTGTGAACAATCTGTGCCACAACAGCTTATTGCATTTGCCACAGACGATTCCTCCAAAATTTCCCGCTGTTTCTTTTTACTGAATCCACCAAGCACAAGTTGATAGGATTTATCTAACAGGTCTCTTAATAAATCGTCTGGTACTTCCCCATCTGGCTTAATGGAATTCCAATGCATTTTATTCATATAATAGCCAGGAATAATATCCTCATACTGCTGTCTCAGAAAATCTCCTTCGGATGGTTCAAGTTTCAGTGTAATATAATAAGGCTCATCATTCTCGCCCAGACAGACCGCTACAAACATCTTCCCACCGATTTGATAGCGAATCCAATTCCAATCTTTCTGAAGATCTTTCGTCACTCCTGCTTTCCTAAGTAAATATTCGTCAATCCATGTGTATCTCATGTACCCATCCTCCTTCTCCATAATTAAATATTTGCTTTTGTTACCCTTGTGTATTTCATTATCCTCATCTCCTGTCAATATATTTTTTGAATACCTTTTGCAATATTCAGCATTTCCGCCCGAATTTCCTGCGGTTCCAATAATTCAACTTTATCTCCGAAGGACAAAATCCATGCAATCAGATTTTTCTTATTCGTATAATCTGCCTGAAATAAGAGTTTTCCATCTTCCTGTTCCGTAAAGCTTCCACTTCCAAATTCCTCCACCAGACGCCATTTACATTCCGGTTCAAACAAAGCCTTCACCTTTATTCCACCGGGAAATATTCTTTCATTCCTTAAATCTGGCATAGATACCTGCTTTTTTACAAACACTTTCTCTGCCATTTGCAGATGATCCATACGATTTAATTTAAACAAACGAAAATCCTGCCGTTTCTTACACCATCCCCACACATACCAGCTTGTCCATCGAAATATGAGATAATAAGGCTCTATCAATCGAACCGACTCGCCGTTTGGGGAATAGTAAACAAATTCCAGTTCTCTGCATTGGTCAATAGCCGTGCGTATCAACTCAATTTTAGGGGCGAGAGAATCTTTATACCAGGATGACAGGTCAATCAATACCGACTGGTTTCCAACCATAAAATCAGAGGAACCTGCTGACAGCTTTTCCATCAGTTTTCCATAGCGATTTGTTCCATTGACGCTATCCAGACTGCGAAGTCCTGCAAGGATATCCTGCATTTCTCTTTGCGTAAACAGCGTTTTATCCAATTTATAGTCCTCCATAATTGAGATACCGCCATTCACTCCCTGCTTTGTCACAATAGGTATTCCTGCCTTACACAAATCTTCAATATCCCTGTTTATGGTTCGTCTGGAAACCTCAAACTGTTCCGCAAGGTAGGGTGCCGTAACTGTATCTTTTTGTAACAGCACTGATAAGATTCCAAGCTGCCTGTCTATTTTCATGGCCTCTCCTTTCACAATTCTCATTATACTACGCCAAACGCGACAACTGTATGTCATGTTTTTATGATACAACACGAGAGTATGACCCCTCTTTTCCATCATCATATAGAAGCACTCACCTCTAAAGTATCACCGCACCATGACTTTCTTTTCCATACAAGTATCCGGATCTTGACACCTCAACACATTGGGCAAAAGTCCCCTCACAGGCGGTCAGTGATATGCTCACAGAGGAATTTAAGAAAATCGAGAAAAAAGAAAAAGCATAAAAAAGACCTTGCCTCAATCACTCCACTAATCTGTCAATGGAAAAGTTACCTGCCACTCACCTTTTATAGATCCGGCATTACACGTCCAAAATTCTCCCCATATTTCATAACTATTTAATTCATCAACAGGCAGATTAAAAACATATTCTTCATAACTATCTGTTTCACTGTCATCCCAAAAAGCAACGTTATACTGACAATGGACTACTTCTCCATTTTGATTTTTCAGATAAACATCACCATGGTTATCTGTCGCAAGAATATCAGCAAATCGGACTTGTACATGTAACTTATCATCTATAATTCCATATCCGGTTAAGGTAGCGCCTTCTTCCAAAACAGTTGCAGATTCCTCATTTGGTTCCATAAGTTGTATATAGTCCTGTTCGAGAGAATCCATTTCTATTCCACCACCTCCCCTAATATTAGGATTATTCTTAAATTTATTTATTTCCGATAAATTCTTTAAATCTATTTTTTCAAGTTCTGAATTACTATGTTTCTTCCCACTCAATATTTCCCCGACTGAAAAAGTAATCTTGTCCCCAGGAATCAGAACCTGATTCATCTGTTCAATCTCCAACATAAATGTTGCTGTTTCAGTTTCATCATCATATTCAACGAAAGAACAGCCTCCACTTTGATCATACGGTGTATGAATACTATAACTGTCAAATAAATCTACAGTTTCATCAAGGCGATTTCCTTTTATATCCTGCATAGACACTAAAATTGTTGCCTTATTATCCTCGATATTTGCTGCTATTACCTCCATCTTAATTCCATTATCTTCACATGAAGTATTGACAGGTTTTAATTTTTGGGCAATAGATGAAGAAATAGTATATAATAACTCATATGCAATTTTATTATTTGCAGCTGCAAAAGCCGGCAGAACAGTAGCACAACAAACACAAATACATGCAGCTACAGCCACCCATTTTCTCCATCGAATCGGCTTTCGTGTTTTATATAAATCGGCCTCATCTAAATACTCTGGATGAATTCCTGATATTCCATTATACAAATCTTCTTTCTTCATACTTTTACCCCTTTCCTGCATAAAAACATTTTCAATTTTTTTCTTAATTTCAGCATCCTTTGAGCCATTTGATTTTCTGTACAGCCAATCATTTTTGCTAATTCCTTTACTGCATCACCATAATAATACCTTTTGATAAACAGAACTCTATCCTCTTCTGGAAGTTCTCCCAACCAATTATTTATTAATTCTGACAATTGCTGATTATCAAAATTTTCTTCCACATCAAAATCAGACGGAATACATTCTTCAAGTTCATCAAAAATCACTTCAATTCCTCTATATCTCTTTTTAGCATGATTTGCCCTATATTGGCTGATTGCTATGTCTCTAACAAGTTTTCCGAGAAAAGCTTTTAACGACACCGGAATAATCGGTGGAATCTTATTCCATGATAAATTCCACGTATCATTCACACACTCTTCTGCATCTTCCCAAACAGTAAGGATATTCTTCGCAATGCGAAAACAATACGAGCCATACTTATTCTGTGTTTCTTCTAACGCTTTTTCATTGCGTTGAAGATACAATTTAATAATCTGTTCATCTTCCACTTGCTATCTCCTTCCTCAAAAATTTAAATTCTCTCACATATATAGCCGCAAAACAGAAAAAAATATTGGGGGTAATTATATTTTTTTACATTATACGACACATCATATTATTGTAAAGAAAAAGCAAGCCCCTCCCTGGAACTTGCCTCTTCTCCTTTTACCGATACACTTTCTCCTGCAGAGCGACTTCCTCCGCAGCATGATATATATTATTCATTCTACCTACCCGCAACATCTGATCTTCAGCTTTCATTTGCTCTGTTATCCTCTGTTTCTCCTTCATCTGGAGAACCAAAGTCTCCACACGCTCCCTTGCTTCCAGATCCGCTTCAGGCAATTGTATGACCATTTTCCCCGTCAGGGGCATAGTCTGATATACTTTTGGCTTATGTTCCTGCAGAAATCATATAATCACATTTCAAACATCCTTTATTATAGTAAAACTTCAATCCATTTCTATTCATACAAGCCAACTTTACCTTACAACTTCACGATTGATAATACTGCTCCTGAGAACGCCACAGTTCGTAATACTTCCCCTCCGCATCCCACAGCAGCTCCTCATGGCTTCCTGACTGAACCAGCCTTCCGCCATCAAACACCAGTACACGGCTGCAGAACCGACAGGAGGACATTCGGTGGGAGATAAAAATAGCTGTCTTGTTTTCTGAAATATCGTTGAGACCGGCGAACATATC
>JAUNGL010000066.1 GCA_030524665.1 Lachnospiraceae bacterium | reverse complement strand
CCAAAGATACTGCATGATTTCCAGTTCTGCACCTGATATGCGTGTTCTCATTCACTGCCCTCCTGCGTACTATGTGTCTGACTTACCTTAGAGTTTACCATAAAATATAAAGTTTTCAACTATTAGTTGTCAAAATTTTATTCTGAATCATACTTTTTCTCAATTGCCATATGCTGTAACACTGCTTTTGTCTTACTTATTTTTTCTTCTCTTGCAAATTCCTCAGAATTCTGAATTCCCAATTTATTTTGCAGCGTCATGCGCCCACTCTTTAATTTCAATTTCGCAAGTATAGCTTATCACGATTATGCTATATTCGGATTATCTTTCTTTGACAAAAGCTTGATTGAATACAAAAAAAGATATTTATACAAAAACATATACGAACATATGCCTTTCTATAAATATCTTTTTTATATACGTACAGGCTTCTCCTCTCTGTTTTTTAATCGAACATATGCTGATTACTTTTTGATCATCTTTCGATTACCGACACCTCGAAAAACCTTTAAAACTAAAATATCTAAAGCAGATAACGGGAATCGAACCCGCCTCTCCAGCTTGGGAAGCTAGCATTCTACCGATGAACTATATCTGCTTAACGATGAATCCAGTATATCACAAAACAGAAAAAAATCAAGAACAAAATATTTATTCTTTTTCCGCAAAGTGCCGCCAAGTTACTGTTCACGGGGTAGCTGTCCCGCGAGAATTTATCCTGCCCGTCTTTTGGGCAGGATGCCGTCCCTGGCGAAGGGTGTTCAGGTGCGGTTTCGCACCTGAATCCCGCCAAGTCTGTTTTACTCGGCTTGGCGGCTGCTGCGGGCCTTTGATACTGTACCATTCCTGCGTGGACAATGCTTTAATTGAATTCGTGTCCCGGCACGCTGTTATTTACCATAGTCTTTCCTTCCAGATAGGAAAAACCGGATACTACGATGTCTGTCACATCCGGATAAGCACCGTGGTCATCCGGGAATGTGAAGGTCAGCGTATACTGCTTTCCCTGAAATACAGCGGTGGTTCCGTCTCCCGCAAATCTGGCTGTATTCGGTGCGAACATGGTCTCTTTCACATTGCCTGTCGTTCCATCCATCAGGCACACGACAAAGTCAAAGGAGGTATCCGTGATGTGCGAGATATTGAGCGAATAGTAATCTTTTGCCTCGCTGTTTCCATCGTAATAGCTGCTTTCCCGGTATGCACCTTCATACAGCTGTACACTGGCTGTCTTGCATGCAGCTGCATGAGCTGAAGTATCAGTGTCTCCTGCGGAAGCGGATACTTCGCTGCCCTCAGACGCATCATTTCCAACTGCCGATTTGCTCTTCATACACTGTATCATAAGTGCAATGTTTTTGCCTTCG
Source organism: Lachnospiraceae bacterium (assembly GCA_030524665.1). Taxonomy (GTDB): domain Bacteria; phylum Bacillota; class Clostridia; order Lachnospirales; family Lachnospiraceae; genus Choladousia. The sequence continues at coordinate 16,108 of JAUNGL010000066.1, read as the reverse complement.
TACTGGTTCAGAGTATTCTCATCAAACTTTTCCGGATCCACCGTGCCGCTGTACCATGATTTGGTATTAAAATATTTCTGAATACTTTCCGTCTGGAACTTCCGGTTGTGCCGGGCATAAATCTCATTGATTGCCATCTGGAGCTGGTTCGCATTCATTCCCTTCAGGTCCTCCTCTGTCAGATAACGGGAGGAGCTGTCCTCCAGAATGTATTCTCCGTTCGTTTGCCCGTTTTCTCCGGTTCCCGATTGCTGTGCTCCGTCCGCCCCGTCTGCTCCGCTCTCTGTCAGGAGTGCTTCATCTGCAATTCCTTCTCCCGGATGTATCATGGAAACGCTCACTTTGGAAAGATTTTCATACAGGCTGCTCCACTCTGCCCATATTTTTCCTTCATCCGGATACCCCTGCACGTCCGTCGGATAATCCAGATAATAGACACCATGCTCACTGCTTCCAATCAGTTCATAATGCGGCACCACATCCATAAAGTCGTAATTCTCACTATGACATACCGTAAATAAAGTCCCGGCATACGTCTCCTCGGATAATTCTTCCCGGTAAGCATCTCTGGACGCCGGATGGTAGAATTCCACGTAGTCTTCTCCGAATCTCAGGTCATATTTTCCATTCCACTCCGCCGGGACCGTAACTTCGACCTCACTGAAATCATAGATCTGATCTCCGATCTCATCCACTGACAGATTATACTGCCATAAGTCATCTGCTGTCTCCGCGCCAGCCCAAACCATCTGGCCGGACAGCATACAAATACCTGTCATCATAAGAGTGCCCCATCCAAACATATTTTTCTTCATGATTATTTATCCCCTTCTGTTAGTCTGTCTGTACAGGTTCTTTCCCTGTTGAAAGCTACTCTTATCCTACTCTTTTTTCCAGAAAATCCAAGAAAACTATTATTGCAAATTCGTGAATACTTTCTTAAAATTTGCCCCGCTTTAGCTCCGTACTTTCGTTCCCTTCGAGTCTCTGGAACCGATCCGCAGCTTGTTGATGTGCACCTTCTTCTCATGGTACATGACATCCGGACAGCCTTCTCCCTCCAGCCAGTACACATTGGAAAGAAGATCCTTATCTGCAAGCTTCATCCCCCGTACGCCGACCGCACCTTTTTTCTTGAACGGAATCTCAGACACCGGGAAACGCAGGAAATATCCGCCCTCCGTTGCAAGGACAATATGGGCATTTTCGGATGCACCGTGGATTTCAAGGATCTGGTCGTTTTCCTGAAGCTTGGTCGCGGCTGTCGTACGCTTGGCAACATCGAACTCGGCGCCTTCCACCCGCTTCAGCATTCCCTGTTTTGTGACAAAGGTCAGCACAGTATCCCTGATGTCATTCAGCGGATAGACGGAAACAAAGTTCTCTTCGCTGCTGTTGTAATTGCAGAGATTATCAAGTGGTGTTCCCTTGTCCCGGAATTTGCCGTGAGGCACATCCTGGACCTTCAGCAAATGCATCTTCCCATTGTCCGTAAATACGCAGACACTGTCTGTATTCAGGCAGTGCAGTACGAAACGGTTCTCACTGTCTGCGGCCGCCTTATTTTTCTCATAAACCGGCTCCTCTATCGTACGCACGTATCCGAAACGATCCATCAGAAATACCACCGGGAGTTCTTCCATCTTCTTTTCTTCGAGCACGATTTCCTCTGCATTCTCCAGCGCTGTCCGGCGCGGACGTCCAAATTCCTTCTTGTAGGAATCCAGCTCCCGGATGATGACCTTTGCCATCGAATCGTAATTGTTCAGAATATCCTGGTACTGCGTAATGTTGGCAAGTGTAGCTTCGTGCTCTTTCATCAGAACCTCGATTTCCAGCCCGATCAGCTTATACAGACGCATATCCAGAATTGCATTCGCCTGTACTTCCGTGAATTTCAGCTTCGCAGCCTGCTTTCTGGAACGCTCAGACTTGAAACGGATACCGTCTGTCACGCCATTTACAAGGCATTCTTTTACCTGATCTCTGCTCTTGCTGCCTCGCAGAATCTCAATAATCAGGTCGATGACATCACATGCCCGGATCAGTCCCTCCTGCACTTCCTTTTTATGTTCTTCTTTGTCCAGCAGGTTCCTGTATTTTCTTGTCGCTATCTCAAACTGGAAGTCGATATGATGTTCCAGAATCTGACGGAGTCCCATAGTTTCCGGCCGTCCGTTTGCCACTGCAAGCATATTGACGCCGAAGGTATCTTCCAGTCTTGTTTTTTTGTACAGGAGATTCTTGAGCTGCTCCGTGTCTGCCCCCTTCCGGAGCTCCAGTACGATACGGATTCCCTCCTTGGATGACTGGTTCGAAATATCTACGATATCGGTCGTTTTCTTCGTCTCGACAAGTCCTGCCACATCGTTCAGGAATTTGCCGATATTGACACCCAGCATCGTATACGGAATCTCAGTGATCACGAGCCGTTCCTTTCCGCCCTTCACCTGTTCCACCTCGACGCGCCCCCGGATCCTGATTTTTCCCTGACCTGTACGGTAGATTTCCGCCAGATCATCCTGATTCACGACAATCCCTCCGGTCGGGAAATCGGGACCCTTGATATATTTCATCAGTTCTTCCGTCGTGAGCTTATTATTTTTAATCATGGCTTTGACACCATCAATGACTTCTCCAAGGTTATGAGACGGGATACTCGTTACCATTCCGACTGCAATTCCATCAGAACCATTGACCAGAAGATTCGGAATCCGCACCGGAAGTACCAGCGGCTCCTTTTCTGTCTCATCAAAATTCGGGCCAAAGTCAACGACATCTTTATCCAGATCGGCGAGAAATGCTTCCTGCGTGACCTTCTGCAGACGTGCCTCGGTGTAACGCATCGCAGCCGCCCCGTCTCCTTCAATCGAACCGAAATTTCCATGACCGTCTACCAGCGCCATTCCCTTTTTAAAGTCCTGCGCCATCACAACCAGTGCCTCGTAGATCGAACTATCCCCGTGCGGGTGGTATTTACCCATCGTATCTCCGACAATACGCGCGCATTTCCGGTACGGTCTGTCATATCGGATGCCAAGCTCATACATATCATAGAGAGTCCTGCGCTGCACCGGCTTCAGGCCGTCACGGACATCCGGCAGGGCACGCGCAATGATCACGCTCATTGCATAATCAATGAATGATTTCTGCATAATATCCGAGTATTCGGCACGGATAATCTGTTCTTTCATATATTAAACCTCTTTCTGAACTGTTGTTACACATCCAATAACGCATCCTGCGCATGTTCATAGATAAACGCTTTCCGAGGAGGGACATCTGTCCCCATCAGCATACTGGTAATGCCTGACGCAATCCTTGCATCCTCAATCTCCACCCGCTGAAGGATACGTGTCTCGGGATTCAGCGTTGTCTCCCAGAGCTGGTCGGCGTCCATCTCTCCGAGACCTTTGTATCGCTGCAGCGTAAACGGGGCCTTATGCGTTTTTCTGTACTTTTCTAACGCCTTGTCATCATACAGGTACGTCTCCGGCCCCCGGGATGGAATTACCTTGTAGAGCGGGGGCATCGCAAGATAGACGTGTCCCTCATAAATCAGCTCCGGCATAAACCGGTAAAACAAGGTCAGCAGCAGCGTGCTGATATGCGCACCATCGACATCGGCATCCGTCATGATTATGATTTTATTGTAGCGGAGCTTCGTAATATCGAAATCATTGCCGTAGCCTTCGGAAAAACCGCAGCCGAACGCGTTGATCATCGTCTTAATTTCCGCATTTGCCAGCACCTTATCAATACTTGCCTTTTCCACGTTCAGGATTTTCCCGCGGATCGGCAGGATCGCCTGATAGTTCCGGTCCCGCGCCGTTTTCGCAGAACCTCCGGCGGAATCTCCCTCTACGATAAAGATTTCGCAGATACTGCTGTCCCTGCTCTCACAGTTGGCAAGCTTTCCGTTGCTGTCAAAGGAATACTTCTGCTTCGTGAGCAGGTTTGTCTTTGCCCGCTCTTCTGTCTTTCTGATCTTTGCCGCCTTTTCCGCACAGGAAAGAACACTCTTCAGGGCATCGAGATGCTTGTCAAAATACAGCACAATCTCATCCCCGGTTACTTTGCCGACCGCACGCGCCGCGTCCTGATTGTCCAGCTTCGTCTTCGTCTGTCCCTCAAATCTCGGCGCCGGATGCTTGACAGAAATAACTGCGGTCATACCATTTCTGACGTCTGCACCTGTAAAATTCGCATCCTTTTCTTTCAGGATGCCAAGCTGCCTTGCATACGAATTCATGACCTGCGTAAACATCGATTTAAATCCGGTCAGATGGGTACCGCCCTCTGCATTGTAAATGTTGTTGCAGAAGCCAAGCACATTTTCATGGAATTCATTCACGTACTGGAATGCAGCCTCAACCATAATTCCGTCCGACTCCCCTTTAAAATATACAGGGTCGCAGACTGTTTCCGATTTCTGATTCAGTTCCCGGACAAACCCGACAATTCCATCCGGTTCACAGTAGGTAATTGCCTCCGTCTCCTGCCCACGCCTGTCCTCAAAATGGATTGTAAGGTTCGGATTCAGATATGCGGTTTCATGAAGGCGGCTCTTCAACTCCGTCTCGGAAAACCACGTTTTCTCAAATATCTCCGGATCCGGGAGAAACTGGATTCGGGTTCCTGTCTTTTTGGTTTTTCCGATTACCGGAAGAAGCCCTTTTTCCAGCTCAATACTCGGGATTCCACGCTCATAGCGGTCATGATGGATTTTCCCGTCCAGCATCACCTGTACATCGAGCCAGGTGGAAAGTGCATTTACGACAGACGAGCCGACGCCATGCAGGCCTCCGCTCGTCTTATACGCCGAATCATCGAACTTTCCGCCCGCATGCAGCGTGGTGAATACAAGCCGCTCCGCCGGAATCCCCTTCGCGTGCATTCCGACCGGAATTCCCCGCCCGTTGTCCTCGACGACAGCCGAACCGTCCTTTTCCAGATATACCTCTATCACCGTACAATAACCCGCCAGATGTTCATCTACCGCATTATCGACGATCTCATAAATCAAATGATTCAGACCCTTACGGGAGACACTTCCGATATACATTCCCGGTCTTTTTCTGACTGCTTCCAGTCCTTCCAGCACGGAAATGCTGTCCGCATCATATGTTTTACTTTTTGCCATGTTTCACCTCTTATTCTTCCACCTTCTCAGCCACTTCCCCGCGCTTCTTATAAATCGAATGCGCAGGAACTACCTCGCGCACGGAAGACAGAGGATAAATGTTGGAATGAGGTCCGACTACGGTACCCGGATTCAGGACAGAGCCGCAGCCTACTTCCACGCAGTCACCAAGCATTGCGCCGAATTTCTTCAGCCCTGTCTCCATCCGCTCGTTTCCTGCTTTGACTACGACATGCTTCTTGTCAGACTTCACATTGGAAGTGATGGAACCTGCACCCATGTGTGCCTTATAGCCGAGAATGGAATCTCCTACGTAATTGTAATGCGGCACCTGCACCTTGTTAAAGAGAATGACATTCTTCAATTCTGTGGAATTACCGACCACAGCTCCCTCACCGACAATCGCATTGCCGCGGATAAAGGCGCAGTGGCGCACTTCCGCCTCTTTTCCAATGATCGCTGGTCCGTTGATATAAGCCGTCGGCGCCACCTTCGCGGATTTTGCGATCCAGACATTCTCACCGCGTTTTTCATACTCCGTCTCATCAAGCGTTGCTCCGAGTTTCAGAATAAAGTTTCCGATCTTCGGGAGTACCTCCCACGGATACTCAGCTCCCTCGAAAATTTCTGCCGCAATCGTTTCCTCTAATGTATAAAGATTTCTGATTCTGCACTGTTCCATAGATGTATCCTCCTGAAATTTCTTTTATCCCTTCCGGCCTGTCTGCTGTTTTCCGTAAGCTTTCCCAGGACTGCGGTAATATCGGGCGGCCTCATCGTACAACGGCCGCATCGCTGACTGGTTGTTCAACGCCAGCACGCCGTCCGTCCTGGATCTGACAAAATGCGTCAGTTTTTCCATATATTCATCACTCGTGATCGTCCCCTCTGCCACATAATTCAGTCCCTTTTCCCAGCTTGCCGTAAGCTCCGGGTTCAGCAGAGAGCGGATCGAGTAAAATACCACATCATAAATCATCTCACCAAGCAGCGTTGGTGTCAATATCTGAGTTTTTTTATTCAGTGCCACGTATTTATTCCCGATCAGCTTCTTCAATATCTCCGCACGCGTCGCACTCGTTCCGATTCCGCAGCTTTTGATCTGCGCACGCAGCTCCTCATCCTCGATTAGCTGCCCCGCATTTTCCATAGCCAGAATCATGGAACCGGAATTGTATCTCTTCGGCGGTGATGTTTCCCCCTCCCGGATATCCAGTGAAATGACAGGAAGAGTCATTCCTTTGCGAAGTCCCCGCAAAAGCTCCAGAAACGCCGGATCATTGCTGATCGTCATTTCATTCTGGCCGGATTTTTCATCCGTATCCGGGCTTCCTGTCCTGCGGTTCGCCCTTTTTCCTGCCGAAAGTTCCTCTTCCACGGTATGTTCCGTCTTCTTCTTATCATATGGATTACCTGCTACTTTGAAATAACCTTCGTACAGCAGGACCTTAAAGGTAAAGAAAAACTTCTCCGCCGGCGGGTCTGCCTGATTCATCCCCGGCATTGCCGCAGCGGGCTTCATCGCAGTCACAAGACTGATCTTTTCGAATTCTGCAGCCGGATAGAAAATGCTCAAAAATCTGCGTACAATGGATGCGTATACCCCAAACGCCGTACCCTTCAGAGAGCCGAGTGCTCCCATCCCCTGCCCGGTCGGAATGATGGCATAGTGGTCTGTGATCTGCTTGTCATTGACGTATCTGGTTCTGGCGATCCCATGATCCATACCCTTTTCCAGAATCTCCTCCGCAAACGGGGCAGCCTCCCCAAAGCGTCTCAGACCGGAAATATTTTTCCGTATCTCTTTTGCTGCCGCGCTTGAAAGTACTCTCGCATCCGTACGCGGATACGTGACCAGTTTTTTCTCGTACAGCTCCTGTACGATCCGAAGCGTCTCATCCGGACTGATTTTAAACATTCTGGAACAGTCATTCTGAAGCTCCGCCAGATTGTACAGCAACGGCGGATTCTTCTTCTCCTTTTTCCGCTCGACGGATGCAATGACCGTATGTGTCCCGTCTCCGGGCATCAGACGGTCAATCAGCTCCTGTGCATCCTTCTTTTCTTTGAATCCGTTTTCTTTATAAAGCTTCGGAGACTGGTAGTATGCAGAACCCTCTACGGCGCGGAATTCTCCCTCCAGCTTCCTGCCGCCCACCGGAATCGTCTGCTGTACACGGTAGAACGGTGTTTTCACAAACTGGCGGATTTCCCGTTCGCGGCGTACAATCATTCCAAGTACACACGTCATGACACGTCCGACCGAAACAACGGAGTACTTCGTCCCCAGATAGTTCGAAATCGAATTCCCGTATTTTAATGTCAGAAGTCTGGAAAAATTAATGCCCATCAGATAATCTTCCTTGGCACGCAGATATGCCGCAGAAGAAAGATTGTCGTATTCAGAGAGGTCTCTGGCCTGCTCGATTCCCCGGAGGATTTCTTCTTCTGTCTGGGAATCGATCCAGACACGTTTTCTTGTTTTGCCCTTCACTCCGGCCATCTGTTCTACCAGCCGGTAAATATATTCTCCCTCGCGCCCGGAATCGGTACAGACATAAATCGTCTCTACATCCTTCCGGTTCAGCAGATGGCTTACAATCCCGAACTGCTTCTTCACACCGGGAATTACCTCATACAGAAATTTCTCCGGCAAAAACGGAAGTGTATTCAGACTCCAACGTTTGTATTTCTCATCATAGACCTCAGGATAACTCATCGTCACCAGATGTCCGACACACCATGTCACCACGTAGGAGTCTGATTCCTGATAACCGTCATGCCGTTCCATACGTTCCTTTAACGCTTTTGCGAATTCCTGAGCCACGCTCGGTTTCTCCGCAATAAACAGAGATTTTGACATTCATACCTCCGCTGTATTTGATTCCTGCAGGCAATGGATGTTTTCTTCATGTATCCTGCAGCAGGATATTAAGTTACTTTTCACGCAAAAGACTGCCGGACGGCCTTTCCTGCCGCCACGACAGTCTTCATTATATGCATACCTGCATATTTTTGCAACCTTATTTTGCCTGAATGTATCCCTTCGCCTTCAGTGTCTCTGCGCAGAGAACAGCTCCGCCTGCAGCACCGCGTACTGTGTTATGGGATAATCCGACGAATTTGAAATCGTAAACGGAATCCTCACGGATACGTCCGACTGAAATTCCCATACCGTTCTCGTAATCTACATCAAGCTGTACCTGTGGACGGTTATCCTCCTGCATGTAGCGGATGAACTGCTTCGGTGCACTCGGAAGCTCCAGTTCCTGCGGAAGTCCGCGGAAGTTCTCCAGCTTCTCAATCAACTGCTCCTTCGTCGGCTTCTTACGGAACTTCACGAAAACGGCTGCCGTATGGCCATTCAGAACCGGGACACGGATGCACTGGCAGGTGATGACCGGAGTCGTTGCCGGAACAATCACACCGTCCTCAACCTTACCCCAGATACGGAGCGGTTCCTTCTCACTCTTCTCTTCCTCGCCGCCGATATACGGAATGATATTTTCCACCATCTCCGGCCAGTCTCTGAAGGTCTTGCCTGCACCGGAAATTGCCTGATACGTCGTTGCCACTACCTCATACGGCTCAAATTCCTTCCATGCAGTCAGAACCGGCGCGTAACTCTGAATCGAACAGTTCGGCTTTACGGCTACGAAGCCTCTTGTCGTGCCGAGACGTTTCTTCTGTGATTCGATGACCTCAAAATGCTCCGGGTTGATTTCCGGCACTACCATCGGTACATCCGGTGTCCAGCGGTGAGCGCTGTTATTGGACACAACGGGAGTTTCGGTCTTCGCATAAGCTTCCTCAATCGACTTGATTTCATCCTTGGACATATCCACTGCTGAGAATACAAAATCAACGCTGGCTGCGACCTGTTCTACCTCATTGACATTCATCACCACGAGCTTCTTGACTGCTTCCGGCATCGGAGTCGTCATTTTCCATCTTCCGCCGACAGCCTCTTCATATGTTTTTCCTGCGCTTCTTGCGCTGGCTGCAACTGTCACTACCTCAAACCACGGATGATTTTCCAGCAGGGAGATAAAACGCTGTCCAACCATACCGGTTGCTCCTAAAATACCGACTCTCAACTTCTTTTCCATTTTTCATTCTCCTCATTCACTTATTCCAGTGCATATCATCCGGTTTTGCGAAGCTCCAATCCCTCATACCGTATGTTCATTCCCGGGAATGTTTCATCGCATGCTATCGATTTTACTGTTTTCCGCTGACTGCACTGTTTTCTCTGTACGCCGGCATATATCCTGTATGTATTTATGGTGCGTACATTTGTCTTTATCTAAAATACGCTTCGATTTTTATCTTGTCAAGAACTTTTTTCAAATTCATTCCCAGCCTTGTTTCAGCTCCAGATACTCTTTGTTCTTCGCAATCACCTGCTTCATTACAGTCTCTCCCGGTGCACCGAGTGTCAGACGCTTTTCCACACACGTTTTCATACTGATTGCTTCATAAATATCCGCTTCAAATACCGGACATTCTGCACGGAATTCTTCCAGCGTCAGATCATCCAGCGCTTTCCCCTGCGCGATGCAGGCAAGAACCAGCCGTCCCGAAATCCCGTGTGCATCCCGGAAAGGTACTCCATGATTCACAAGATAATCCGCCACATCCGTAGCATTGGTAAATCCATTTTTCGCGGAAGCTTCCATCGTATCGCTGCAGAATTTCATGGTATGTACCATACCGGTAAACAGCGTCAGGCACTGGCTGACCGTGTCGATTGCATCGAAAGCCCCCTCTTTATCCTCCTGCATATCCTTATTATATGCAAGCGGAAGTCCTTTCATTGTGGTCAGCAGACCCATCAGTGAGCCGTAGACACGTCCCGTCTTTCCGCGCACCAGCTCTGCAATATCCGGGTTCTTCTTCTGTGGCATAATGCTGCTGCCTGTACTGTACGCATCATCCAGCTCCACAAAGCGGTATTCATTGGAATTCCAGATGATAATCTCCTCCGAAAAGCGGCTCAAATGCATCATAATGACTGATAATGCCGACAGATATTCAATCAGATAATCCCTGTCAGACACAGAATCCATACTGTTCAATGTCGGCCCGTCAAAGCCAAGCAGCTCCGCCGTATAGTCACGGTCCAGCGGATAGGTCGTTCCTGCCAGTGCCCCGGCACCGAGCGGACAGTAATTCATTCTCTTATAAATATCTGCAAGACGCTGTCTGTCACGCTTGAACATCTCAAAATAAGCCCCGATATGATGCGCCAGAGTCACAGGCTGTGCTTTCTGCAGATGTGTAAATCCCGGCATAAATGTAGCCGTATGTTCTTCCATAATTCCAATCAGTACTTCCAGAAGCTGCTTCAAAAGTGCATCCGTATGCTGTACCTCTTCCCGTACATACAAACGCATATCGAGCGCTACCTGATCATTCCTGCTCCGTCCGGTGTGGAGCTTTTTCCCAACCTCTCCGATACGGTCAATCAGATTTGCTTCCACAAAACTGTGAATGTCCTCATACTGGCTCGTGATTGCAAGCGTTCCATTCTCCACATCGCGCAGAATAGAATCCAGCCCCTCCAGAATCTGATCCCTCTCTTCCACGGTCAGAATCCCCTGACGTGCCAGCATTTTCACATGTGCCCTGCTTCCCTCGATATCCTGCCGGTACAGCCTCCGGTCAAATAAAATAGAAGCATTAAAATCATAAACCATCTGATCCGTTTCCTTTGTGAAACGGCCTCCCCATAACTGTGCCATTTTCATTCCTCTTTCTGCCTGTGCTTCATTATAAATACGTGTGCAAGTGTATCACAAGGAACCGATTCGCGCAAGTCCAAGAGCGTACAACTTGTTTAACGCTTTTGCTGCTCCCGTTCCTGTTTTGAAAATACGCATCCGCAGTAGTCCTGCCGGTATAACCCGTATTCCTGAGATAGTTCTACCGAACGGCGGTATCCATTCTTCTTTTTGAAATCGGAAGGCAGCCATACAATTCCGTACTTTTGCGCCGCCTCACACCCGATCTCATTCAGCTTCCCTGCATCCTTCAGCGGGCTGATGGTCAATGTTGTTGTAAAATAATCAAATCCATGGGCGGATGCCTGCCTTGCGGTCTCCTCCAGCCTCAGGCGGAAACACGCATGACAGCGCTCTCCGCCTTCCGGGATCTGTTCCAATCCCCGTACCGCATCATAATATCGCGCCGGTTCAAACCGTCCTTCCAGGAAGTGTACCGGATGCAGCAGATCCATCTCTGCAATCAGACGCTTCTGTTCCTCCACCCGGTGTCCATACTCCTCCGGCGGATAAATATTCGGATTATAATAAAATACAGTAATCTCAAAATACTGTGAGAGATACTCCAGAACATAGCTGCTGCACGGTGCACAGCAGCTATGCAGCAGAAGTGTCGGCACACATCCCTGCTCCTGTTCCAAGATTTTCTCCATCTGCTTCTGGTAATTCACCTGATTCTGCTGCATATCATCTCTTTCTCCTGTTTCTCTCTCCGCTGCGAGCTCCTGTCTGCGGGCTGCTGTGCGTCTGCAATTTGCGTTCAATCATAAGCCTTTCCTTTACGGTCTGTCAAGCCAAAATATTTCCCTGCGCCCCGCTCATTCACTCTCACCTTGCCCTGTCTTGTTTCATATTCTATAGCAGGACTTTACAGGAGGTGCAAAGTGAATCCTTTACTTGAAATAAATCATGTAAGCTATGCATACCACAGCAAGGCCGGTGAAACGTATGCATTGTCTGATATTTCCTTTCAGGTTATGAAGGGAGAATTTATCGCTGTCACCGGGCCAAGCGGCTGTGGAAAATCCACGCTGCTTTCTTTGATTTCGGGACTTCTGACACCAGATGCCGGCACTGTCCTGCTGGACGGGAAAGCAGACCGTTCTCTCAATGCGGATATCGGATATATGCTTCAGAAGGACCATCTGTTTGAGTGGCGCACGATCTACCGCAATGTCATACTCGGCCTCGAAATCCAGCATAAGCTGAATCCTGACACACTCGCCCGCATCGACAAAATGCTGACAGATTATGGGCTTTCGCGGTTCCGCAATTCCAGACCATCCGAGCTGTCCGGCGGAATGCGCCAGCGTGCCTCCCTGATCCGTACACTGGCTCTGAATCCGGAGCTTCTGCTCCTCGATGAACCATTTTCTGCGCTTGACTTTCAGACACGCCTTTCCGTCTGTGACGATGTCTCAGCCATTCTGCGCAAAGAAAAAAAAACTGCGATTCTGGTCACGCATGACCTCTCGGAAGCAGTGAGCATGGCAGACCGGATTCTCGTTCTGTCCAGACGTCCGGCCCGCATTCAGAAGATTCTGGATATCCAGTTCGAAAAAAAGGGGCTTTCCCCTCTTCAGAAACGGAATGAGCCGGAATTCCGGGAATATTTCAATCTTTTATGGAAGGAGCTGAATGACAGTGAATGAATCCCGAACCTCCCTGTCCCACCAGAATTATCTGAAACACCTCTCACAGCGGCAGCACCGGATCACAGCCATTCAGATTCTGATCTTTGTGCTATTCCTGCTGTTGTGGGAGACTTCCGTACAGCTTGGGTGGATCGACGGTTTTATCTTCAGCAGCCCTTCCCGTGTTATAAAAACCTTCGGACAGATGTGGGCAGACGGCAGTATCTTCATCCACACCGGAATTACACTGCTCGAAACGCTCATAAGCTTCGCACTCGTAGTCCTCATCGGTACTGGTCTGGCCCTGCTGCTCTGGTATAACACAGAGATTTCCGAAATTCTGGAACCGTATCTGGTCGTCCTGAACAGCCTGCCGAAATCTGCCCTGGCACCGCTTCTGATCGTATGGCTCGGTGCAAACATGCGCTCCATCATTGTCTCCGGTATCTCCGTTGCCATCTTCGGAACCATTCTGAATCTCTATACAGGCTTCAGTGAAGTAGACCCTGACAAGATCAAGCTGATCTATACCCTGAAGGGGACGAAGCGGGACGTACTCAGGAAAGTCATTTTACCCGGCACGATCCCGCTGCTGATCAGTGTCATGAAAGTAAACATCGGACTGTGCCTTGTCGGTGTCGTGATCGGAGAATTCATCGGAGCGAGACAGGGACTCGGATATCTGATTATATACGGCAGTCAGGTATTCAGGCTCGCACGCATCCTGATATCATCTGACATCCTCTCTGCCAGCCGTAAGGCAGATCCGGCACTTTACTCTTTCATTACTTCCCATACACCCTTCCCGCCGCTTCCCCGAAACCGGATTCGTCCTTCTTTCTTCAGTACTTTTATTCTGTAATTCGTACCGGAAAGGCTGAGACCAAGTTCCCCGGCGATTTCTCTTGCTGTGATCTCCGGTTTCTCCCTCATCAGGTCTGTGATCTTCTCTCTGTCCTCCCTCTTCTTTTCCAGATAATGAAAAGTATTTCCATACTTTATTACCATACTGTCTCTCTGATTTTCCGGGATATACTGCATACCGGAAAATTTGGAAGCCCCGCTTTCATTTAATATCATTTCCATATGCCGACCGCCCAAATTCTCAAGACTTCCGGTATTCGTGCCTTCACTTAATACAACTTCCATGTACTGCGGATAAACGATAATTTTCCTGACATCTTCCAATACACCTCCTGCCTCTGCCTTTTCTATCACATTTCCCTTTAGCAAGAACTCTTCTATCCCCCGAAGCCGTTCCTGCAGCGTCTGATCATGCTTATACTTTTCTTCCATTTCCCGCATCCTGCTCCGGGAGGCTTCCAGCTTTCCCTGTAATTCCTCCTGCTTGATTCGATAAACTTCATCCGTGAGCACGCCTTCCAGCAATTTCCCCACCAAAAGCTTCTGCTGTGTGCTTATTTTCTCCAGAGAAAGCTGTTCCAGATACAACTCAGTCTGCAGATTGTGTTCTGTCAAAACATTTTCCAGTAATTCCATGATCTTCCTTATGATTTCATTTCTGTCTCTTCTGCAGAGAACTTCCGTTTCTTTTGCCAGCAATTCCAACAGCCGTTCTTCTTCCAGATGAATATTATGGCAGCCATGAACTGTATGTTCTCCTGGATTCGCTTCCGTATGGATGCTTGCACCCCTCCCTTCCTCAAGATAACGTCTGCACTTCCATTCTGGAACCAGTACTCCATCCTGCCCCTTTCTCCTGACGGTCCTGTAGTAAGGCTCTCCGCAGAATCCGCAGAACAGTTTTCCGCTCAACTGGTATTTCCCGGGGTTTTTTCCTGAAGGACAGCACACGTTTTTATTCCGGGCTCCGGCCCTTGCGGAAATTTCCTGATTTGCTCTCTCCCACAATTCCTCTGGGACAATCGCCGGGATTTTATGTTCATAGACAAACTGTTCTTCCTCCGGCACTTTGATCGTCCGTTTTGTATCGAAATCATAGTGCTTCCGATTCATGACAATCGTGCCTTTATTCAGGGGATTCCGGATCATTCTCCGGATATCGGCATCGGTAAACGGCCTTCCTTTCCGGTTGGTAATTCCGTCATCCTTTAGAATAGTAGCAATCCTCCGGCTCCCATAGCCTGCAGCACACAGTTCGTACATGCGCCGCTTCACTCTGGCTTCCTCTTCTATGACAGCTACACTTTTGTCGGCCATCTTTTGATATCCGTATGTACGCGACGTCAGCAAAACGGTTCCGCCTTTCTTCTGCCGGTTCCTATGTGCAAGATTTATTTTTTTACTGAGTTCCCGGCTGTATTCCTCAGCCAGAATTGCCTTGATTCCGGTGATCAGTGCATCATCCGCACTGTAAAATTTGCTTTCTATATAAAGGTAAAGCTTCTTGCCCGAGGCAGTCAGACGGTCAACGAATAAATACCAGTCCTTCGTATTGCGCATGAGTCTGTCCTGTGACTTGATGACTACAATCTCAAATCTGTCATACGTCAAATCCTCAAACAGCCTGTTGTACTCGTTTCTGCCTTTTGTGCTGGTACCCGAACGGCTTTCAATATAAGAATCAACCAGAATCCAGCCATGCTTTTGTACGCACTCTTCAGCCTCCATGACCTGTTTGGCAAGTGCATCCTTCTGACTCTCTTCCTCAGTACTGCACCTGCAGTAAATGACCGCCCGCGACATCAGAACTGCCCTCCCTGCCGTATTTCTGCCTCAAGTCTTGCCCTTTCATCCGGAGTAATGATCCGTTCCTGTGCTAACAGACCGGCAATTTTCAGCAGAATTGTTTTTTCCTGCATGATACTGCACTTTTCCTCATTCCTTTTAAGCTGCTTTTCCATCTGCACCTTTCACCTGATCCTGAATTCAAAAACTCATTTTAGCATATGCAGTGAATTTGCTTTTGCCCGCCCAATGTTATTTCCTCTTGTAGTTTTTTTAACTATCTTCTTTCTTTCCCCTTCGTTTTTATGAGTTCTTTTCTGATCGTATTTAGCGAATTCTTAACAGCCTTCTGTCATTAAAAAATACTGACATGCGCGTATCCCAAGCGTCCGCCCCCCTCTGTGCCCCGCCAGATAAGGAAGCTTTGCAAGATTCATATACAGACATTTCCATATGCTGCTCCTGGTACTTGAAAATCTTCTACCCGCGGCTAATCGTTAAATAATTATCATTTTTTCATCTATTTCGAAAATTTTAGAGGATTTTTATTGATTTTATCGATTTATTATGTATAATATGGTAAGGGAAGTCGGAGTACTCCGCTTCTTTCGAAAGATACCGCATGACCTGCATCTGCAGGCGGTTATCATATTATTTACTTAACAACCATATACTATGAAAGGAAAGAGGTAAAAGTAAGATGGCAGAACTTAATTTAAGTAAGTATGGTATTACTGGAACTACTGAAATTGTACACAATCCTTCTTTCGAAATGTTATTTGAAGAAGAGACCAAACCGGGTCTGGAAGGCTTCGAAAAAGGACAGGTGAGTGAACTTGGCGCTGTTAACGTAATGACTGGTATCTATACAGGTCGTTCACCGAAAGATAAGTTCATCG
>JAUNGL010000065.1 GCA_030524665.1 Lachnospiraceae bacterium | reverse complement strand
CATCACCATGAGCATGGTGATTCCTGCGGCTGCGGGCATGATCATCATCACCATCATCATGCGAATGAAGTATTTACTTCGTGGGGACAGGAGACACCGAGGAAATATACCAGAGAAGAGGTTACAGAGATTCTTACAAAGCTGGATGATGAAGAGACATACGGTGCAATCCTGCGTGCGAAGGGAATGCTGCCGACTGCGGAAGGTGTATGGATTCATTTTGATTATGTACCTGGCGAGTATGAGATCCGTGAGGGAGCAGCGGATTATACCGGCCGTTTCTGTGTGATTGGTGCACAGCTGAAAGAAGATAAGCTGAAGGAGCTTTTCAGATTGTAGTTAATACAGGCAGTTATCAGGAAGGATTGCTGGTCACAGAGTGATCAGCATTCTTTTCAGACTGCAGGAACAGATAACAGTTTATAGATGAATGATTACTGCTCATGGAGTGGATAGTAACCATTGATGTGATAGAAAGAGTGATATAATGCTGAGAGAAATACCAGTTTATATTGTGACCGGCTTCCTTGAGAGCGGCAAAACGACTTTTTTGCGTGATATCCTTTCGGATGATGAGTTTACGGAAGGGCAGAAGGCGCTTCTGATTCTCTGCGAAGAGGGAGAAGAGGAGTACGATGAGAAGCTGCTGGCCGGGATGAATATTGATATCATTACGGTGGAGGATGAGAAGGATTTTACACCGGAATTTCTGACGGATTGTCAGAAGCATTACCAGCCGAAACGGATTTTCATCGAGATGAATGGTATGTGGGATGCAAAATGGATGTTCGAGGAAGGTCTTCCGGGAAGAATGGCGATTGCGCAGGTCATCACTCTGGTTGACGGAAGTACATTTGGAGTTTACCTGAACAATATGCGAGGAATCCTGAGTAATCTGTTTACGTATACGGAGATGGTGATTTTCAACCGCTGCACACCGGAGATGGAGCTTCACTCCTGGCGGAGAGCTGTGCGTGGAGTGAATCAGGGCGCAATGATTTATTTTGAAGATGAAGAAGGCGATCCAATTGATCCGGGAATGGAAGAACCGCCGTATGATCTGAATGCGGAGGTAATTCAGATTGATGATATTGATTACGGACTCTGGTATCTCGATGCAAATGAGACACCGGATCGTTATGACGGAAAGAAGGTCAGATTCCGCGGAAAGGTCATGAAGTCGAGGCGGTTTGGCGATGGGATTTTCGTTCCGGGACGCAATGTGATGACATGCTGTGCGGATGATATCCGGTTCATGGGATATATCTGCAAGGCGGAGTTTGAGCCACTGCTGAAGTCTCGCGAGTGGATCTGGATCACTGCGAAGATCAAGTATGAATACCGCAAAGAATACGGCCAGAAGGGGCCTGTGCTGTATGCGGAGTCTTATGAGCTGACAGGGGCGCCGGAGACGGATACGGTATATTTTAACTGATCAAAATGCCTGAAAACGGATATAAAAAGTAAAAGACGGTGAGTGCTCAGAGCTGGAAATGCGAACCAGGCACTCACCGTTTGGCTTTGTATAAAATGTTTTATGTATTTAGTCTTTATTCGGCTGGTCGTTCATAGAGGAAGCGGATATATTCGTACACATCCTGAAAATCAATCACGCAGTCGTTGTCCCAGACACTCACCGGTATTTTGGAATCGAATCCGTAAATGACAGGGTAATCACCATGCTCAAAATTGTAGACGATCACTTTCAGTTTGTCAGGATCTATGAGCCAGTATTCCCGGACACCTGCATTCATGTACTTGTGGAGTTTAATCACTCCGTCCCGGCTTCTGGAAGAGGGGGAAAGGATCTCAACGACAAAATCGGGAGCACCGTAGACGCAGCGGTTGATTACTTTGTCACGGTCACAGACGATGATCACATCAGGCTGGATCATGGTTCGGTTATCACAGTCAAGCTGAACGTCAAGCGGAGAGATCATGGGCAGGCATTTGCCTTTTTTCTGTGTGACATAGTTAAACAGTTTTGCAAAAATAACTCCGGCAATCAACTGATGAGCGGATGTGGGGGCAGCCATATCGTAGATCACGCCATCGATCAGCTCCACACGTCTTTCGTCCGGGATCTTGTAATAATCATCCAGTGTATAGGTTCCCTGCTTTTTAATATTTACAGTATAGATCGGGTGAGAGTCTCGGATATAGGAAGCCGAAGGCTCTCCAAGTACATCCTCCAGTGCCCGGAGCGTCTCGTAGCGGGGGAATGAGGTGGCTCCGCTGAAAATCTTCTGGACAGTGCCGAGCGGTACACCGGACAACTCGGCAATCTTTGCATTGGTGTAGCCAAGCTCTGCTTTTTTTTCTTTCATTTCTTTGATCGTCATGAAAAAACTCCTTTCTGAAGATAAATAAAGGAAGTATGATAGCAAATTTGCTTTTGCAGATATAATTATAACCGATATGCGACCAAAATGCAACCAAATAATAGTCAAATAGCAACCGAAAAATGACCAAATATAGAGTATCCAATATTACCGTTTTCGGACCGCGATGGTGTGAATAGTAACTGTCAGGTTATCTGTCAGGAGGTTTAAAGTAACTGTTCACAGGGTAGCTGTCCCACGAGGTGTTTCCGGGCAGAATGCACGGAAATCCTGAGTACTGAACGCTTTAAATGGCAATCGGTACATAAAAAACATGCCAGGAATCCCTTGTATGATCTGTGCGGTCAAATACGGCATACATCATCCGATAGAAGTTGCCTGTGACCTGAAAGTGATATTTTTCCAAAATTTGTTTTACCGGAGCCAGATAGTTATCCTTTTTTGATGTTGGTTCTGACCATGAAATTGTTTCGTGAACAGGAATGATAAGACAGCGGCATCCCGGTGATTTTTTCGCCTGCGGGGGCAGCGGCAGCTTCAGAGTCTGAACAGCTTCTTCGGTAGCTGCCAGACAGAAGGTCCTTATTCCCTGGTTTTGCAGATAGTCCGGCGAGTAGACACAGCAGCTTTTTGTTACAGGAGCCTGAAGATACCAGACTCCCGCAGCTTTGGTCAGTTCGGTATCACCCAGAAAGAGGTCATCCTGAGAATGAGGCAGGAGCCAGATGGAGGGAACTTCCTCAATATACCATACGCCGGGCTGCTGCATCCACTTTTCTACTTGTTCCATGCGGGAAATATATTCCAGCAGCAATTGACTGCGGGCAATTGACTGGGTCAGGGTCTGTTTTTTCTGACGCAGGGTATCCATATATTCATCGAAAGAGATGTCTTTTGCTACCTTCTGTGATTCCTTAATAGAAAAGCCCAGATTGCGGTCACGGATATGCTGCATCAGCATTGCGGTCTGACGGAACTGGTAGTATCTGTAACCGCTTTTTTGATCTTTTTCCGGAATCAGCAGTTGACTACTATGAGCAAGAGAGAAGTATCACGCCGTGAGTGTACCGTACAATGACGGACCTTTCACGGCTTACAGCCAGAAGGGACGCGTATTGTGCCAGATTTTTGATTCAAACTTCCCGGAGGATGTCACACGGTTCCATACACTCGGATGCTCTGCGCAGACACGCCAGCAGCTTCCGCGCTTCTGGGGTGAAACAGGAGCGGAAGGCGAGATCGAACAGAAGGTACAGGAAGGCCTGATCATGAAGGCTGATACCATCGAGGAGCTGGCTGACAAGCTTGGCTTTGAGGGGGAATCCAAGCAGAATTTCATTGCTACTGTGGCACGCTATAATGTTATGTATGAAATAGGACAGGATGAGGATTTCGGTAAGGAATTTTACCGGATGAGCAGCATCACGAAGCCTCCATTCTATGGAAGCTGGTACGGCGCGTCTCTTCTGACTACCTGTGATGGTCTGCGCATCAATGAAAAAATGCAGGTCATGGGTACGGATTACAATCCGATCGAAGGATTATATGCGACGGGCGACTGCTCCGGAAGCTTCTTTGCAGACAATTATCCGGAGCTGCTGCCAGGTGTAGCGTGCGGACGTACACTGACTTTTGCACTGAAGGCAGTGCGTCAGATTAACGGTACGGATGAGAGATGAGATTACCGCATATATTTGGGGGAGATGCCGAAGTGTTTTTTGAAGGCCTTGCTGAGATGGAATTCGTCATAGAAGCCGAAGTTGGAAGCCGTCTCACGCAGGGTGATGCCGGGATTTGCGCGGAGAAACTGGCGGACCATCTCAAGCTTTTGTTCCATCTGGTACGTGTACAATGTCTTCTGGTGTATCTCACGAAAGCGGTTGTTGAGTGTGCGCTCACTGACCGAAAAATGTTCGGCTACTTCCGATGCGGTGAAAAAGGTCTGTGGGTTTGCGTGGAGATACTTTGCAACGGAATCTACAAATGCATAATGTTTAAAGGCAGCAGGTGATTTCACCTGCTGTTCTTTGATTTCACAGAGCAAAAGCTCGAACAGGCAGGAAAGCTTCTTTTGTTTCAGAGGGCTGTCATTCCAGTAAACGGTGATGATTTCAGAGAAAAGGTCGGGAATCACCTGATTCTGAAGACAGTGGATAACGGAAGGGAAACAAATGGTATCCCCGGCGCTGCTGTCTGTGCAGGCGGCGTGTGAAACAGAGCTGCCCGCTGCAGGCAAAGAATCCGGAGACATGTCTTCTGATGGCAGGTCACCGGGCAAAACCTCCGTATGAATATACATATTCCTGCAGTTTGGACTGCACGGAGCTGTTCCGTAATGGCGCAGATTGGCCGGGAGGATCATCAGGTCTCCGGTATTTGCGAGAAGTATTTCTCTGTCGGGCAGAGATTCTGGAAAATTGGGAATGGCTGCTCCTGATTCAATTGGGGAAGAATCCGCACGGGGAGCAGTCTCGAGCCCAATTTCCCACGTACCGTCGATAATATAAAGAAAATCATGGCAGTTCATGATCCGGTCAGGATGCAGGGCAGGATGAACAAAGGTATTGTAATTTGCCTCTCTGACCGGACGGCTGCCGGATAATTGAAAGCGATAATTCATAGGATGCCTCTTTTCTGTTTCTAAGGAATCAGGAATGCAATACAGGTTTCACGGAGGTGAAAAACAATTCGTTGTCATCTCCGGGGATGCTATACCAGAGTATAAATTTTTCATCAGGAATATGCAAGTCAGGATAGAAAAATATTTTCTATTTTCCAGATTATACATGTTTTTTCCTGTTTGGCAATGGCGGAAAAGATAGAGGGATGATATAATTCAAATATCAATTCAGGAAGGATAATTTAAATCAATCTGCGCTGCTGGTTTAATAATACTCAGCCATGTCTGAAAATGAAAAGGCAGGCGGGTATACGGCTTGCATAGCGTACGATGTGAAATCACCGGGCGTGGATTGAATTAAAAGTGATCTTACATAAAGTTATAGTCTGCAGTCCGCCGGGATTGTAAAGCGTAACATGAAAAAAGTTTAGGAAGGAGATTTGTTTTATGGAAGAGAGAAAGATCAGCAATCCGATTGATCTGACAAGGGTTCAGGTGACAGACGGATTCTGGAAGCATGAGATGGAGCTGGTACGGAAAGAGGTGATTCCATACCAATGGGACGCACTGAATGACAGGATTCCGGAGGCGAGTCCGAGTTTTTGCATGAGAAATTTCCGGGTAGCCGGGAAGCTGAATCGGCAGCGTAAGGACCTGGGGGCAGCCTATATTGAGAAAAAGTATCCGGTTGACTTCCACGGCGGCGCCCCGGAGGTTCTGCCGGAGAGCATGGACAAGATGGAGGACCGTTTCTATGGATTTGTATTCCAGGACAGTGATTTCGCAAAGTGGATCGAGGCAGTCGGTTATTCTCTGACACAGCATCCTGACGAGAAACTGGAGGCGGTGGCAGATGCGGCGATTGATGTGGTGTGTGAGGCGCAGCAGGAGGACGGCTATCTGGATACCTTCTATATTATCAATGACCGCAGCAGGATTTTTACGAATCTGAGAGACAATCATGAACTGTATTGCTTCGGTCATATGGCAGAGGGGGCTGTTGCCTACTATCAGGCAACGGGAAAGGATAAGCTGCTGAAGGCAGTGGAGCGTTATGCAGATTTTATATCCGCACATTTCGGGCCGGAGGAAGGAAAGTGTAAGGGGTATCCGGGACATGAGATTGCTGAGATGGCGCTGGTGCGGCTGTATGAAGTGACAGGAAAGAAGCAGTATCTGGAACTGAGTCAGTTCTTTACCGATATGCGCGGTACAAGACCGTACTATTTTGATTATGAGCAAAACGTAAAACAGGATGACGGGCTGCGCTACCAGTACAATCAGGCGCATCTTCCGGTGCGTGAGCAGAAGGAAGCAGTCGGACATGCGGTGCGTGCGGTCTATCTGTATTCCGGGATGGCTGATCTGGCACGTCTGACCGGAGACCAGAAGTTACTGGAAGCTTGTGAGACACTGTGGGATGATATCGTAGACAGGAAGATGTATATTACCGGAGGAATCGGCGGAACCCACATCGGAGAATCATTCTCATTTGCATATGATCTGCCGAATGATACGGCTTATGCGGAGACGTGTGCTTCTATCGGGCTTGTATTCTTTGCACGGAGAATGCTGCAGATCAAAGCGGATGCCAAATATGCGAATGTCATGGAACGTGCACTGTATAACGGGATCCTGAGCGGTATGGCGCTGGATGGAAAGAGCTTTTTCTACGTAAATCCATTGGAGAGCCTGCCGGAAGCCTGCCACAAGGATGAGCGGAAATTCCACGTAAAGCCGATCCGTCAGAAATGGTTCGGATGTGCATGCTGCCCGCCGAATATTGCGAGACTTTTAAGCTCCATCGCTTCGTATGCATACACGGAGACGGACGATACGCTGTATGTACATTTGTATCTTGGCGGAGAGATTACGAAAAGATTATGTGATGGACAGGAGTCAGAGGATATCGCAGAGGATGCAGAAACCTTGCAGGTAAGTAAAGCGGAAAATGGTACAGATGCGAAAATCACAATCACGTCCGGATTCCCGTGGAATGGAGAAGTGAGTGTGAAGGTCGAGACGGAGAGTGAATCTGTGTTTACTGTAGCCCTGCGTATCCCGGACTGGTGCGGAACTTATACGGCAAAGGGACTGGAAGGTGCGCAGACAGAGGTGAAGGATGGCTATCTGTACGTGACAAAAGTATGGAAGGAAAGCGGCGTGATTACACTTGATTTCCCGATGGAAGTGCGTATGATGCAGCCGAATCCGAGAGTGCGCGAGGATATCGGCAAGGTAGCGCTGATGCGCGGCCCGGTTGTTTATTGCATGGAAGAAGCCGACAATGGAAAGAACCTGCACCTGCTGGCGATTGGTGAGAAGCCGCAGATACTGGAAAAGGTGAGCAGTGAGTTTGGAGAGAATGTTGTGACGCTCAGTGCTGCCGGAAAGCGCAGAGTGGAGGATGTCACAGAGGATCACCAGCTTTATCATACCTACCGCAGACCGGAGTATGAGGATGTACGGCTGCAGTTCATCCCGTATTATACATGGGCAAACCGCGGGGAAGGCGAAATGCAGGTTTGGGTGAAGGAAATCTGATCAGGGTATCAGTGATTGGGGCAGGGAAATTACTCTCTGCCCCGCTTTTTATTTCTGCGGGCGATAGGGGAAGTAATCGTGTCTGCATGGGCCTCTGGCGGAAGGATATCATTGTAATATAGTAAATATAACAGCAAATATTGAGAAGCAATTACCGGTGATATGTGTAGAAACACAATATGAAGTATGGTAGTATGTTTGTATCAAATGTCTATGATGCTTTAAACAGATCATTACAGGTAAAGGAGGAACACAGTATGGAGAAGGCGGTACGTGAAAAGGCAATGGATACGAATCAGATCACAAGAGAATATTTCGATGAGATTCTTCTCGAAATGCGCCATATCGACGGGGTCAGGCCGGATACAGCCCTGACACTTTACGGAAAGACATTTAAGACGCCGGTCATGATGGCGGCTCTTTCTCACCTCAGGGGAAAGGGCGGGGAAGGCGACGGTATGGTGCAGATGGCCGAAGGGGCGAAACTGGCAGGCGCTGTGAACTGGGCCGGGATGGGGCCGAATGAACAGTATGCGGATATTGCTGCTGTGGGAACGCCGACGATCCGGATTATCAAGCCGTATGAAGATGAGACACTTGTTTTAAGTGCAATTGAGCAGGCAGAGGAGCTTGGAGCGCTTGCAGTCGGCATGGATCTTGACCATTCCTTTAATTCGAAGGGTGAGTATGATAATGTGCTCGGTTATCCGATGCGCCCGCGAAGTCTGAAGGAGATCGAGGGATACTGCAGAAGAACGAAACTTCCTTTCGTGGTCAAGGGGGTTCTCAGTGCGGTAGATGCGAAGAAGTGTCTGGAAGCGGGAGTCAGGGGAATCGTGATATCGCATCACCATGGAATTCTTCCTACAGTGGTGCCGCCGCTGATGGTACTTCCGGAGATTGCAGAGGTTATTGACGGGAGGATTCCGATTTTTGTGGATTGCGGTATCATGAATGGAACTGACGTATTTAAGGCACTTGCACTTGGGGCAACAGCTGTGAGCGTTGGGCGGCCAGTCATGAGTGCAATTCTGGAAAATGGGGCTAGGGGTGCGGCCGATACGATAGGTGCAGTGACGAAGGAGCTTGCCGGAGCAATGGCGAGAACTTGTTCACCGGATATCAGACATATTGACCGTTCACTGCTCTGGCGCAGAAACGGGACAAGGTTATAAATTCATCTGGTTATCTTGCCATTTTTATATACGCTTTTACATCAGCCACGGAAAAGCTGCTTCAGCGTCTGATCATCTGCAAAGCAGCCAGCCCGTGGCCTGCATGGTATCGGCGGAAAGTTTGAGTATCTGGGACAGTCCTGGCGTATGGAATAGCAGGATGCACCTGTGTTTCAATGTGGATTGGCAAGCAGGTCCCGGTAGCTGGAAGGTGTACAGTTCTTGTATTTCCGGAAACAGCGGTTGAAGGAAGCGATACTCCCGAAGCCTGACTGGAAGGCTGCCTCTGCGATCGAAATTCCGGGATTTTCAAAGAGGATAATGGCTTTCTGGATTCGCTGAATGGCGAGATAATCACAGAAACTGGTCTGAGTATATTCTTTGAAAGATCTGGAAAAGTGATATTTGCTGATACCGGCGTATTCGGCCACTTCTTCCAGTGTCAGGTTCTTCTGACAGTTTTCGGTGATATAGCAGCAGGCTTTTGTAATGGACTGTATTGTATGCAGACGGTGCGCCGGGTTTTCAGACGAAGGAAACGCCGTACATTCGGTGCAGTAATCATAGAGTGACAACAATATGTGTGTGAGAGACAGACATAATCTGGTGTCAATCAGAGGCTTTTCCAGAGAAAAAATTTTCTGAATCTCTCCCATATAGTGAATAATTTCAGCAGCTGGCGTGCGATCTGCGTCGCTGGAAATATGATGAACAGACAGTATTCGGTTCAGCAGCATCGCCATTTCAGGAGTGCCGGAGAGCAGGCTATTGGAAAACTGGACGATCAGGTGGGAAGCAGCATCGGCTTGCACCGTAGAGTGCAGTTCACCCGGCCATATAAACAGAATATCATTTTTTAATAGACGGTAATTCTGCCCCTGAATACTGAAAATAAGATCATCTTTCATAGCCCATATAATTTCTCCGTAAGTATGCCAGTGAACGGGAAAAAAGGTCGGGACATTCTTCCATGAAACATTCACAGAATAATTTCTGGCAAAATTCTGGTTTTCGAATAATATATTTTCATTTTCAGTGTTGATCATAAGTATAATTTCCCTCCAAAATAGCAATATTTGATAATTCAAAATGAGTATCTAAGGAAATGACAGAACGGGTATAAATTGATTATTATCTTACAATATTATAATAAAAAAGACAATTCAAATTCTTGTAAAGCAGGAAAAAATATAAAAATGCACAAAAAAGTATAATAAAAACCAGAGTTATCGAACAAAAGAATGTAAAAGATATGAAAAACAGCAAAATTTGAGAAGTGATTATCAGAGATATGAGTAGAAGCAAATAAGGAATTATGGTAGTATGTGAATAAACCTGTAGGATAAGATGCAGGCAACACTGGATGCAAGACAGTAATCAGAAAAATCGATCCTGTTCAAAGGATTTAAATTTGGAAATGTGGAGGAGTCCTGACGGATGAAGATTGGAATTTTGGGCTGTGGTGTGATCAGCAACACCTATATACAGGAAATCAAGAGGCTGTACCAACCTCTGCTGGAGATCGCAGCGGTCGCCGGACGGAATACGGAAAGTACGAGAGCGGCGGCGGAGAAATATGAGATTCCGGCAGCATATACAGTCGATGAACTGCTGGCGGATCCGGAAATAGAACTGGTGGTCAATCTGACGCCGCCCTGTGCACATGTGGAATTAAATAGAAGAATTCTGGAAGCGGATAAGCATCTGTTCTGTGAAAAGCCATTTGCTCTCTCGGTGGAAGATGCAAAGGAGCTGGCGGCGCTTGCAGAGAAAAAAGGTCTGCTGATCGGAGCGGCACCGGATACTTTTCTGACGGCACCGATGCAGAGCTGCCGGAAGCTGCTGGAGGAGGGCTGGATCGGAAAGCCATTGTATGCTACTGCAAATATGATGTCGTGCGGAGTCGAGACGTGGCATCCGTCTCCGCAGGCATTCTATCAGCAGGGCGGCGGGCCTCTGTTTGATATGGCGCCGTATTATCTGTCTGTGCTGATTCATCTGTTTGGCCCGGTGCAGGAGGTGTTTTCTTACGGCGCAAAGGGATATGAAGAACGGAGAATTTACAGTCAGCCACTTGCCGGAACTTCTGTGAAGGTAGAGATACCGACTCACTATACTTCGGTATTGAAGATGAAAAACGGGGTTCTGGTTAATATGAATATGAGCTTTGATATCTGGCATTCCACACTTCCCAAGCTGGAATTGTACGGAACAGAAGGTACGATGACCATGCCTGATCCGAATATGTCTGACGGCAGGCCATGCGTATTCCGTAAGGAGCAGGTACTGGCGGGATGTTACGGGCTGACTGCGGATGCGAAAAGCTATGAGCTTCCGCTGCGGAACCAGAGTGTCTCTGCTTATACAAGAGGCTGCGGAGTGGCAGAGATGGCGCTTGCTATCCGCGACGGCAGAAAAAACCGTGCAAATGAGCAGATGGCAATCCATATCGTGGAGGTGATCAACCGGATCATGGAATCGGCCGGGATGGGAAGGTGCTGCCGGATCGAGTCGGAATGTGCGCAGCCCGGGCTGTGGGAGCAGGTTTGGTGATACAGTTGAATTTATCTGGCAGGATAGATACAGGAGGTGCTGAACATGAGACTTGGGATATCATCTTCTCTGGCCCATACTACGCCGGAGGAGTGGGCTTCTAATATGAAGAAACTGGGATGCCGGAGTGTTGTATTTCCGGTAAATTATACGGCGGATGAGAAAGTAATTCTGGCGTATGAGAAGGCCGCCAGAGCACATGATCTCCAGATCGCAGAAGTAGGTATCTGGAGGAATGCGATCGATATGAGAGAAGAAAAGCGGAATGAGGCGATGGAGTACAGTATCGGCCAGCTTCGTCTGGCAGACCGGCTTCATGCGAGATGCTGCGTCAATGTGGCAGGAGCAGTCGGCGGAGAACGCTGGGACGGAGCATATCCGGAGAATTTCAGCAGAAAAGCATGGGAGAGTACCGTTCGGATGATTCAGGAGTTGATTGACGAGGTGAAACCTCAGAATACATATTTTACAATTGAACCGATGCCGTGGATGTATCCGACCGGACCGGAAGAGTATCTCCGGCTGCTGGAAGAAGTCGGGCGTGACCGTTTTGCGGTACATATGGATGTGATCAATATGATTAATACACCGGAAAGGTATTTTTTCCCGGAGCGATTTGTGGAGCATTGCTTCGAACTGCTCGGGGACAGAATCAGGAGCTGCCATATAAAAGATATTCTTCTGAGGCAGGAATTTACATTCCAGTTACAGGAATGCGCATGCGGGGAGGGAACCTTTTGTCTGGAGCGTTACGTGGAGCTGGCAGAGCAGGCAGATCCGGAGATGCCAATGATAATTGAACATCTGGATGACGATCAGGCTTATGTAGAAAGTGCGGCTTACCTGAGAAAGAGACTAAAACTAAAGTAAGGAGGTAGACAGGAATGGGACTTGGAACACAGGAAGTATGTCATATCTCATTTGTGGTAAAAGATATTGAAAAGACAGTCAAAAACTGGTCGGTACTTCTCGGCATAGATCTGCCGCGAATCTGGAATATTCCGACGCCTGAGGAGGCACCTGCCCTGACAAACGGAGTACTGGAGGATTATTCAGACTGCAGGATTTCTGTGATAAAGATGAAGAATATTACTGTGGAATTTGTGCAGCCGGGACAGAAGAGCAGTCCGTGGAAGACATGGCTGGAGGAGCATGGAGAAGGATTTCAGCATATCAGCTTTGTGGTAGAGGACAGAGATGCGGCTAAGAAACTGATTCAGGATGAGTTTGGCGTAGCTGACTGGTATCACATCGGATATTATCCGGGTGGGACGTATGCGTTCTACGATACGAAGAATGCACTTGGGACAGAGATTAATATTAAAAGTAATGACGACAATACGGCAATGATCACGGAGTTATTAAAGGGCTGGAATACACAGTCATAAAAATAAAAGAGAGAAGGAGAATGGAATTATGAAGGCAATCTTAGAGAGAGGCAAATTTGCACAGGTAGGATTTATTGTAAAGGATATCGAAGAAGCAAGAGTAAAATTTGCAGCGCTGTTCGGCTGTGAGGTACCGCCTGCAAATCCGTGCGGCAATGAGATCGCAGGAACTGTATACAAGGGACAGCCGGCTCCGAATGCAAAGAGCAAGCTCGCATTCTTCGATCTCGTACCGGGCGTACAGCTTGAACTGATCGAGCCGAACGAAGAACCGTCCACATGGAGAGAATATCTGGACAAGAACGGAGAAGGAATCCATCATATTGCTTTTAATGTGGAGGGAATGGATGAAGTGATCAAAGGCTGTGAGGCAGAAGGCATGACTCTGGTACAGCGCGGAAAGTATGATGATGGAAGCGGAGAGTATGCTTATATGGACGGCTGCAAAGATTTCAAGTGTGTGATCGAGCTGCTGGAGAGTTTTAAATAGTAACATCAGGATCCTGATGTATGATTTGCAGTTGGTATCCTGAAGTGGATATGCGAGGATATTACTGCAGATATTTGATATTTTTCTTATTGGTGAAACAAGAGTGGAACGGCGTGTTTGACAACGCCGTTCCACTTAAATCTGGCAATTCTGTTGCTGTGGGTTTAAGTCAACTGTATCCGGTCAATCTGTCTCAGCGAATCTTAGATCGACCCTACCAACCCCACGATAGTTTTTCACTTTGTACAATTTTGGAAAAATTCCCTGTAATCTTTTTGCTCCCAACCGTCATATAGCCGCGTATCTTATAATAGTAGCTTCCGTTGAATGCTGATACTGATGTATCTTCATATGAGGTGGTACTATTGGCTTTTAAAGTCTTAATTTTTTTGTATGTTCCATTTTTTCTTGTTGACCGATACAACTCATATCCATCCGCGCCCTCAAGAGGCTCCCAGATCAAAGCAGGATACATCCAATTTCCGGTTGTTTTCAATCCTTCAGGCTTGCCCAGCGTTTTGACGACTTTGAGCTTGCTGATTTTCATGCGGTAAGTCGTTGTATTTTTAGCAGTTCCGCTGGCAGAGGTCCAGTAAATATATCCATTCCGGTAGACTGGGTCCTCATAGACATTCAGCCGACGGTACCGCAGAGATGTGGCTTTCTGCAAAACCTGACCATTGGAGGCCAGAATCATATA
Source organism: Lachnospiraceae bacterium (assembly GCA_030524665.1). Lineage (GTDB taxonomy): Bacteria > Bacillota > Clostridia > Lachnospirales > Lachnospiraceae > Choladousia. The sequence goes on along the minus strand of JAUNGL010000065.1, from coordinate 3,709 downwards.
ATAACTGTTCAGAAAAACATTGTTCTTATTCAGTTTTTCCCACATAACCACGACCCGGTCATCATCTGTGGCGACAATGGAGACTGCGCTGGCGGTATAGTTCGCGGAATAGTTCGTCAGCCATTTAATTCCCTTGTCCGTGACTGATTCACTGCCGCTGGTTCCCTTTCTGGTGCTGGCGTTCAGCCTGGATGTCAGAGTTGATTTATCCAGAAGCTGCACAAAGACATTTCTGGTCTGGCTGTTGGCTTTGCTGTTAAGCGATTTCGGAGCCGCCGCAGCCAGCATATAACCGCTGCTGACTTCCGCAATTCCGCCAAGCTGTGCACCGGTGTAATTGTTTCCGATTTCACCGTAAAAATGAAATGGTACAGTGGAGACATCTGGTGTCCATTCCGTTTGTTCTTCCAGAGACTGTTTTTCTACTTCAATTCCACGTGGGTAGGCATCGCCGTGGTTGACATACACAATCTCACCGGACTGGGTGGCAAGCAGGCTTTGATTAAAGGAGTGGCTGGCGTAATTGCTGAGATGTTCCAGCTTTCCCATGGTAGCAGTATTTACGCTGACAATGCAGTTCGACTGATGGCCGTTATACATTTCACGTCCCATGGAACATACCAGAGTATGTCCTTTGATTGCGATGACACAGTTGCCGGCATCGAATGGATATCTGGTAATATACGGCGTAGATAACAACGGGCTGTCCGTGGTAATAAACTTTGTGGTTTTTACATGCTTTCCCTTCGCACTGTATTTGGAGACAGCGATCGTATCCACACCAGTTTTGCCTGCAGTATCATTTTTTCCCCAGACGATGTAATAATAGCCGTCGGCATCACAGGCAATGCTTCCAAACAGAGGATACTTCTTTTTGACTTTGATACTGCCGGTCAGCTTTAGCTTACTGTTGTATTTTAATGTAGTAATAGCTGCCCTTCACATAGCCAAAGCAGTAATTGCCCTTTTCATCCTTGAATTCGGAAATCGGGGACACGTGGGACCAGTTTTGCCAGCCCAGATCTGTCGTATTCAGGGTGGTAGCTACATTTGTTTTCACGGATATGGTTTCGGGAGTAGCACCCTTTTTCCGAAGCTTTTCCGAGGCATTCAGGCTATTCTGGTCCGGCAGAGTGTACACGCTCAGTACAGCAGAATTATGACCCTGAAATTTAGTCCGATTTACCAATGTGTAGGAGCTTACGTAATAACGGTACCTGGTATTCGCTTTTTTTCCGGTATCTCTGTACGTAGTTTTGGTGGTGGTACTCAGAAGCTTCCATTTTTTGGAGGATGTATCGTAACGATAAATTTGATAGTGCGTGCTTTCCTCATTTTTGTTCCACTGAAGTTCCACCGTTTTGGAGGAGGTTTTCAGTCCGGATACCAGGCCTGTGACCTGGCGCGGAAGAATGCGGAAATAAAGCTTTTTGGTACCCCGGTATGTTCCGTCTGAAGGATTGGCGGTGATGGTAATGCACCCTGTACCCGGATTCAGATTGTCAGAATACTCCATGTAATAATCTGTACCCCCGCGCAGGGTTGCGGTGTTATTTTTAACTGTAACGGCCGGCTCCAGTCTGTAACCTGTGTAGACAAAGGTGTCAGCGGAGAGGGAAAACGTCAGACTGGAGATATCTATGGCATCCAGCACACAGTAATAGCTGGAATTCCAGTATCTGACAAATTCAAATCCGGCGGTATTTTTGTAGCATTCAGTGTATGTTCCGTAAGGAATCGCGGCAGAGCCGATGCTGGTGATCGAGCGTGGAATCCGGATCTTTTTCAGAGGGCATGCATAGAAAGCCCAGTCCCCAATCTGCTGCAGAGTGTCCGGAAGATTGATCTCCTGTAAATGATGGCAGTATAAAAATGCGGAGGCTCTGATCTCCCGGACAGTAGCAGGAAGAACTACTTTTTCTACGGTTTCTATATTGAAGAACGCATGTTCTCCAATTGCCGTGACACCATATGGAACCTCCACCACTGTGTCGGTGCCCTCATAGGACTCCAGCACCCCTCCGGAGATCACAAAGGATGGCGCTGTTCCTTCCGCGGATACCAGCAGCGACAGAAACAGGCACAGGGTCATCAACAGCAGGAACAGGCATAACATGTTGCAGTTTTTTTTCAGTTTCATAACGTATCCTCCCTTCATAGTGTGTTGCCGTTCACGTTCTAAAGGATTGTGAAGAGCAGCAAATCATTTCCCTTAATTCAGGTTTCTCTTTTTGGCCGAAAAAACACTCTCAGGATGTTGTTATTATCCTATCATAATAAACAGGGAAAAACAACTTTTGTGTTACTATTTATGGGTTGCTGTTCATATGTCGTTACTGTTCGCGGACCGCAGGGCCGTGGATCGTAACCATATGTCGGTTACTGTTCATGGGGGAGCTGTCCCGCGCGATGCATAGAACCCGGAGGCAAGGTTTATGATCCTTCCTGGACGCTTGTAGACAGGCGGCACGAGTATTATGCTGCGCCGTATTATCTGAGCGGGGTGGATGGAAGACCGAATTACAGAAGAGGGAAATATTTTGCAGTGAAAATTTGATAGAAAAATAAAAGAACCTGTCACGGATTCAGCCGCGGACAGGTTCTTTGACGGAGATGGAGAGATTTGAACTCTCGCGCCGGTAAAGCCGGCCTACCGCATTTCGAGTGCGGACCCTTCAGCCACTTGGGTACATCTCCAGAGGATATACGCATATAGAATATGCGCGTTCCATACGTCGCTTTTCAATTATAATGCAGACGTGCGATTCCGTCAACTTTTTTTTGAATCTTTTCTTTGGTAGCCTTTTCTTTGGTACAGTAACGTAACAGGTGCTTTGGTTCAGAGACTGCTGCCTGATACCAGATTGTCAGTTTCCGGCTGTATCTGACCGCTTTTCTGAAGCTCCTTCTGAAGACGTTTCTTTTCGCGCAGATTGCGGAAAAAGGAAGAGAGCATCGTACTGCAGTCTTCTTCTAAAATTCCCCTTGTCACTTCAACCTGATGATTGAATTGTTCCATTTCAAGAAGATTCAGGATAGAGCCGGCACATCCGGCTTTGGCATTCATACTGCCGATCACGGCGCGCGTAATACGGGCCTGTACGATAGCGCCTGCGCACATCTGGCATGGTTCCAGTGTGATATAGATCGTACAGCCCTCCATCCGCCAGTCCCCAAGCTTCCGGCTGGCTTTCCGGATCGCATTGATTTCTGCATGGGAGGTGGTGTTGCGGTCTGTATTGCGGCGGTTATAGCCGCGGGCAATGATCCGGCCCTCATAAACGATGACACAGCCAATCGGAACTTCATCCAGTGCGGCTGCCTTTTTAGCCTGCTTTATGGCTTCCTTCATATATTTCTCATCCGGTGTCATAATAAAACTCCTGTAGTCAGAAAAAACAGTCAGTCTCTGCAGTGGCCGTGACATAAGATGTATAGTTAGCTGCTGCCGCAGGCACTTAATACATCAGAAGCCTGTAAAAGTATGCTGTTCGCACAGATGACAGAACTGTGAAAAACGGAGTAACAAAAAAGCCGTCCGGAATCATACGGACGACATAAAAACTTCTTTTTACCGTGCGCCGCCCTTCGAACGCATACCACAGGCGTTACCCTGACAGTTAACTCGGCCCAGGCACCCTTGCGTCACACAAGAGGTTCTGCTTAGTGCTGCTCCGTTCCCGACCTGACACGGTTCACAGATTCCTGT
>JAUNGL010000064.1 GCA_030524665.1 Lachnospiraceae bacterium | reverse complement strand
ATGCGTATAAATCAGGAAGAGTTTTTGAGACAAATCAAGTACCTGAGGAATTGGTAGTGACAGAATATTTATTTGATTAAGAAGATAAGACGAATCTGATATCAGACTTTTAAAATTATGACTCAGTATTTATTGATATTGATGGTAATTATCATTATGTTGCGATGGAAAATGATGTAGAAACTTATGCTATATGTATTCACAGCTATAAGACTGGAGTTTGGAGCACTCACGTAGCTAATAATTCAGGCGGATGTACTGTATATAAATACGATGGGAAATTGTGTATGAAATGTGGAAAAGTTGTTTTGGGAGATTTGATCTCTACAGAAACTTTTGTAAAGTGTCCTCACTGAATAGAAAACTAATAACTTTTTGATGAAATTATATTTGAAGATAGAGAAAATTCGATAATAAAAACAATATCTAGAATAGGCCAAATGAGAAATTCATCGTATTCTCGTTTGGCTTATTCTATTAGCCTTTGTTCTAACAAATAAAATAAATGTTTGTAATCCCCCCAATTATTCGTTATACTAAAGTAAACACACAAAAATAAAGAGAGAGAAGTGTGATTCTATGACAAGAACTGTAGGTATCGGGTATCAGGATTTTGAAAAAATCAGAATGAAAAATAATTTTTATATTGATAAAACGGAATTCGTTCAAAAATGGTGGGAGTCGAACGATGAAGTAACATTGATTACGCGCCCAAGGAGATTTGGCAAAACCCTGACCATAAATATGGTAGAAAAATTCTTCTCCGTCGAATATTCCGGCAGAAGTGATTTGTTTGAAGGTCTTTCCATCTGGAATCATGAGAAATACCGCAGTTTGCAGGGAAGCTATCCGGTTATCCTGCTGAGTTTTGCAGACATTAAGGAAATCTCTTTTGCTCAGACGAGGAAAAAAATATGTCAAATCATTAAAAATCTTTACAATAAGCATGATTTCCTGCTGGAAGGTGATTTGCTGAACGAGAGTGAAAAAGAGGATTTCCGAAATGTTTCCGCAGATATGGAGGATTATGCTGCTTCCCTTTCGTTGAAATCATTGTCAGATTATCTTTCACGCTATTTTGGAAAAAGAGTGATTATTCTGTTGGATGAATATGATACTCCGATGCAGGAAGCTTATGTGGATGGGTATTGGACAGAGCTTGTGGATTTTACCAGAAATTTGTTTAACGCCACTTTCAAGAGTAACCCTTATCTGGAGCGGGCGATCATGACGGGGATTACGAGAGTCAGTAAGGAGTCTGTTTTTTCAGATTTGAATAATCTGGAAGTAGTGACGACTACTTCAGAAAAATATTCGGATTTCTTTGGATTTACGGAAGAGGAAGTCTTCTGTGCGTTGGATGAGTTTGGATTATCTGAAAAGAAACAGGATGTGAAAAGCTGGTATGATGGGTTTACATTTGGAAATCGGACAGACATCTATAATCCATGGTCTATATTGAACTATTTGGATAAAAAGCGATTGGCAGCCTATTGGGCGAATACCAGTTCTAACAATCTGGTCGGGAAGCTGATTCGTGAGGGGAATAAAAGCATTAAGCAGGATTTTGAGCAGCTGATGCAGGGGGAAGCTATTACGGTTATGATTGATGAACAGATTGTTTACAATCAGCTGTCAGGGAAGAAAAATGCGATCTGGAGCTTTCTTCTTGCGGGCGGATACCTGAAAGTAGTTGAAACCGAGTTTGAGGAGTGTACAGGTCATCTCTATTATACGTTGGCACTTACGAATAAAGAAGTCAGGATCATGTTTGAGCATATGATCCGTGACTGGTTTGCGGAATACGATGATGATTATAATGATTTTATCCGGGCGCTGCTGCTTGGGGATGTGAAGGCGATGAATATTTACATGAACCGGGTAGCGCTGGAAATGTTCAGCTATTTTGACACGGGAAAGAGGGCGTCCGGTGCAGAGCCGGAGCGTTTTTATCATGGATTTGTGCTGGGATTGATGGTGGAGCTGGAGGAGCGGTATGTGCTTACGTCAAACCGGGAGAGTGGGTTTGGACGGTATGATGTGATGCTGGAGCCGAGGAACAAGAGTGATGATGCTATCATTATGGAGTTTAAGGTGCAGGATGTGGAGGATGAGAAAAATCTTTCTGATACGGTGCAGGAGGCTCTCGGGCAGATCGAGAGACAGAGATATGATGAATCGCTCATAAGTAAGGGGATCCCTGAGACCAGGATACGGAAATATGGATTTGCTTTTCAGGGAAAAAAGGTGCTGATCGGTACCTCTCATCCATAAAATTTCTATAAACTCTCTTGACTTATCCTGATTTTGTAATACAATATAGAAGAAATATTAGCACTCGTTTGAAATGAGTGCTAATAAGAACAACGAATCAATGAAGAGAAGTTGAAATCTGAATTGCTTTTCAGGATATGGAGGAGGGATTCGATGATTACAATACCTGTATATGATATTATTCTGCTGCCAGGTGTCAGCTTTTATTTTAAGAAGGATGCATATGAGAAATGGAATCTCGGAGAGATGGAGGAAGGCGAGGATGTCCTGTTTCTGCTTCTCCGGGAACAGAAGGATTTCAGTGAGATGACTTCTGAGGATTTTTATCCGGTTGGATTTGCGGCCAGAGTCGAAGGTGTGGACGGAGAAGGTGTCGTTCAGATGAAGGTGCAGAACCGTGTGAGTATCTCCGATCTGGAACAGGTGGATGGGAAGATGACAGCGACTGCATCGATTCTTCCTGAACTGGATGATATTCCGGAGAAAGAGGCAAAAGAACGATTTGAGCGGATGCGGGCATCCTACCTGCAGTTTATTCAGGGCTTTCAGTGGGGAGTATGGGCGCGGAATATTGTGCTGCACTGGCGGAGTATGGAGGAACTGGTGTGTGCTTCTTCCGGCTATCTGAATCTGACATGGGAAGAGAAGTATGCCGTTATGGCGGAGGATTCCCGCAGCAGGCGATATGAGTTGATGGAACAGGCGGTCTATGAGTTTATCGAGGGGACGAAGGCGACTGAGGCTGCGAAAGAAGCGCAGCAGTCAGATCATGAGAAGGTCTACCGGGAGGCCGCACTCAAGAAGCAGATTGATTTTCTGCAGAAAGAGCTGGATGCGATGCATCCGGAGAATATTTCGGATGTCCGGAAGTTTGAGCTGAAGATCGAAGAGTCTGGTATGAACGAGACGGCCAGACGTGAGGCTGAAAAGGTTCTGAACCGCATGAAGCAGGAGGGAAAAGAGGGCCATGAATACGGGATGCTCTATGACTATCTGGATTTCGTGACAAGCCTGTCCTGGAAGCGGGAGGAAGTACCGGAGATTGATCTTGGGAAAGTAGAACAGGTTCTGGATGAGGATCATTATGGTCTGAAGAAGGTAAAAGAGAGGATTGTTCAGCAGATGGCAGTGGTCGCCTTGAATAAGAAGCAGTCCGGTTCGATTCTGCTGTTTGTCGGCGCACCGGGTACGGGCAAGACCAGTTTCGGTCAGGGGATCGCACGGGCACTTGGCAGGAAATACGTGCGTATCAGCCTGGGTGGTGTCAGGGATGAGGCAGAGATCCGGGGGCACAGAAGGACTTATATCGGGGCGATGCCGGGACGCATCATGGAAGGAATGAAGCGCTGCGGTGTATCCAATCCGGTGATGGTGCTGGATGAAGTGGATAAGCTGGCGAAGGAATACAGCGGTGATCCTGCGAGCGCACTGTTGGAGGTGCTGGATCCGGAGCAGAACGGGACGTTTACGGATCATTATATGAATGTACCGTATGACCTGTCCCAGGTGTTGTTTGTATGCACGGCGAATACGACCGATACGATACCGGAGCCGCTGCTGAACCGTATGGAGGTAATTCAGTTCCCGGGCTATACAGCTGTGGAGAAGTTTTATATTGCGAAGAAACATCTCCTGCCGAGAGTCATGGAGGACACGGGGATTAAGGCGAAGAATCTGAAGGTATCGGACGGGGCCATCCGGAGAATGATCGAGGAGTATACGATGGAGTCGGGAGTACGCGGTCTGAAGAAACAGCTCGAGACTCTGTGCCGGAATGCGGCAGTGAAGCTGGTTAAAGGAGAACGAAAGAGTATTACCGTGAGTGAAAAGAAGCTTCCGGACTATTTGGGAAGACAGAATCTTCATCATGATAAAAAGCTGGAGGAGGCGGTTCCGGGAACTGTGACCGGGCTTGCATGGACCAGCGCAGGCGGTGAGATTCTCTTTATCGAAACGCGCCTGATCAAAGGAGACGGTAAGCTGATCATAACCGGCCAGCTCGGGGATGTTATGAAGGAATCGGTGCAGATTGCGGTCAGTGTTGCCAAATCTCTGTTTCCGGAGGAGGCAGCACAGTTGGAGGAGCATGACCTGCATATTCATGTGCCAGCAGGTGCAGTTCCGAAGGACGGACCTTCCGCTGGTATCACTATTACAACGGCGATTGCATCTTTGCTTACGGGGAAGGCCGTCAGCCCGGAATTTGCCATGACAGGTGAAATTTCCCTTCGCGGTACAGTGCTTCCGATCGGGGGATTGCCGGAAAAACTGATGGCGGCACAGCGGGCAGGCATTACCAGAGTATTGATTCCGGCAGACAATGTGGAAGATTTACAGGAGGTTGCCGAAGAGGTGAAAGAACAGCTGGAAATTTTCCCGGTGAAGAATATTTCAGATGTACTGAAACAAACCGGTATTTGATGGATCTAAGGCTTTGCCTGATTATTTGGAGATCGGGCAAGGCCTTTTTTCTGACAAATAGAGGGACTGGCTCGTGGTTTGCGAAAAAAATAACAAATTTTCCACCCGATATGTGAAATGACTTGACTTTACCCCTGTGGTTAATGGTATACTGTTTATAGAGCGAAGGGGTGTAAATTATCGTTACTGTTCACACGTCTGCCAGAATGGCAGCCGTCTGATCAGCAACGACGCTTCGCGATGCACAGAAATCGCATTTCATGCGATTTCGCGCCTCAAAACTCGGGATTCAGGCGCGGAACCGCACCTGAACACCTCGCGGGACAGCTACCTAGTGAACAGTAACGAATTATCATATACTGTAATGAATCTGACCGGAACTTTTCTGGACAAAAGTCCCCGGTCTTTTCAAATGCCGTTGATTTCGGTGGATAGAATGACAAGAGAAGTGAAACGGGCAGAATTGTGGACAAGAAATATGTTTTGCGTAAGAATATGTTAAGAGAATGTTAAAAAAGTGTCCATAGTTCACAGTTATAATGAAAAACGGGGTTGTTGTATGAGAGTAAAAGAAAAAGTTCTGGAAATCATCCCTGAATATGGACTGGTTCCTTTGATTGCGGAATTTGCACTGAATACACTTGTGTATGCAGGGACGAAACTGATCGCCGGGGACTGGCATCACTACAATCTGGAGACGCCTCTGGATTTGATGATTCCGTTCGTTCCGTGGACGATTGTGATATATTTCGGATGCTATATTTTCTGGGTTGTAAATTATATTCTGAGTGTCCGTCAGGACAGGGAGAGTGCCTACCGCTTCCTGAGTGCGGACTTTTTGGCGAAATGCATCTGTTTTTTCTGTTTTTTACTGCTTCCGACTACAAATACGAGACCGGGGGTAGGAGAACAGGGAATATGGAATTTCCTGATGCGTTTTCTGTATCAGGTAGATTCGGCGGATAATCTGTTTCCGTCCATTCATTGCCTGACAAGCTGGATGTGCTACATCGGCATACGGGGTCGTAAAAATATACCGTCAGGTTACCGGTGCTTTTCCTGCCTGATGGCAATCGCCGTATTTGTTTCCACATTGACGACGAAGCAGCATGTGCTCGTGGATGTGGCAGGCGGTGTACTGCTGGCAGAATTCTGCTATAGGATCGCCGGAAGAACGCGGCTTGCGAATGTATACGGCGCTGTATTTGAGCGGGTAACGAAGAAGGTGCTGAAAGGCTCGGCAGTAAGAGAAGGATAGCAGCCGGAGCTGTGTGCGGAACCAACAGTCGGCGGGAGTGTTTGGGCAGGCGGACATATAGTTGATCGCGCAGGGATGAGAGCGACAGAATTTTGTAAGGAGAGATTCAGTTTGAATAACAAAAAAAAGGTTTTGTTCAATGCAGCCATATTTATTCTGGTCTTTGCGCTGACCTTATGGGGAGTATTCCATGGAGAAGATCTCGGAGAGATGCGCGATGCAATCTATGAGTGCCGTCTGGTGTGGCTGCTTCCTGCAGTAGTCTGTGTGTTTATCTTCATCTGGGGCGAGTCCATGATTATCTGGGATATGATGTGCTCCTATGGAATCAAGCTGAAAAAGGGAATCTGTTTTTTGTTTTCTTCGGTTGGTTTTTTCTTTAGCTGTGTGACTCCGTCTGCGAGCGGCGGGCAGCCAATGCAGATTTACTTTATGAAAAAAGAGAAGATTCCGATTCCAATATCGACCGTTGTCCTGATGATCGTCACGATTACGTATAAGATGGTGCTTGTGATTATCGGACTTGGAATCGTTCTGTTTGCCAGAGGATTCATGGAACAGTATCTCGGGGGGATTCTTCCGGTATTTTATCTGGGACTTGGCTTGAATATTTTTTGTGTGACGTTTATGATTCTTCTGGTGTTCCACCCGTTTCTGGCGAAACAGATACTGGTAAAGGGGCTTTGGATTCTGGAGAAGCTTCATCTGCTGAAGCACAGGGAAGGACGGTTGACGAAGCTGGAAGCTTCTATGGATATGTATCATGAGACGGCAGATTATATGAGAGGACATAGCTGGCTGATGATACGTGTACTGGCAATTACATTTGTACAGAGAATTGCGCTGTTCGCAGTGACCTGTTTTGTTTACCGGGCGTTTGGGCTGTCAGGGACAGGATGGATGACGGTGCTTACGCTTCAGTCTGTCATCTCCGTATCAGTGGATATGCTGCCGCTTCCGGGGGGAATGGGAATCAGTGAAACCTTGTTTCTTGCGATTTTCCCTCCTGTATTCGGGGATTTGATCCTTCCGGGTATGGTACTGAGCCGTGGGTTGGGTTATTACACGGAGCTTCTGGTATCGGCTGTATTTACGCTGGTGTCTGTGGTTGTGTTTGAACGCAGAGTCAAAAGGCGGCAGGAAGCGGAGAAGATGAACGGACGGCGATGTGCAGCAAGATAGCCGTAAGGATGATTGCTGTATGGGAGTAGTGATAGGGGAAGTTATGAGAATGAGTACGATAGAAGAAAAATAAGTGATTGCAGGGGGAAATCAGGGAAGAGGGGAAAACATGTTAGGATTTTATGATTATACGGTAATATTGACATATTTGAGTTTGGCATCATCGCTGATTGGGATGTTCTGTACGTTTACGGGACATATGCATCTGGCTATTTTCTGTCTTGCATTGTCAGGACTGTTCGATACATTTGACGGGAAAGTGGCGAGAACGAAGAAGAACCGCACGGAGGATGAAAAACGTTTCGGGATTCAGATTGATTCACTTTGCGATGTGATCTGTTTCGGCGTATTTCCGGTAGTTATCTGTTATCACACGGGGATGAGAAGCATCCCGGAGATGGCGATTCTGGTATTTTACTGTCTTGCAGGTCTGATACGTCTGGCTTATTTTAATGTAGTGGAGGAAAGGCGGCAGGATGAGACGACGGAGAACCGGAAGTATTATCAGGGACTGCCGATCACCTCAATTGCGGTGATACTGCCTCTGATCTATCTCAGCTCCGCACTTTTGCGTCAGCATTTTCTGATTACACTGACAGCTGCAATGCTGGTGACGGGCATTCTGTTTATCTGGAATTTCCGCTTCCGCAAGCCGACGAACAAAGAACTGGCAGCGTTGATTTTCGTGGTTGGAGTAGCTGTTGTGTACATATTGATTCATTATCAGTGGAGGGGAATTTTCCGATGGAACTGGAGAAGTCTTACAAATTAGAAGAACCGGATACAGCAGATATACAGGGACAAACCATGAGATCCGGTACTCATGGGAAAATAGCGGAAGGACAGTCTCCGTCTTCAGATATTGCGGAGCTTCAGGCTGATAAAGAGGGCGTTGATGCCGGAAATCAGGCACAGTCTTTTCAAGACAGAATGCTTGGATGGATGTACGGCCATACGGTTGGAAGAGTGTTGCTGAAGCCGCTGGTGCGTCCGGGATTTTCTAAGCTTGGCGGGCGGCTGCTTGATACGAGGGTTTCGGCGCTTGCGGTAAAACCATTTGTGCATATGAATCATATTGACCTCTCTGAGTGTAAGAAGCAGAAATTCCGCTCTTATAATGATTTCTTTACGAGGGAGCTGCTGCCGGAAGCACGGCCGGTTGATTGGACGAGGGAAGCCTGGATCAGTCCATGTGACGGCAGGCTGACTGTGTATCCGATCACTGCGGAGGGCAGATTTACCGTGAAGCATACGGAATATACGGTGGGAAGCCTTCTGCAAAACGAAGAATTGGCCGGGCGGTATACGGGAGGAACCTTGTGGCTGTACCGTCTCTGTGTGGATGATTATCACCGCTATATTTATCCTGTGGACGGTGTGAAGTCTGTGAATGTCCGGATTCCGGGGATTTTCCATACGGTGAATCCGGCAGCAAACGATCGTTATCCGATTTATAAGGAAAATACGAGAGAGCGCTGTATGATAAAAACAGAGCAGTTTGGTACGATTCTGATGATGGAGGTCGGGGCACTGCTTGTAGGGAAGATTGAAAACCGCCATTCTGGGTCTGGCGTTCATGTATCACGCGGACAGGAGAAGGGGAATTTCGCATTCGGAGGTTCCACGATTCTTTTGCTGACCCAGAGAGGCAGAGTGGTGCCGGATCGGATTTATGTGGAAAACTCTGCGGCCGGTGTGGAAACAAAAGTGAAACTTGGACAGAGAGTCGGACAGGCAGCAATGTAAATAGATTCCGGAAATAATGAGCCCTATGTGAGCATTCAAACTCACATAGGGCTCATAAATTTACAGGACGATGATTGTCCGATGAATATTTAAATTCCGTTGATTGCGTTCTCAGCTGCTACTTTTCCGTAGTACATTGCCATCGAATGGCTCACGCCCTTCAGACCAATCGGATATTCCATACCGAAGCGTCCGCCCTGGATATTTCCTGCAACATACAGACCTTTGATGATTTCGCCAGGGATGTATCTGCCGTTTTCATCAACGATCTCGGTATAAGTATGACAGTTCTCGTCTGATTCCAGTCCGCCGATGCAAACCAGCATGATTGCAGTTGTGAATGCGTCTGCATAGTATGGAGCAGTATTCAGCGGGAAAAGTCTGCTTGCCGGCTTGTTGAAATCCTCATCATAGCCTGCTTCCGCGAATTCGTTGTACCGCTGAATCTGAACGAGTGCGGTTGCCTGTGCTTTCGGATCATCCGGGTAAACGAGTGCGACCAGCTCCTCCAGTGTGTCAGCGGTCAGGCAGCGTCCGTCTGCGATGGCAGCTTCGAGCTGATACGGGCTCTTCCAGTTCCGGTAAGTCTGGTTGTTCTTCGGAGCTTCATCAATGGACTTGTAGTCTTCGAAATAGCAGGCTCCGCCGTGTGCTGCCGGGAAATGGCCAAGCTGGCTGGGCCAGTTTGCGTCGAAGAACTGCCAGGAAGTCATCAGCCTTGTCTGCTCTACCTGATTTTCAAGCTGCTGTCCCGGAAGATCTTCATTCATGAAGCGCTTGCCGTCCATGTCCAGATTCAGGAATCCTGCGTTTCCCATAACGCCGACACCGGAGAGGTCTGCACCTCCGCCCATGTGATGGATCATCGGTGCATGGTAACCCTGTACTTTTGCACCTGCCCATACGCCCATACGGATACCGTCACCCTGATTGGTCGGGAGACCGTTTACGTCAAAGCTGGTAAAGAGACGGTTGTTTGCATGCGTTTTCATGACATCTGGTGCGAAATGGTTCATCATCATATCATTGGAGCCGTATTCTCCCGTGGTGAGAATAACACCCTTAGCTGCCGTTACTTTCAGATATTTTCCCTTCTGATCGGATTCCGGATTGTCATTGTATGCATAGACGCCTACACACACACCGTTTTCCATGATTAGCTTCTTGGCAAAGTGGCCGAAGTAAGATTCGACATTTCCAGTATCCACTGCTACCTGCCAGTTGCTGTTAAAGCATGCTGCCTGACTCGGGAGAAATTCCACGGAGGTTGGATAGCATGGGAAGCGTTCTTCTTTCCAGTTGTACTCGTGTACATTACCGGATTCATCGGTCCAGGTCGGAAGCGGACGGAAGATCGGCACGAGGAAATCTTCAGCATTCTCATCTTCAATTGCCTGTCTCGTCTCATCTGCAATAAACAGGTTCGGATCGCCTTCCATCCACCAGTCAAAGGCTTCCCCGATATTGTCTGCCCATTTCTTCATGATGGAACGTTTTACACGGTAAGAGGATTCATCCATATGGGAATCCACAATCTCATCAACTTCTTCTCGTGTGAAGGCACGCTCCGGCCAGCGCTCATTCAGCTTCGGGCTGTTGATGACTGCATATTCTCCGGAACGGCAGTTCGGAGCAGCAGACTTCTCGATACCGATCACGGAAGCGCCGAGCTCACCTGCGCGTCTTGCAGCAGCGACTCCTGCGAGTCCCAGTCCTACGACTACAACATCCGCAGATACTTCAGCATAGACATCAGCGTCATCAATCTCCGGTTCTTCGCCAAGCCAGTCTTCAGAAGAAGCAGCTTCTTTGCCGTCTTCGGAAGCAGGGGCAGCAGTTCCCTTTGCCTGTGCGATACAATTTGCAGCAGCTTCCTGCGCAGCCTTGGATGTGATGGTAGCACCGGTGACAGCGTCGATTTCGCTTCCCTGTGCATCCAGGATTTTCCTTGCAAGCTCATCAGCCGCAACACCGCCGATTTCCGGTGTCTCTCCGCTCGCATCTACGATCACCTCTGTGATGCTTGTTTCATCAAAGGTCATAGTAACTGTTACATCACTCTGAAGTCCTTTTGCACTTGCGGTATAAGTACCTGGTGTGTAGATGGCAGCACCGTCACTGCTTTCAGCAGCAAGTCCGGTAAAACCTCCGAACAGACTGCTGGCAGCAACTGCCATGGCACCTGCAGCAGTACCCTTCAGGAAATCTCTTCTGGAAATTCCTTTGCTCATTTGATGTTCCTCCTTATATTGGTATATATCTCCGTCCGGAAATTTCATAGCTCAATATTCAGCACTTTCGGGAAGTGATGAGCAGAAAGCCGGTATGTGAAAGTTGATTTCCGGAAAACAGATTCGTTTAGAAAGGTCCTATGTATATTATGCTGTACAGTTAAGCCAGACGTAATTAGCAGATATCGGAGACAGATCTTACAGGTTTTCCATCATTTTTTCCATGACTTTATAAAAGATCTGAAGTTCTTCCTCTGAAATCCCGCGAGTCAGGTCTGTTTCCAGTTCAACAATGTCGTGAAAAACCTGTTCACGGTAGGTCAAGGCTTTGGGCGTCAGGGTGATTTTCTTCAGGCGTGCATCGTAAGGAACCGGTTCACGCTTAATCAGTCCATTTTTTTCCATCTTCTTCAGTAGAACCGTTGCCGTGGCGGGACGGATACTGTATTCTTCCTCGATGTCTTTCTGGAAAATATCGCAGTCGCGCAGCAGGAGATAGGATAAAATCCGGCCCTGCGCGCTGCTGTAGTCTCTGACAGAAGAAAATGCATCGAGCCGCCTTCTCAGCTTATGAGAGAGCTTGTTTATATAACGGGTGGCATTTCGCTGAAATGAAATCATACACAGGCCTCCTGATTACTTAGCTTGCTAACTATTTTAAGACAATAGGGAGAGAGATGTCAAGAAGAACTTCGTTATGTTTGGAAAAACAGCAGCACGCTCGTCACAAAGGTGTTTTCCCTGACTTCGAATTCTACATTGCCGCCGTATTTTTCGGCTGTCTCGCGCACATTCCGCAGTCCGATTCCGTGATGGAGTGTATTCTGCTTGGTGGTGGAAAAGAGGCCAGAAAGCCTGCGCGGCTTATGGGCACAGGGATTTGATACCTTGATGATCAGGAACTGATGGATCAGGCGGATCGTGACGGAGATAGACGGTGCTGCCTGCGGGGCTTTTTCCTGACAGATGCGGCAGGCGTCCATCGCGTTATCAAGCAGATTAAAAAGGATGATGCACAGATCATCCGAGGAGATGTTGCTGTTTCTGGGAAATTTTAGGTCATAGTTATCGTACAGGATGACACAGATCCTATCAAAATACTGGCATCTCTTGTTTTTTCGGGTATCAGTATTTTGTTTTAGCGGTGATGAGGTCATGGATGGGAGAGGATGCCGGCAGCATGAGGTGGAAAAGTTCTTTTTATAAAATTGGTTCTTTGCATTAGTTTATCCTGAAGCTTGCATGGTAAATCAGATATATGCCAAAAGGCAGCCATCTGAACTATAGCGAGTCGTCACCTGACAGCAGATGGCGGTTTTTATGTCCAGAAGAAGGTACTGTCTGACTCCTGTCTGGCTAAAGTATGATATCCTGAAAATAAATTTGATGAAACTAAATCCTGCGTTTTTCAGTCTAACAGACAGAAGGCAAGGGAAAGAGAGGGGAGTGTATGGAGCTGTTGATCAGGAGGGTAATCCGCGGAGATACGGACGCGTTTATTGAACTGATGGAAGAAAATAAGCGGATGCTCTATAAGGTTGCGAAGGGATATCTGAGGAGTGAGGAGGATATTGCTGACGTACTGCAGGATACAGTGCTGGCGGCGTTCGAGCACATTGGTGAGCTGAAGAAACCGGCCTATTTCCGAACATGGCTGACTCGTATTCTGATTAACCGGTGTCTGGATATCATACGGGACGGGCAGCGCATGGCTGTATGGGATGATATGCCGGAACAGATTTATTTTAATCAGGAGATGCACCAGCTGGAATTTATGCAGTCGCTGGAATTGCTCCCTGAGGACAGCAGTATGATTTTCCTGCTGTATTATGGAGAAAAGTTCAGGACGAAAGAGATTGCGGAGCTTTTGAACATCAATGAAAATACGGTCAAAACAAAGCTACGGCGGGGCAGGCAGTATCTTGCGGATGTGATTCAGTGAACAGGGGAGGGTCACGTATGGACAGAAAGGAAATAGAAAAAAGGCTGGCACAGAATCTGGAGCTTTCACCCTTGGCGGAACAGAAGGTACAGGAAGCTTATCAGATAATCCGAAATATGGAAAAAGGAAAAGCGTCCGCAGATTGGAATGAGGTAGAACAAGGAGAAAATGCCGTATCTATGACGGAGATGAAAGGCAGCCGGGAGCAAGGCGGACGCAGACGGTATCAGTGGCTGCTGTCTCCGGCAGCGGCAGCAGTATGCATCCTGATGGTCGGTATTACGGCGGCAGCTTCGGTGTATCTGCTTACTCAGAAGGAGTTTCTGGATCATGTTTTCGGGAACGGTAGCCGCGATTCCATTGAATCACATACCGAGTGGATGGACGGAAATACCGATCCGATTCAGGTCACATATCCGGCGAGAGAATATGTGGACACGGACGAGAAGACGGTAGAAAGATTGATTGGCAATGCAGTGGCACATCCAGGGATTTCCAGAAGGATCGGAGCGTATACGGTGACACTGGAATATGTGGTCAGTGATGGAATGTCCGCCTGTGCTTCCTGGAAGCTGGAATGTGAGGAGGGAATCAAAGCGATTGATGTTTCAGATCCTCTATACAATGAATCAAAGGGAGTTCCGTTTACCACAGAAAGGGATTTTAATTTTTATCTGTGTGATACGCAGGGGGCGCAGCGATCCGGACAAATGCTGCTGGATCAGCAAAACAGTACGGAAAACTGCATGTATCTGTATGAGATGATACCGGTTTTCGGGATGGAAACTGAAAAAGAGGAAGTCTGGACACTGCATATGGAGCAGTACCAGAACACGATTGCGGAGTTTATGCGGGAAAATCCGCCGCGGACTGTTTATGAGTCCAGGCTGCAGGATGTCCTGGTTGGAGTGCTCACGGGTGAGATTTTTAAAGATCCGAATCAAAAGATCATCTGGGAGGAGGATATTTCATTTACCGTGAATCTGGTGGGAACGCAGGAGTATCAGGAGGGGGAGACAGAGAAAATAATGTTTCAGTGTTCTCCGATGTCCATGATGCTTTCGCTTGGCAATTTCTCGGAAAATCCGGACTTTGTTGAATATCTGGCGCTGAGATACAAGGATGGAACAGAGTATGTGGTGGTCTCACGGAATGACGGGGATCCGGTTGATAATACGAACTATACCTGCAGCTATGGAACAGAAAATCTGTTTATGTTTAATCGTCTGGTAGACTGGGAAAAGGTAGAAGAAGTGATTGTAAATGACAGGGTGATGCCGCTGACCGGTGGGCAGAAATAATTGCCCGGATATAAGCAATGAACGGAAAATGAGTGGATATATTTGTGAATGAAAATGACGAAAGAACATATGGAAAAGCGAGAGGGCGAGGATGCGTAAATCAAAGACCCCGCTGCAAGCAACGGAGTATCAGAACTGCAACGCTGTAAGCAGCAGGATTTTAGAACTTTGCGGCATCTTTGGAACTGGTATCAGAGATAGGTGACAGCCAGAATCGCACCGCCAAGTATCACGAGAACAGCTCCCGTCGCGCGGTTCAGAGTTGCTGCGCTTGCTTTGTTGGCGAAGCGTGCGGCAACCCGTGCCCAGAGGAGTGTGGAGAGTACACAGCAGACCAGACACCAGAGATCTGGCATTCCGCCGATGGCAAAGTGGCTGGCAGCCCCTGTGAATGCAGTAAAGGCCATGATAAAGACACTCGTTCCGACGGCGGTTTTTAGTTCATAGCCGAGAACGCTCGTCAGGATCAGAAGCATCATCATGCCGCCGCCTGCACCGACGAAGCCACAGATGAATCCGATCAGAACCCCGCAGACAACAGACTGGATCAGGCGCTTCTGGGGGGTGACAGCGGTCATTGCTTCTTTCGTTGTCATGACAGGCTTGACGATAAATTTAATGCCGAGCAGGAAGGTCATGAACACGGAAAATGATCCCATCGTGGTATTGGGTACGAGACTTGCAACCCAGCTTCCGACGAGTGTGAAGCAAAGGACAGCAATCATCATGACGATTCCGTTTTTGATGTCGAGATTCTTGTTTTTTCCATAGGTGTAGGCACTTATGGCGCTTGCGAGCACATCACTGGCAAGTGCGATGCCGACCGCCTCGTAGGCGGGCATACCGAGAAAGGTAATCAGCATGGGGCTGATCACAGCGGCGGCGCTCATACCGGCAAAGCCGGTGCCAAGCCCGGCTCCGATTCCGGCGATAAAGCAGATAAAAAATGAATAAATCATACGTTGTCCTCCTGAGTGGTATGAGTTGGGATCGCTAACGGTTCGCTGCCGTTCAGCAGCTTCGTACAGATTTCGGCCATCGTTTCCGGGCTCTCTTTCCTGCCGTCCCGGAACCAGCTTAGAAGGATTCTGGTGAAAGCACCCTCGAGTGCTGCATTCCGGTAATGTTCTGTAACAGAATCAGACGGATGGATGGCGTCCAGAATCCCGTGAGCGTTTAGAATACTGCAGGTTCCGAGAATACGGTCTGTCGGCAGATTCGCCTGAAGCATCAGGCGAAAGAGCTCTGCATCCTCATTGATACGGTGAAAAATGTCGCAGTACCATTGATAAGGATGTCCTGCATACCTGGGATCGGAGAAAGAAGCAGAAATCGTGCGGGTGAATTCGGCACTCATCTCTGTGAGTACATCCTCCTTGGTAGAATAATTCCGGTAAAAAGCAGTTCTGGAAACACCGGAACGCCTGACAAGCTCCGAGATCGTGATTTTGTCAAATGGTTTTTCGCTCATCAGATAGATAAGAGCGGTATGAAGGCATTCTTTTGTCAATTTGTTGGATTCTTCATTCGACATGCGTAGGACTTTTCTTTTTTCCAGTTCTGTTTGTGATTCGGGCATTTCAGTCACCTCTTTTCTTATTGACTTCGATTAATCTGAGAGGGATGTTACAATTGTAAAGTCTAAATAAATGTAACATCAATACGACTGTAACATGGAAGAGAGAATATGTCAATAGAGAGAATCTGCGTACCATATAAAGTGCCGCTTTAAAAGCTGCGGATGAATTGAAAATTACCATGCTTTTGTGTATAATTTGGAAAAGGATGTCAGACTGGGAAAGCAATTATTTTCGGAGGAAAGGTATGAAGTATATAACAGCAACTCCTGATATGGCGGACGTGATTTACAATGTTTTGCATACCACCATCAAAGCAGTATATCCAAAGTATTACCCGGAAGAGGTAGCAGAATTCTTTTGTCAACATCATAGTAAAGAACATATTTTGGAGGGTATAGCATCCGGGAATATGGGAGTATTGGTGGATGGCAATGTAATTGTCGGAACAGGTTGTAGTGACGGCAATTATATCACAGGGGTGTATGTGCTGCCTTGTTACCAGAAACAAGGCTTCGGTTCACAGATTATGGATTGTTTAGAAGCAGAAATAATAAAAAATCATAACGTGGTTATGTTAGATGCTTCACTTGCAGCGGTATGCTTATATGAGCGTAGAGGTTATAAGACTGTGGGGCATGGCGTTTATGAATTGGAAAACGATGTTAAACTGGTTTACGAAATTATGGAGAAGAAACTGCGAGTTGATTAAACTGGGATTTGCAGGGAGAACCTATGCAAGATACACATATTCAAAGAAATAAATTTTAGTCTGTAAGGATCAATACAAAACGAATGTCGTTCTCAAAAGTCGTATATCATAATCAACAAATTATATAAAAATGGTGTTGACGCCTGTGTCCGGTCTTGTTACAATAAAATCACATATCTGGAAATATTCTAAACCATTCGGTCACTATTTCCCCATATGAGGACAATGTAAATATGGCGGAAGACAGGATGGCGCAGGGAATTTTCAGCTTTGCATGGAATCCTTTTTTCGCCGCACAGAGAAAGGAGAACCTGTATGCAAAGAAGAAAACTGGAAGAACTGAATTTGCTGGATGATTTTTTGTTCGGGTCTATGGTTACATACCCGGAAATCGGAGAGAAGTTTATCAGGGAAATTCTCAGAACTATATTTAAAAGAGAATTTGGCAAGCTGACTGTGGTGCCGCAGAAAATTTACTATGGCAGCGATACGGACAGGCACGGCGCCCGTCTGGATGTGTATCTGGAAGAGGAAATGTCAGGGGGAGCAGCTACGGTGTATGACGTAGAACCGGATCAGAACAATGATGCAGAAGCTCTGGCAGCCCTTCCCTTTCGTATCCGTTTTTATCATGCAAAGATTGATGCAAAGAGCCTGAAAGCAGGGGAAAGTTATCGTTTGCTGAAAAAGGTGATCGTAATTATGATCATGCCCTACGACCCATTTGGGCGTGACCGTATGGTATACACGATCCGAAACGTGTGTGAGGAAGAGCCGGATATGCCATACGATGACGGAGCGAGGACGTTGTTTTTGTATACAAAGGGAACGAAAGGAAATCCGGCGAAGGAGCTTCGCGAGCTGCTCCATTATATGGAGGACACCACAGAAGTAAATGCCCAAAACAAAAGCCTGCAGGGCATCCACGAGATGGTACAGATCGTCAGGCAGGATGAGGAGGTGTCGTTGGAATATATGAAAATATTTGAGCGGGAAGAAATGTTGATCAGGCAAGGTATAAAGCAAGGAATAGAACAAGGAATAG
>JAUNGL010000063.1 GCA_030524665.1 Lachnospiraceae bacterium | reverse complement strand
TTTTTCATAGAAAAGTCCTGTGGCAAACCAGAGCGGGGCATAGTCCAGCCGGATGACACCATTGACCTGATAGGGTGAATCGCTGTAATCCCACGGACAGCAGTCCCGCTTTTTTAAGTACATACCGGAAGTGTATTCCACTGCGAAGATGCAGACCATGTAGACGAGTCCTCTCGTTATGGTTCTGCATTTTTTCAGCAGAGCGGAAAGCGGGGAGAGAAAAGCTGCCATACCGTAAATAGGGAACATACGGAGGGAGGAGAAGCCCATCAGTTTCGGTTCGTGGCGGAGCAGGGAATGCAGGCCGGTCCAGAGGATTTCAAGGCACCAGCCGTACATACCGCAGCGGATAAATTTGGAGTTCATAGTAGTTTTTCACCAGCCTTTCAGGTTCAATTCTAAGAGGAGTATGCCCCGAATGTACACGAAATATGTATTGAAAAAGAGGGTTTTTATGCTATAATGAATTGCGTTGATACGCGGACTGCTGTGAGTGGTCTGTGTGGATCAAAGGCGTATGTGATGAATCAAAAGAAAACGGACCGGCGCCGCAGCGAAATGCGGCTTTTTTACGTATAAGCGAAAGAAGGAGAGCTTGAGATGGATTATGCAGAGGCAAGAAGTTACGTGGCCGAGATATCGAAAACAGGAAGTGTGTACAGGCTGGACCCGCTGAATCACCTGCTCGTACTGCTCGGAAATCCTCAGGATGAATTGAAATTTATCCATGTTGCGGGTACAAATGGGAAGGGGTCTGTGCTGGCGTATTTATCCTCCATTTTGCAGGAAAGCGGATATCAGGTCGGCCGGTATATCTCACCGACCCTTTTCTCCTACCGGGAGCGGATACAGGTGAATGGAACCTATATCAGTCGTGAGGATTTCGCAAGGC
Source organism: Lachnospiraceae bacterium (assembly GCA_030524665.1). Lineage (GTDB taxonomy): Bacteria > Bacillota > Clostridia > Lachnospirales > Lachnospiraceae > Choladousia. The sequence goes on along the minus strand of JAUNGL010000063.1, from coordinate 17,040 downwards.
TTGTAACCCGTGCCGCGCAGGCCATGGAAGAACTGAAGCGGCTGGGAGAACCGCTTCCGACGGTGTTCGAGTTTGAGACAGCGGTTTCTTTTCTGTATTTCTGTGAGCAGAGGTGTGATATCGTGGTGCTGGAGACGGGGCTTGGCGGTCCTATGGATGCGACTAATGTGGCAGAGACGAAGGTATTGACTGTAATGACGTCAATTGGTATGGATCATATGGAGTTCCTTGGAAATACACTGGCTGAGATCACGAAGAGTGAAGCGGGGATTTTCCGACCGGCTGTGCCTGTTGTTTCGGCCGCGCAGGAGGAGCATGCGGCAGCAGCCATCCGTGAGGAGGCAGAACGGCTTGGGTGTGAGCTGCACTTTGTTCAGAAGGATGCGATTACGGATATCTCCTATGGAATTGAGAAACAGTTATTTTCATATCGGGGATACGAACATCTTGTGATTTCTCTTGCGGGAAAGCATCAGATTGGAAATGCGGCGCTTGCTCTGGAGGCAGTGGCAGCGCTGAAAGAGAGTGACTGGGTGATTGACGATGCTGCCGTGTACAGAGGCTTGGAAAAGACTGTATGGAAGGGCAGATTCAGTGTGATTGCAAGGGAACCGTATGTCATTCTGGACGGTGCGCACAATGAGGATGCGGCAAAGGTATTGCGTGATTCTGTCGAAGAATATTTCCCGGACTGCAGAAAATATTTCATATTTGGTGTGTTTTCCGACAAAGAATATGATAAGATAATTGATATCACGGCGGAGCTGGCAGACCATATCGTGACGGTAGAGACTCCGGGGAATCCGCGTGCGCTGCCGGCGAAAGAGCTGGCGGAAGCTGTGCGTCTGAGAAATCCGTCTGTGGAAGCTTCCGGAAGTATCCATGATGCGGTGCAGCGCTGTCTGGAGATTGCGGGAAAAAATGATTTGATTCTGATATTCGGATCGCTGTCGTTTCTTGGAATTGCGGAGCAGGAGATTGCAGCTGGCATGGCTGGCGGGAGGCGATGAGCGGATCACTGCATTTCGGATAACATGAAGATTTTCTAACGTATGGAGAGAAATAAGTATGAAGGATTTACTGGAATTAAGAGATGAGATTGATCTGATCGACCGACAGATCGTGGAACTGTTTGAGAAGCGGATGCAGGTCAGCAGTGAGGTCGCTGAATTCAAAATTGCGACCGGCCGGAAGGTATTTGATAAGGAACGTGAACGGGCGAAGCTGAATACGGTGACGTCGCTGGCGCACGGGGAATTCAATCAGCATGGAGTGCAGGAGCTGTTCCAGCAGATTATGGCAATGAGCCGGAAGCTGCAGTATCAGCTGCTTGCCCAGAATGGGGCAGCCGGACGTCTGCCGTTTTTTGCAGTGGATGATATTGAGCGGGAGAATATCCGTGTCGTGTATCAAGGCGTGGAAGGTGCGTACAGCCATGCGGCGATGATGAAATATTTCGGGAAGAATGTGAACTGTTTCCATGTCAGCAAATGGCGTGATGCTATGGAAGCAATCTCTGAGGGGGCTGCAGATTATGCGGTACTGCCGATTGAGAATTCGTCTGCCGGAATTGTAGCGGATAATTACGATTTGCTGGTTGCATTTGAAAACTATATTGTCGGAGAGCAGATCGTCAAATGCGAGCATGCACTGCTTGGACTGCCCGGCACGAAGCTGGAGGAGATTAAGACCATTTACTCCCATCAGCAGGCACTCTCCCAGTGTGAGGAATATCTGGACCGTCACAGAGAATGGCAGCAGATTCCGTATGGGAATACGGCAACAGCGGCGAAAAAGGTGGCGGAAGATGGGGATCGTTCTCAGGCGGCCATTGCGAGCAGCTTTGCGGCAGAGCAGTTCGGGCTTGAGGTATTGGCGGAGCATATTTATTATAATGAAGCGAATTCGACCCGTTTCATTGTGGTGACGAATCAGCGTGTCTTCCGAAAGGATGCTTCCAGGATCAGCATTTGCTTTGAGGTTCCGCACAGAAGCGGTTCCCTGTATGAGATTCTTTCCCATATCATTTACAATGATCTGAATATGACGAAGATTGAATCTCGGCCGATCCCGGGACGGAACTGGGAATACCGGTTCTTTGTCGATTTCGAGGGAAATCTGAATGACAGTGCAGTGAAGAACTGTCTGCGCGGCATCCGTGAAGAAGCTACCTTTATGAAGATATGGGGGAATTATTAGTTACTGTTTGCGAAACGCAGGGCAGTGAATCGTAACAATGATTCATTTTTCGGAAGTTCCCTGTCTGGTGGGACATTACAAGCCACGGCTGGGATGGCATGGAACAGATAAGACAAGAGCAGGAAAGGGATATATTTATGGCAAGGACAGAAGAGCTGGTTCTGTACCGGGGATTCGAGCGCGGAGAAATCCTGCAGGAGATGACCTGGATCATGGAGCATTACGAAGAGGCAGCAGCGCTTAGTGAGGTCAGAGAGCATTTTTTTCACTGTATGCACGATCTGATCGATCTGGCTGGGACATACGGATTTGAGAAGAACCTGTGGCATGCATATCTGACGTTTTTACTCGTAAATCATGAGAATGTATTTAGTACGGCGTGTGAGATCAAAGGGGTGGAAAACGGAAGTCTTCTGGCCTTGGCACGTCATGATTTTGAGATATTCCGGGAGCTGTTTGCCTATGACTTTACGGGACTGGAGCAGAAGCTCGGAGCGGGATTTTTCGAAGAGATCCTGAATTATCAAAGTGAGATCAGCAGCAAGGTATTTAATAAGCGTATCCGTGACAGGATCTGTGAACTGAGTGAACAGCTCGGAACTGCAGAGAATCTGGATGCGTTTACCGCACATATGATTAGTTTTTATAAGGAGTTTGGTGTCGGGAAGCTGGGACTGCATAAGGCATTCCGGGTGGCACACGAGGAGGATGGTGTGAAAATCGTTCCGATTACGAACATCGCGCATGTCTATCTGGAGGACCTTGTAGGCTACGAGATTCCGAAGAAGAAGCTGATCGATAATACGGAGGCGTTTGTGAACGGTAGAAAGGCAAACAACTGTCTGCTGTTCGGTGACGCAGGGACCGGGAAATCGTCGAGTATCAAGGGAATTCTGAACCGCTATTATGACCGGGGACTTCGGATTATTGAGATTTACAAGCATCAGTTCCATGACCTGAATGAGGTGATCGGCCAGATCAAGAACCGTAATTATAAGTTTATTATTTATATGGATGATCTGTCATTCGAGGAATTTGAGATTGAATATAAATATCTGAAGGCAGTCATTGAAGGCGGATTGGAAAAGAAGCCGGAGAATGTTCTGATTTATGCGACCTCCAACCGCCGGAACCTGATCCGTGAGAAGTTTACAGACAATCAGGAGCGGAGGGATGATATTCACATTACGGATACGATACAGGAGAAGCTGTCGCTCGTACGTCGGTTCGGTGTCAGTATTTTCTTCTGTGCGCCGGATAAGAAGGAGTTCCAGAATATTGTCAGGACGCTGGCAGCCAGATTTGGAGTGAAGATGCCTGAGGAGGAATTGCTTCTGGAGGCAAATCGGTGGGAGCTGCAGCATGGCGGTCTTTCCGGGCGTACGGCGCAGCAGTTTATTGATTATCTGCTCGGGCAGATGGAATAGGAGTGGCATATGGCAGTGAAAATGTTTGCATCCATCAGTATTGGTTCCTCTGAGACAGAGATGAAGATTTTTGAATTTTCTCCGCGGAAAGGAATGAAAGAGATTGACTGCATCAATACACGGCTGAACCTCGGACTGGATGTATTCAAAATGAACCGGATCAGTACGAAAAATATTGATGAGCTGTGCCTGGTGCTGAATGAATTCAAGAGGATTATGGAAGGCTACCGTGTCGAGGATTACAAAGTCTGTGCGACGAGTGCATTCCGTGAATCGAAAAATATTCTGGTGCTTCAGGACTATATTGAGAAGCAGACGGGATTATCGATAGAGGTGCTTGCCAATTCAGAGCAGCGGTTCCTTGACTACAAGGCAATCGCGTCCGTGACAGCGGAATTTGAGACGATTATTCAGAATGCGACTGCGATCGTTGATATCGGCGGCAGCAGTATGCAGATTTCATTGTTTGACAAGGATAAGCTGATCACAACGCAGAATATCCGGATCGGAAATGTCACGACGAAGGAGAAACTGGCGCCGTATGAGAAGAGCAGGACACATTTCGAGACAATGGTGACAGAACTGCTGAACCACGAGCTGGCAGGCTTTAACAAGCTTTACCAGAAGGACCGCCAGATCAAGAACCTGATCGTGGTGGGCGGCAATCTGATTGAGTTGATGAAACGCTTCCAGAAAGCCAATAAGAAGATCACCTCTGTATCAAAGGAGCAGTTTCTGGAGGTTTATGGAAAGGTCATCAATCTGAACGCAGATGAATTGGCAGCAGGCTTTGATATTTCGACGGAAAAGGCACCAATTATCGGACCTTCTGCAATTTACTGTAAATGCCTGATGGAAAATTTTGGTGTGGAGACAGTCTGGCTGCCGGGCTTCAGCCTGAATGATGGTCTAGCTTATGATTATGCGGAGAAAAAACGATATATCAAGTGCAGTCACAGCTTTGAAGAAGACATCATCGCTGCGGCGCGCAGTATTTCCAAGCGCTATAAATGCAGCCAGGCGCATATCCGGAATCTGGAAGGAATTGCACTTCAGGTATTTGACCGGATGAAAAAGGTGCACGGGCTCTCAGAGCGCGACCGCCTGCTGCTGCAGATTTCTGTGATTCTTCACAATTGCGGAAAGTTTATCAGTCTGGAGGATGTGTCGGAGTGCGCTTACAATATCATTATGGCGACAGAGATCATCGGCTTATCCCACACGGAACGTGAGATGATTGCCTATACGGTTAAGTTCAATACGAGTGCATTTCCGGATTACGATGATTTTGATACCGGTACCAGCATTGGAAGCAATGATTATCTGAGAATTGCAAAGCTGACGGCGATCCTCCGTCTCGTAAATGCACTGGACCGGACACACAAGCAGAAATGTTCGGAGGTGACAGTGGTTTTGAAGGAGCATGAGCTGAAGATCACTGCAGCAACGCATGAGGATTTGACTCTGGAAGCAGGAACCTTCCGGGAGAAAGCGGATTTCTTCGAGAGCGTCTTCCATGTACAGCCAGTATTCCGACAGAAGAAAACATTCTGAGAGACATGGGAATGTGACAAAACGGTGGGTTTCGTGCAGGAAACAGGGTAAGGGAATAAAGAATGGCAGAGTATGCGAATCATGATATGAATGGTGAAATGATCAGGAGCAGCTATGGTATTAGAAAATACGGAAATGTTAATTGGTGACAGAAAAATAATTTTCCGCAGTGCAGGAGAATCGGATGCGGAAGCCTTGCTTACGTATCTGAAAGTAATTGCCGGAGAAACACCGTATCTTCTTCGGGAGCCGGAAGAAGCTGTGATTTCGTTGGAGACAGAAAAAGCTTTTATCCGAGAAAAGGAAAGCTCCGGACGGGAGCTTGTGCTTCTGGCATTTGAAAACGGGAGGCATATTGGAAATTGTTCTATATCGTCTTCTGGGAACTTCTCCCGCTATGCGCACAGATGCAGTATCGCTATCGCATTATATCAGAAGTATTGCAGAATAGGGATTGGGAGGAAGATGCTGGAGCTGGTTCTTGAGATTGCAAAAAATGCAGGTTATGAGCAGGCGGAACTCGAAGTGGCAGCTTCCAACTACGCGGCGATCCGATTATACGAAAAGCTCGGGTTTCAGAAATATGGAACGATGCCCGACAACATGAAATATAAAGATGGTACGTATGAGGATGTTTTTTGGATGATGAAAAAACTGTAAGCTTAACATGTAAATGTATCTGTGATCGGTTTGCGGATAAGGAAAGGAGAAAGAAATGGCAGGAACATTTGATAAGCCGGAATATTTTATCAACAGGGAATGCAGCTGGCTTGGATTTAATGAGCGGGTGCTGAGTGAGGCACGGGACAAGAGCCTTCCGCTTCTTGAGCGGCTGAAATTTCTGAGTATTACGGCATCGAATCTGGATGAGTTTTTTATGATCCGTGTGGCTTCTCTGAAGGACATGGTTCATGCGAAATATACGAAACGGGATATTGCGGGGATGACGCCGCAGGAACAGCTCGATGTGATCGGGAAGCGTGCACATGAGTTGGTACATCAGCAGTATGTGACCTACAACCGTTCCCTGCTTCCGGCGCTGCGCCAGAATGGCTTTGAGCTGGTGACGGAGCATGAAGCACTGACGGAGAAGCAGAAGGAGTATGCGGACCGCTATTTTGAAGAAAATGTTTATCCGGTGCTGACGCCGATGGCGATGGATTCCTCGAGACCATTCCCGCTGATCCGGAATAAGACACTGAATATCGGTGCGCTGATCTCGAAAAAGGGAGAGAAGGGCAAGGCAGAGTTCGCAACCGTTCAGGTACCGTCTGTGCTTCCCCGGATCATCCAGCTGCCGGACAGTGAAGACGGACATAAGTGCGGGATTCTGCTGGAGGAGATGATTGAGAGGAACATTGATAAGCTGTTCCTGAATTACGATGTGGTATGTGCACATCCATACCGGATTATGAGAAATGCTGACCTGAGTATCGATGAGGATGAGGCTGCCGATTTGCTGAAGGAGATTCAGAAGCAGCTGAAAAAGCGTCAATGGGGAGAAGTCATCCGTCTGGAAATTGAGGAAAAAATGGAGCCGAAGCTTCTGAAGACACTCCGGAAGGAGCTGAATGTGAAGGAAGAGGATGTCTACAAGATCAGCGGACCGCTCGATTTGACCTTCCTGATGAAGCTCTATGGTCTGGAAGGGATGGACGAGTACCGCTATAAGCCATACCATCCGCAGCCGGTACCGGGCATGAATGACGAGGAAGATATTTTTACCCAGATCCGCCGGAAGGACATTCTGCTGCACCATCCGTATATGACGTTTGACCCAGTCGTGCAGTTTGTGAAGCAGGCGGCCGTTGACCCGAATGTGCTTGCCATCAAGCAGACGCTGTACCGTGTCAGTGGTCATTCCCCGATTGTCGCAGCACTTGCGCAGGCGGCAGAAAACGGCAAGCAGGTATCTGTGCTTGTAGAGCTGAAGGCAAGATTTGATGAAGAGAACAATATCATCTGGGCGCAGATGCTGGAAAAGGCAGGCTGCCATGTCATCTATGGCCTGCACGGACTGAAGACACACAGCAAGATTACGCTGGTCGTCCGCAGGGAAGAGGATGGCATCCGCCGCTATGTGCATCTTGGAACCGGAAACTACAATGATTCAACTGCCAAGCTGTATACGGACTGCGGAATCCTGACTTGCTCCGAGCCGATCGGGGAGGATGCGACAGCCGTCTTCAACATGCTGTCCGGTTATTCTGAGCCGAAGAGCTGGAACCGTCTGGCACTTGCGCCGATCTGGCTGCGTGACCGTTTTACGCGGCTGATCGAGCGGGAGAAGCAGCATGCACTGGAAGGAAAGCCGGCGCGTATCATTGCCAAGATGAATTCACTCTGCGATAAGGAAATCATAGAGTCGCTGTATGAAGCATCCGCAGCAGGGGTGAAGATTGACCTGATTATCCGTGGCATCTGCTGTTTGAAAGTCGGTATTCCGAATGTGAGTGAGAATATTACGGTACGTTCCATTGTCGGAACTTTTCTGGAGCATGCGCGTATCTTCTACTTTATGAACGGCGGGGATGAGGAATTTTACATGGCAAGCGCGGACTGGATGCCGAGAAATCTCGACAAGCGTGTTGAGATCATGTTCCCGGTCGAAGCCCCGGATATCCGCGAGGAGGTACGCCACATTCTGGATATCCAGCTTGCTGACAATATGAAAGCACATATTCTGCAGCCGGATGGAAGCTACGAGAAAATTGACAGGCGAGGCAAGGTGCTGCTGAACTGTCATGACTATTTCTGCGAAGAAGCTGAGCGCAGAGCATGGCATGCAGAGAATCCGGTGCAGAGCAGAGTGTTTGTGCCAATGGAAAATCCGGGGAAGAACTGAGGAGAAGGGGCCGACTGAGCTTTTGTGACAGTGGCAAACAGGATAGAATGGAACTGAACTGTAGAAAAACCAGGAAAGGATGAGAAGGGAATGTACAGAGATCACACGAAAAGAATCCGGATAGGAGACAGGATCATTGGAGGTGGCAGCCCGATTCTGATCCAGTCGATGACGAATACAAGGACGGAAGATGTGGCGGCTACCGTGGAGCAGATTCACCGGCTGGAAGCTGCAGGCTGCGAGATTATCCGCTGTACGGTGCCGACAAAGGAGGCTGCAATTGCTCTGACGGAAATCAAGAAACAGATTTCAATTCCTCTGGTCGCAGATATCCATTTTGATTATCAGATGGCTATTGCGGCGATTGAGGCAGGTGCGGACAAGATCCGGATCAATCCCGGAAATATCGGAAGTCTGGACCGGGTGCGTGCTGTGGTGGATGCGGCGCGTGAGCGCAGTATCCCGATCCGTGTCGGTGTCAACGGAGGTTCTCTGGAGAAGGAGATCGTGGAGCGTGACCACGGTGTGACGGCGGAAGGACTGGTGGAGAGTGCGCTTCGCCAGACGGCAGTGATTGAAGATATGGGATACGATAATCTCGTGATCAGTATCAAATCCTCCAACGTGATGCTCTGTGCTAAGGCGCATGAGCTGCTGGCACAGAAAACAGATTATCCGCTGCATGTCGGTATCACGGAGGCTGGTACTTTGTTTTCCGGTAATATCAAATCAGTGGTCGGCCTGGGAATTATTCTGTCGCAGGGAATCGGAGATACGATCCGTGTTTCGCTGACCGGTGATCCGGTCGAGGAGATCAAATCTGCGAAAATGATTCTGAAGACACTTGGACTGCGCAGGGGCGGGATCGAGGTTGTTTCCTGCCCGACCTGCGGCCGGACGAAGATTGACCTGATCGGGCTTGCCAATCAGGTGGAAAATATGGTGGCGGATATTCCGCTCGACCTGAAGGTGGCCGTCATGGGCTGTATCGTGAACGGACCGGGGGAGGCAAAAGAAGCCGATATCGGGATTGCCGGAGGAAAAGGCGAGGGACTTCTGATCAAAAAAGGGGAAGTTGTCCGGAAAGTGCCGGAAGCAGAACTGTTATCAGTACTTCGGGAAGAACTGCTGCACTGGAATGACGAAACGGTTCGGAAGTAATTGTATGTTCGACGTTACTATTCGCGGCCCGCAGGGCTGTGAATGGTAACAACTGTCTGACTATCGGGAAACGGAAGTGACAGCTTGCCCGTGAACAGTGACACAGTGTGTGCTTTATAATGAGATAGAAGGAGCTGGTTTCGTGACGAAATCGTTTTATGATGTATTCCCTTCTCTGGAACTCTCCGGTCAGGCCAAAGGCCTCATGGAGCACTCCACGGTGAACCGTGTGACGATGAACCGGGGAAAGGATCATCTGAAGATTTATCTGGAAAGTGAAAAGCTGATTCATAAGAAATATATTTACGAAACGGAGCAGGCTGTCAAAAGCCAGCTCTTTTCTGATGTTCCGCTGGAAGTAAAGATCATCGAGAAATTCTCTCTGTCCCGGCAGTATACGGCGCAGAATCTTCTTCCGGTTTATGAAGAGAGTATTCTGATGGAGCTGAAGAATTACAATGTCTTCCTCTACAGCCTTCTGCGCGGTGCTAAAAAAGAATTTCAGGATCAGGATACGCTGATGCTTACGGTGCAGGACAGTGTGATCGCGGACGGAAAGGAAGAGGAACTGCTTTCCATACTGGAGAAAATCTTTTGTGAGCGGTGTGGACTATCTCTGAAAGTATATGTGACTCGCGAGGAACCGAAGGAGAGCCGCAGCAGGGCATTACATGAAAAGGAGCTGGAGCAGGAGGTAGCGGCCATCTGCGAAAAATATTCCGGGGTGAAGGAAGCGGTAGCCAGGGAGACATCTGGGGCTGCCGGAATTGCCGAACAGGAAGCAAGGGTTGCAGGTACGGCAAACGGCGGAAAACGAAATGGACAGGAAGCCCCGAAAGACGGCGGCAGAGATCAGAAAGATACCGGAAAAAGAGGATTCGACAAAGAAAAGCGCGGCGCCTTCCAGCCGAGAGAGCGGTTTGGCTCGATCCGCAGATCGGACAATCCTGATGTCATTTACGGACGTGATTTTGAGGGTGAAGAGACTGCAATTGAGCGGATTGACGGAGAGATCGGTGAAGTAATTATCCGCGGGCAGATACTGGCCTTCGACAGCCGGGAACTGCGCAATGAAAAGACGATTCTGATGTTTGACATGACGGATTTCACGGATACGATCGGAATCAAGATGTTCCTGAAAAATGAGCAGGTACCGGAGATTGCAGGGGAACTGAAAAAGGGTGCGTTTCTGAAGCTGAAGGGTGTTACGACCATCGATAAGTTTGACGGGCAATTGACGATCGGTTCGATCATGGGCATCAAGAAGATTCCGGATTTCCGTGAAAAGCGTGTGGATACGTACCCGGAGAAGCGGGTCGAGCTGCATTGCCATACAAAGATGAGTGATATGGATGGAGTCTCCGAGGTGAGTGACATCCTGAAGCGTGCGATGAGCTGGGGTCATCCGGCACTTGCGATCACAGACCATGGAGCAGTGCAGGCGTTCCCTGACGCGAACCATACGGTTCCGCCTGACAGCGATTTCAAGGTCATTTACGGCATGGAGGCGTATCTCGTTGATGACCTGAAGGAGATTGCAGTCAATACGAAGGGGCAGACGCTGGACGATCCCTGTGTGGTATTTGACCTGGAGACGACAGGGTTCTCTCCAACGGCGAACCGGATCATTGAAATCGGTGCCGTGAAAGTGGAGAATGGAAAGATCACGGATCGATTCAGCACGTTTGTCAATCCTGAGGTGCCGATACCGTTCCGGATCGAAGAACTAACGCACATCAATGACAACATGGTTATGGATGCCCCGGTCATCGAGAAAATCCTGCCGGAATTTATGGAATTCTGTGAGGGATGCGTGATGGTGGCACACAATGCCTCCTTCGATATGAGCTTTATTTCGGAAAACTGTGAACGGCAGGGACTGGTATGTGATAAGACTATTGTGGATACGGTAGCGATGGCGCGTGTGCTTCTGCCTCAGCTCAACCGCTTCAAGCTGGATACGGTGGCAAAGGCGTTGAATATCTCTCTTGACCATCATCACCGTGCTGTCGACGATGCGGCGTGTACAGCGGAGATTTTCGTACGGTTTCTGACAATGCTCCGTGAGCGGGAGATTATGGATCTGAACGGACTGAACGCACTGGGGACCTCCTCACCGGAGCAGATCAAAAAGATGCCGACGTACCATGCGATTCTGCTTGCCAAGAATGATATCGGGAGAATCAACCTGTACCGTCTCGTTTCCTGGTCTCACATTAATTACTACAGCCGGCGTCCGCGTGTGCCTAAGAGTGTGCTGCAGAAATACCGTGAGGGACTGATCCTTGGTTCTGCCTGTGAAGCAGGGGAGCTGTATCAGGCACTTGTGCGCGGAGCGCAGTCTCAGGAGATTGCAAGGCTCGTGGACTTCTATGATTATCTGGAAATCCAGCCGCTTGGGAATAATGAATTTATGACGCGGGAGGGCTATGAGGACCGCAAGACGATGGAGGATCTGATCGATCTGAATAAGGCGATTGTCAGACTCGGAGAGCAGTATCACAAGCCAGTGGTAGCAACGTGTGACGTGCATTTCCTGGATCCGAAGGATGAGGTATACCGCCGGATTATCATGGCAAGTAAAGGCTTCAAAGATGCGGATGATCAGGCACCGCTGTATCTTCGGACAACGGAGGAAATGCTGAAGGAGTTTGCATATCTCGGGGAGGAGAAGGCACGCGAGGTCGTAATTACGAATACGGTCAAGATTGCGGCGGAATGTGAGAAAATTGCTCCGGTACGGCCTGATAAGTGTCCGCCTGTCATCGAGCACTCCGATCAGATTCTCCGTACGCTCTGCTATGATAAGGCGCATGAAATCTATGGAGAGAATTTGCCGCAGATTGTAGAGGAACGTCTGGAGCGTGAACTGAATTCCATCATCTCGAATGGGTTTGCCGTGATGTATATCATTGCGCAGAAGCTGGTGTGGAAGTCGAACGCTGACGGCTATCTGGTCGGCTCCCGAGGTTCTGTCGGCTCCTCATTCGTAGCGACGATGTCCGGTATCACCGAGGTAAATCCGCTGCATCCGCATTATATCTGTGAAAAATGCCATTACAGTGATTTTGATTCCGATGCTGTGAAGCAATATTCGGGCCGTTCCGGCTGTGATATGCCGGATATGAACTGCCCCGTCTGCGGCACGAAAATGCGAAAAGAAGGATTTGATATCCCGTTTGAGACCTTCCTGGGATTTAAGGGAAATAAGGAGCCGGATATCGACCTGAATTTCTCCGGTGAGTACCAGAGTAAGGCGCACAAATATACGGAAGTAATTTTCGGCGCGGGACAGACCTTCCGTGCCGGAACGATCGGTACGCTTGCGGACAAGACGGCGTTTGGTTATGTGAAGAATTACTACGAGGAACGGAATGTCCGCAAGAGAAACTGCGAGATCAACCGTATCGTGCAGGGATGTGTCGGCGTCCGCAGGACGACTGGGCAGCATCCGGGCGGCATCATTGTGCTTCCGCTGGGAGAAGAAATTTATTCCTTTACTCCGGTGCAGCATCCGGCAAACGATATGACAACAGATATTGTGACGACGCATTTTGACTACCATTCCATCGATCACAACCTGCTGAAGCTCGACATACTGGGACACGATGATCCGACGATGATCCGTATGCTGGAGGATCTGACCGGAATCGATGCGACGAAGATTCCGCTTGATGACAAATCCGTCATGTCGTTGTTTGCGAACACGGAGGCACTCGGAATCACGCCGGAGGATATCGGAGGCTGTCCGCTCGGCTCCCTCGGAATCCCGGAATTCGGAACAGAGTTCGCAATCCAGATGCTTGTGGATACGAAGCCGACGAGCTTTTCTGACCTTGTGCGTATTGCAGGACTGGCACATGGAACGGACGTATGGCTCGGAAATGCGCAGACGCTGATTCTGGAAGGGAAGGCGACGATTTCCACTGCCATCTGTACACGAGATGATATCATGATCTATCTGATCAGCAAGGGGCTTGAGAGTGAACTTTCATTCACCATCATGGAGAGTGTGCGGAAAGGAAAGGGGCTGAAGCCGGAATGGGAGAAGGAGATGCTGGCGCACGATGTACCGGACTGGTATATCTGGTCGTGCAAGAAGATCAAGTACATGTTCCCGAAAGCCCATGCGGCCGCGTATGTTATGATGGCCTACCGGATTGCTTACTGTAAGGTATTTTATCCTCTGGCCTACTATGCAGCATTTTTCAGTATCCGCGCTTCATCCTTTGATTATGAGCTGATGTGTCTCGGCAAGGAAAAGCTGCTGTATCATATGAAGGATTATGAAAAACGGATGGATACGCTCAGCAAAAAGGAGCAGGATACGTATAAGGATATGAAAATTGTCCGGGAAATGTATGCAAGAGGATTTGAGTTTCTGCCAATTGATATTTACAACTCACTGGCCACACGTTTTCAGATCGTAGACGGGAAACTGTTGCCGTCACTCTCAACCATCGGAGGTCTGGGAGACAAGGCGGCGGATGCGATCGTGGATGCGGTCAAGGACGGGCCGTTCCTGTCGAAGGATGATTTCCGGACTCGGACCAAGGTCAGCAAGACCGTCGTGGACCTGATGACAGACCTTGGAATCCTGAGCGACCTGCCGGAGAGCAATCAGTTATCTCTGTTTGACTTTGCGGGTTAATGACTAATGCCTGCGGGCGATATCCCGCAAAGTGTGCTGCTGTCCGCAGCCGCGCGGCTGTGAATAGCAGCAGTTCATAGACAGACGAGCAGAATTGTGACCGGAAAGGGCTGTAAGAGAGAGGATATTGCTGGGTCAAAGCCAGAGTGCACAGACATAGAATAAAAGTTTGGATGATTTGGAGAGGGATATGATATTAAATAGATTTTATCCGGGAGAATATCTGGATTCTACATATGAAATCGACTTCGAGGAATTGTACCGGAAGGGATACCGCGGAGTGATCTTTGATATAGATAATACACTCGTCAGGCACGGGGCGCCGGCAGATGCGCGAGCCATTGCACTGTTCGCCCGTCTTAAGAAGATTGGTTTTTCCTGCTGCCTGATTTCCAATAATCAGAAGCCGCGGGTGGAGATGTTTAACCGTGAGATCCAGGTGAAATTCATCGAGAATGCGCATAAGCCGTCAAAAAAGAATTATCTGAAGGCGATGGAAATTATGGGGACGGATACGTCAAATACGCTGTTTGTCGGAGATCAGCTCTTTACGGATGTTTATGGAGCGAACCGGGCGGGAATCTACTCGATTCTGGTGAAACCGATTCATCCGAAGGAAGAGATACAGATTGTGCTAAAACGGTATCTGGAGCGGGTGGTACTGTATTTTTATAAGCGGCAGCCTGGCAAGAAGAGAGTAAAATGAAAGAATTTAATGTGAAGTGAGGATGAATTCATTGGCATGATGTCAAAACGGGTTAGACCTTCGTCTGAAGAATCTAACCCCATAAGTGATCTGAAGCTTTGCACTATGAATCACAGCGTGCTTTTCTGATTTGAAATGTCAGCAGCTCTGGTAAGCGATTTCTCCGCGGCAGATCGTATATTTTATAGCTCCATAGAGCTCTGTTCCAGTAAACGGGCTGTTACATGATCTGGAATGCCAGGTTTTCAGGCAGATGCGTTCATCCGGATTGAAAATCACGAGATCAGCCGCCGCACCTTCTGAGATGGTATCGTATGGCAGATGGTAAAGTTCTGCCGGATGCACAGACATTTTTTCCATGAGCTGCTGCATGGTCAGATGGCCGGGGCGTACGAGATTTGTGATACCAAGGGCCAGAGAAGTTTCAAGACCGATGATACCACTCGGGGCTTGGTCAAACGGCCGGGCTTTTTCTTTGGTACTGTGCGGTGCATGGTCGGTGACGATCATATCGATGGTGCCGTCCCTCAGCCCTTCAATGATCGCCCGCCTGTCTTCTTCCGTACGAAGCGGCGGGTTCATCTTTGCCAGTGTTCCGTGTTCTTTCAGCGCTTCTTCTGTCAGAGAGAAGTGATGCGGTGTTGCTTCCGCATATACATGTGCGCCCAGCGCTTTTGCAGTACGTAAGAGTGCCACAGAATTCTTTGAGCTGATGTGCTGGATGCTGATCACAGCTCCGGTATGGAGTGCCAGCATACAGTCACGAGCTACCAACAGGTCTTCTGCGACCGCCGGAGCAGTGGCGTGCGCGCCGCTCTGTGTGATGAAGGCCGGATGCTCCTCATGGAAGGAGAGCGGCAGATTCAGTGCTCTGGCTTTCTCCATGGCAAGCGCTGTCAGCTTTTCGTCGAGCAGCGGGATACCGTCATCGGTGAAGCCGCAGGCTCCGGCTTTTGCCAGTGCTTCGAAATCCGTCAACTCTTTGCCGGCCAGTCCTTTTGTTACGGAAGCAGCCTGGAAGATGCGGATTTTTTCCTGTGAAGCCCTTGTCAGGATATCTTCCAATACCTCAGGACAGTCAACCGCAGGCCGTGTGTTTGCCATGCAGACAACGGATGTAAAACCTCCGGCTGCCGCTGCGCAGGCGCCGGTGTGCAGATCCTCCTTGTAGGTCTGGCCGGGATCGCGGAAATGGACATGGACATCGATCAGACCGGGAGCGACAATACATCCGGTCGCATCAATGACCGTTTCACCCTCCTGCGGTGTGAGAGCTCCTATTTGAGTAATCAGTCCATTCTCAATGCGGACATCAGTGGATAGTTCGAGTTGATTTTTCGGGGAAATGATAGTTCCGTGTTGTATCAGCATATAAAATTCCTCACTTTTTACAGTAATTTGGCAGCAGAAGACAGTATAAAAAGAATACTGTTTTGTATGTTATTGCGATTTTAACATAAACTTTCGTATCCTGCAAGATTTGCAGTGAGTTACAGTAACACAGTAACATCAATTAAGTGGCAGAATCGAAAAAAACAGTTGAAAAATCTCCATAGATGGGATAAAATGTTATGGATAATGTGATTCGAAAAAAGAAAATCCCGATTGGATAATTTAAGGAGGAATATTAACATGATTTCAGCAGGTGATTTTAGAAACGGTGTCACACTGGAGATGGACAACAATATTTATCAGATTATCGAATTCCAGCATGTAAAACCGGGAAAGGGTGCTGCATTCGTAAGGACGAAGCTGAAGAACATCATCAGCGGAGGTGTGGTAGAGAAGACATTCCGTCCGACCGAGAAATTCCCGACAGCACATATTGACCGTGTGGAGATGCAGTATCTGTATACAGACGGGGATTTGTTCCACTTTATGAATACTGAGACATATGACCAGATTGCACTGAATCAGGATGCAATCGGAGATGCACTGAAGTTTGTAAAAGAGAATGAGATGGTTAAGATCTGTTCTCACAAGGGCAATGTATTCGCAGTAGAGCCGCCTCTCTTCGTAGAGCTGGAGGTAACTGATACAGAGCCGGGCTTCAAGGGTGATACAGCTACAGGTGCTACGAAGCCAGCTACCGTTGAGACAGGTGCAGTTGTGTACGTTCCGCTGTTCGTTGAGACAGGTGATGTACTGAAGATCGATACCAGAACAGGTGAGTATCTGTCACGTGTTTGATTTCTGTGAGAGATAGGACAAGTATAGAGCCAGAAGGCGATCTCTGTTTCTGTTGGCAATATGATTGAGTGATTAGAGTCCATGAGACCCGCGTAGGTTTCATGGACTTTTGTCGTTGTTGATTCCCGTATTCAGAGCCTTTTAATCTCTTTTTAATAAGATTGAGCTATCAAAAGGACGATGCAGAATACAGCTGCCTGTGAACAACAAGCATTGTGCATCCGGCTAAAACAGGCTGGTAAAATTATGTGGGTCAATTTAGTTCCTGGCGTGTATGGCTTGCTTGGCGCAAATGGAGCGGGAAAAA
>JAUNGL010000062.1 GCA_030524665.1 Lachnospiraceae bacterium | reverse complement strand
CCGTTTCCCCGGTCAGTGCTTCGCTCGCTGCTTCTGTTTCCATTTCCCCCGTCGGTGCTTCGCTGGTCATCTCTGTCTCTGAGGAATTCTCCTCAGTTACCGGCTCCGTCTGTTCCGATCCGGCATCCTCACGCTCCGCTTCTTCTGCAGCGAGATCACGTCCCCTGATCAGAACAATTTTCTGAAGTACAGACTGCTCCGACACGCTTACCTTGTCCGCATAGACAGCTCCGGAAAGGTCAGACAGGATATTTACTGTCCCGGCCGGTGCCAGCCATGTTCCTTTCAGTCCTCCTCCATTTGACAGTGTAACCGTTCCACGATAGTCCACAAACTCATCATCCTGAAGCGCTGTGAAATTATACAGTACATATCCAACTCTGGACACATCCTCATACGTCACACGGTTCCCGCCATATACCAGCTCATATCCGGAAAGTTCCAAATCCTGATCCGGTGATGATGCAACCACATTGATCAGTACGTATCTTCCGCTTACATCTATGGTCTTTCCGCCAAATTTCTCCTCCAGCTGCTCCGTGTCAATCTTTCCTTTTTCATCCGCATAGAGATTCACTACCGCAACATCTGAAGAGCTCCTTGCGTTCGCAATTATTCTGGCCGTCGTCTTCAGAGATGACAGTGCATTCTGCGCCGCTTCACCAGTCAGGACATCTTCCTCAGAAAGCTCCTGTCCAGTGAAATCCCGCGCTGCAATCAAATATGGGAGCACTGCCTGCAGATCCTGTTGCAGCTTTGAAGATGTAATCTTTTCTCCATCATTGACCGGATAGCCCTTGCCTGTCTCTGATTCGGTTTCTTCTGTTTCTATTTCAGTTTCGGTCTCCGTTTCCGATTCTGTTGTTTCTTCTGTCGGTTCTTCCGTCTTTTCTTCTGTTAACTTCTCGGTTTTTTCTTCCGTCTGTTCCTCTGTCAAAGTCTCACGCGGTTCCGTTTCCTTTTCGGAAGGAGCTTCGGTCTTCGGCTCTGTCGGAGTCTGCGTCTGTGATTCCGATTCAGTTACTTTCTGCTCTTCGGATGCTTTTTGCTCGGATTCTTCCTTGGCCTTCTGCTCCTCGGCCTTTCTCTGAGCCTCGGACTCCGCTTCCGATTCTTCCTTTGCCCGCTGTTCCTCGGATGCTTTCTGTTCGGACTCTTCTTTGGCTTTCTGCTCTTCGGCCTTCCTCTGAGCCTCGGACTGTGCTTCCGATTCTTCCTTTGCTCTCTGTTCCTCGGATGCTTTCTGCTCGGATTCTTCCTTAGCTTTTTGCTCTTCCGCCTTTCTCTGCGCTTCTGACTGTGCTTCCGACTCTTCCTTCGCCTTTTGCTCCTCGGCCTTTCTCTGGGCTTCGGACTCTGCTTCTGATTCTTCTTTCGCTTTCTGTTCCTCCGCCTTTCTCTGAGCTTCGGACTGCGCCTCGGATTCTTCTTTTTCCTTTGCGGCTCTCTGCTGTTCTGCAGCCATCTCTTCCTGCGCTGCAGCAGTCTCCTGAGCCGCCAGAGCTGTGCCCCCCGGCTGGAGTACCATGGCAGAGGTCAACAGGACAGCCAGCCACTTCCGTAATTCTTTTTTCATAAACCTTTATTACCTCCTGATTTTCAAAACCGCACAAGCTATCGCACGTTTCCCGCTTTTCCTGACAGGCAGCTGTTCACTTTATGACAGTTACCCTGAAACAGCGGCAGCGATTTGTCTCTGCAGAACTGTTTTCCTAAAACTATAACCAGTATATTACTTTCCCGAAACTGCGTAAACAAAAAGATTCTTAAAATTCTTAAAAGCTCTTTGTTGGATTAATACAAATGAATGGAAAAACCGCCGGAACCTCAAGGCAATTGCTCTCTGAGAGTGTACTACCCTGACATGTACCGACGGTTTTATCACTGCCATCTGACAGCTACATTTCATTCTTTTCCATGCTTCTCTGCTGCATGATTGGGATGTTATTTTGTACCGAAAATACGGTCTCCTGCATCTCCGAGTCCCGGAACAATATATCCATGATCATTCAGATGATCATCCAGTGCACCAATGTAGAGATCTACATCCGGATGCGCTTTCTGCATACGTGCAACCCCTTCCGGTGCAGCAATAATGCACATAAAGCGGATTTTCTTCACTCCCTTGTCTTTCAGCATCTGAATCGCTGCTACAGAAGATCCTCCAGTTGCAAGCATCGGATCCACGACAAATACCTCGCGTTCACCGCAGTCTGCCGGAAGCTTACAGTAATATTCGACCGGCTCCAGTGTCTGCGGATCACGGTACAAGCCGATATGTCCTACTTTTGCGGCCGGAATCATTGCAAGCATTCCGTCTACCATCCCAAGACCTGCTCTTAAGATAGGTACGACTGCCAGCTTCTTTCCCGCCAGTTCCTGAACCGTTGTCTTACAGATCGGAGTCTCAATCTCCACATCCTTCAGTTTCAGATCACGTGTCGCCTCATAACACATATACATAGCAATTTCCCCGATCAGTGCCCTGAAATCTCTGGAGCCTGTCTCCGTTCTTCTGATCAGTCCGATTTTATGTTTAATCAACGGATGTTCCATAATTACCGTCTTCTGCATTTCCTTTTCCTCCTGAGCTATCTACGATTCCTGACATCAGGACATTCCTAACTCCATCCCGCCGTCAGCCGAACCGGATACTTTTTCTATATGATGTACTTTTGGCAATTGCATAAAAACAGCCATTGCTTCGTTTCCCCCAGACTCCAATCCTGCGTGCTGCAGAAATCTTAGTCTTCATCAATCATACGTACTCTGCGTGCATGACGTTCAGCACCTGAGAAAGGTGTATTCAAAAATGTCTCAACGATCTTCACTCCAAGACCCGGTCCGGTCACACGCGCCCCCATTGCAAGGATATTCGCATCATTATGCAGTCTGGTTGCCTCTGCGCTGAAGCAGTCTCCGCAAAGAGCCGCGCGGATTCCTTTATAACGGTTCGCCGTAATGGAAATTCCGATACCGGTTCCGCAGATCAGGATTCCCTTATCACAGTTACCCGACTGGATTTCTTTTACAACGGCCTTTGCATATACTGGATAATCTACCGGATCCTCTGAGAAAGTACCACAATTCTTATACTCGATTCCCTTCTCATCTAAATATTTAATAATTTCCTTCATCAGCGGATATCCGCCCTGATCACAGCCTAATGCTAACATAACAGCTCCTCCTCATTTAATAATATTACAAGCTTTGATATCAAAGCCTCCAACTCTGAAAAACACTGCCCATAATCAGCCAGTGTGCCGCCGTACGGATTCTTCAGTTCTCCGGTCTCCCTGACGAATTCGTTCAGTACATAAACCGGCTGCTCCGGCTTCACTTCATATTCCTTCAATATTTTCTGCCTCGTATTCTGACTCAGAGTCAGAATCAAAGTCCTCGGTTCAATATCTTCCTGGACGAGCGGCTCGCTCATATGCGCTTTCATGGTCAGCCCATTACTCACAAGTACTGCTTCCGCTTTTGGATTCACCGGCTCCGGGAATAATACAACTATTCCTTTCGATGTCACCATCAGTTCTTCCAGAAGAAATTTACTCTGCAAAATTGCCTCTGCCATAGGTCCCACTGCCGTATCGCTGTTGCTCACAAAAATCAGCCTGTCATAACGTTTCACTTTCTGTGCTCCTTATACCCTGATAATCTGATGACCGGCCGCTTTTATCAGACGATTCATAATGGCCTGTCCCATATTCGGTGTTTCAAATGCTTCGGAATAAATCACGGAAATATCCGAATTGTCAAATTCTCTCAGAATCCCAAACAGGTGTCTTGAAATCGTAATCTCCTCTGTCCTTGTACCAATGCTCTTCACCATCTGGCATTCATAAAACCCCATGGATTCTTCTGTTGCAATAATCCCCGGCTTCTTTCCCTGTGCAGCCGCCTCACGAACCAGCTCATTGATCTTATCACGCACTTGCTTCTCTTGGCCTTCTACAATGAACAGCTCTGCCCGCGGTGCATAATGGCGGTATTTCATTCCCGGAGCCTTTGGTTTTACCTCCGAGTTGTCTGCAATCAGTCCCCGGTCTGTCCTGACGTTACCAATCACTCTGGCAATCATTTCCTGATTGATATATCCTGGTCTCAGAATCGTCGGTATCTCTTCCGTAAAATCTATAATCGTGGATTCTATTCCGATCCCAACCTCTCCCCCGTCAATAATCATCTCAATCTTTCCGTCCATGTCTTCTACCACATGAGATGCCTTTGTGGGGCTTGGTCTTCCGGAAGTGTTCGCACTCGGTGCCGCCACATATCCTCCACCTGCCCGTATCAACGCACGCGCCACTTCATGATCCGGCATCCGCACGGCCACAGTCTGAAGTCCTCCGGTCGTCGCCAATGGAACTGCTTTTGATTTTCTGAATATCATCGTCAGGGGACCGGGCCAGTATTCATCCGCCAGCTTCTTCGCCTGCTCCGGTATCTCCTCTACAATATAGTTAATTGCCTCCCAGTCTGCGATGTGAATAATCAGCGGATTATCAGAAGGTCTTCCCTTCGCCGCATAAATCCGGGCAGACGCCTCAGCGTCCAGAGCATCCGCTCCAAGACCATAGACCGTCTCCGTCGGAAACGCCACCAATCCACCTTGTTTCAAAATCGAACCCGCCCGTGCGATCGCTTCCTCATCCACACCGGAACACATATCCTCTATAACTGTCTTCATCCTGTATTCCTGCCTTTCCGATAGATATAGTATATCACCTCGGAGCCGTTTTTGAAACTGTTTTCTTGCATTTTTAACATCCTTCTTATTCTTTCCTCAAAAATTTATCTGTCAAAACACACAACTGTATGTTAGAATACAGGCAGCTTCTTTTATTAATCAATCATCGAATGGAGGTTTTTATGAGCGAACAGATTAACAGCATACCTGAAGATACCATCCTATCTGCTTCTGCCGAAAAAGCAGGAGTTCCGGAAACGGAAAACATCACTTCCGAAGCTGCAGAAGTCTCCGAGGCTGCACCGGCTTCTTCTGAGACTATGGCAGATTACGAAGCAGAAATTGCCGCTTCTTTCAAACCGATTCACGAAGGAGACATTCTGACCGGAACTGTCATCGGTATCTCAGAAGAAGAGATTACACTTGATTTCGGCACATACACTGACGGTATCCTCCGTCTGGAAGATGCAAGCGATGACCCATCCTTCACGTTCAACGATATCGAAATGGGACAGAAGCTTTCTGTTACCGTACTCCGCCGCGACAACGGAGAAGGACGCCTTCTTCTCTCCATGAAGGAAGCCACAGCCGTACTCGCATGGGACCGCCTGCAGCAGCTTCTGGACAATCAGACTCCCATCACCGTTAAGATCGGCGGTATTGTCAAAGGCGGTGTCATCGCCTATGTCGAAGGAATCCGCGGTTTCATCCCTGCATCCAAGCTCTCTCTGGATTATGTAGAGAATCTGGAAGAGTGGCTGAATAAAGAAATTACCGTGCGTGTGATTACCGCAGACGCGGAAGACAAACGACTTGTACTGTCCGCACGTGAGCTTCTTCGTGAAAAAGCTGAGGAAGAACGCAAGAAAAAAGTTTCCAACGTAGAAATCGGGCTTGTCACGGAAGGAACCGTAGAATCCCTGATGCCGTATGGCGCGTTCGTGAATCTCGGCAATGGTCTTTCCGGCCTTCTTCATATTTCCCAGATCAGTCAGCAGCGCATCAAACATCCGGGCGTTGTGTTGAAAGAGGGACAGACCGTGAAAGTCAAAATTATCGGTGTCAAAGACGGCAAGATCAGCCTCAGCATGAAAGCTCTGGAGGATGTCGCTGCGACCCAAATAGAAGAAGAAGTATTCGAACTTCCTGAAACTGAAGCTGCTACTACCTCTCTGGCTTCCTTATTTAAGAACATCAGGCTCTGATTCAGGCTCTATTTTGAATTACTCACAATCATCAAGAAACCGGATACATGCCTTTTCCTGACATGCATCCGGTTTTCAAATGCAACCAAATCTGTATTATTTCTCCTGTATCTCCAAAATACCCATTGGACAGGCCTTCGCACAGATACCACATGCGATACATTTAGATGAGGTCGGTTTATCTTCAGCCTTTACCATTACGCCCATCGGACAGACTTCCACACATTTGCCGCAGCCTGTACAAAGCTTCTTGTCGATCACGTAAACACCCTTTGCATTCTGCTTGATCGCTCCTGCTTCACAGTTACGTGCACACTTGCCGCACTGGATACATACCTTCGTCTGTACTGCATCACCCTTTGCTACGATGCGGATGCAGGATTTGTCCGGATCAAATTCCTTGTAAAAAGCCTCTGAACAGGCGATTTCACATGCCAGACATGCCTTACATGCTGTCTTGTCTGTTACTACCAGTTTCTTCATAAGTTGTTACCTCCATGTATGTAATTTTTCAGTTAACCGTGTTTTGAGTAAATCTCTGATACTGATAAAATGTTTGCTGCCTGATTTCAATATAAGCAAAAATACTCTGCCACGGTTCTGATAAAATTATATCATTGTATCAGACAACACGTCAAACCCTATTACATGGAAGGCAGTTCTTTTGCTTTGGGACGGTTACTGTAAACTATCCTATTGGCCCGGTTCATTTCCAATATAAGGTTATCATATTGAAATTTTCATCCGCATGGTATCGGTAATTCCAGGAACTGACACCGTTGATTTCCATCAGATACTGTCCGGCATCATTCAGCAGATTTCCCTCTACCATCTCCCATTTCGCTGCTTCATACGCCTCACTATTCCCGAATTTCATCACGATACTTGCGTCTTCATTCCAGACAGATTCCATCAGCTTACTGTAAATCGTATCATAATCAAATGTTTCATAATACTGATTGTTCAGTTTATAATAATTATAATCATCCATAGTACATTGCGGAAGCACGATCCAGTCATCCGGCACATGCGTTTTGAACAGGTCATATTCCGTGCAGCACAGATAATTATAATTCATAACCACGTCCTCAGAGCCTTCTACCCGGTTCACAAATACAGGATCTCCCCACGTCACATCCACATAATAATAATTCCCGTCAATGCGTACCAGATTCCATCCATGGTTTCCCCCATCCTGAATTGTACCCGTAATGTACGTACAGAACATGCCCATCCGGTTCAGGATATACTGAAATGCCTTGGAATATCCTGCACAAACAGACTTCTGATACAAAAGTACACTCTGAATATTCTGTGAATCCGCACCATCCGCATCATAATCCGTTGTATTAATGATGTATTCATAAACGTATTTTATCTTTTGATAATCAGTAGCCTCCGGATCAATCTGACTGATACATACATCTGCCGCAGCTTCGAGCTGCTGCTTCATGGAAGTCCGGGCCTCCTTCGGTATAATAGTTTCCAGATCGTAAGAAACCACACGCCCTGTCAATCCCATTTCTCCCACCTGCGCACTCTGCCCAAGCCAGAAAATCTCCGGATGATCCGCCAGAACTGCATAATATACATTCCAGAAATCCTCCGAGCTGATCTTAGAATACAGGTCCCCCTCATCTTCATTCTTCATAATATGAACGTATATCTCCCGGTAAGTCTCCTGAAACTCCTCCGGAAGATTCATGTAATAATATTCCTCTACGTCTGAAGTGACTCCCGCTTCCAAGGCCGCTTCTTCCCATCCGCCGACTCCGGAATCGCTCCATTCGTACTTGACCCGTTCTACCGCCCCACAGCCTGCCAGGATACACATCATTCCCGTCATTATGAGCACCATAGCTGCCATATTCAAAATTCTTCCTGATCTGCAGTGCTTTTGCATTTTCCGCATCCCTCTCTTCCAAGAATTAAATTTGCCGTAAAACGTTTCTCCAATACCATTCTGTCTTCAAGACTCATCCGCTCTTAAGAATTCAAGTCAGCGCTCCCATTTATCGCACAAAGCATGTATTTCCCTCGTAAACCTCTCCAGATCCCGGTTAGCACCGCCTTCATTTTTCCGTATCACTCCGATCAGGCGCTGGCCTGCCGCCAGAAGCTTCGCATATATCTTCGTAACCTTGGCAGACGGCGTTTCTTTCGTTTCCTTCTTAATCCTGACAGGCGCCGCATTCACTTCAAATACATCACGTTCCAGATCAAAAACCGTACCGGAAAACGGAGCAAATGCATCCAGCTTCAGCTCATTTCTCAAACGATCCCGGAATACCTCACAAACCGTATCCTCCCCATGAACCACAAAAACCTTCGACGGCTTCTGTTCAAAAGCTGAAATCCATCTCATCAGTCCCTCATTGTCTGCATGACCGCTGATACCCGGCAGCCGGCAGATTTCTGCCTGCACACTGATCTCTTCGCCAAACAGCTTCACTTCTTTTGCCCCTTCGATCAGCGCACGTCCGAGTGTCCCGACCGCCTGATAACCGACAAACAGTATGGTAGATTCCTTTCTCCACAGGTTATGTTTCAAATGATGTTTGATTCGTCCGGCATCACACATTCCGCTGGCAGATAAGATAACCTTAGGCGTCAGATTTTCATTGATCGCCCTCGAATCCGCACTCGTCACAGAAGTTTTCAATCCGGTAAATCCAATTGGATTAATTCCCCTCTGGATAAGCTCCATTGCCTCCTCATCAAAATCATTCCACTGTTCCCTGAAAATATGTGTCGCCTCAATGGCGAGCGGACTATCCACCCATACCTCAAAATTATCATGACCTGTGATCAGGTTTTCCTCTTTGATTTTCCTGATAAAATAAAGCATTTCCTGCGTTCTGCCAACAGCAAATGAAGGAACCACCACATTCCCGCCTCTGTCAAATGTGCGCTGAATCACACCCGCCAGAGCAGCTGTATAATCTACAGGCGTTTCATGGCTCCTGTCCCCATAAGTAGATTCCATTACCACATAATCGGCTTCCTTCAAGTACTGCGGATCCTTAATCAAAGGTTGGTTCACATTACCGATATCTCCTGAAAATACAATTTTCTTTTCTACACCGTTCTCACAAATCCATACCTCAATCGACGAAGACCCCAGCAGATGTCCTGCATCAATAAACCGAATCCTGATTCCCTCAGCGATTCGAATCTCCTTTTCATATGGACACCGGACGAAACAGGCCAAAGCCCCAACCGCATCGTCCAGATCATAAAGCGGCTGAATCATGTCTTTACCGGCACGCTTTCCCTTCCTGTTCTTCCATTCTGCCTCAAACATCTGGATGTGTGCACTGTCACGCAGCATAATATCACATAAATCCGAAGTAGAATTCGTAGCAAAAATCTGCCCCCGGAATCCATTCTTAAACAAAAGCGGCAGCTCTCCTGAATGATCAATATGCGCGTGTGTCAAAAGAACCATATCAATATCTCCCGGTTTCACCGGAATTTCAATATTTTCATAGAGATCCGGCCCCTGCTCCATTCCGCAATCCACCAGAACTCTCTTCCTGCATGCTTCCAGCAGAAAACAACTGCCTGTCACTTCATGAGTTGCACCAATAAACGTAAGCTTCATGTAACCGCTCCTTCCAAGATATTTCATATATATGATCTGCTGTTCATTTTTGCCCTATACTGCCCGTTAAAATTTCTTTTATTCCCGCGAAGCAATGAGCCAAGCAGCCGTGCTTGCACGGATATTTGGCGAATGCCGCGAGGGTCAAATACTCCGCAGCTCTGCTGCGCTACAAATTTGATGCCCTGTAGCTTGCTGCGGGGTATTTGACTGCTCTGCGATACGTCTCTGTCTGAATTGTTTCATTATATCATTATTCTGTTTGATTCTCAACTCGTGTAAGAAATCCGGAAAAGCAAAAGGGAACGATTGCTTTCGTAGACTATCTGTCTGCTTTTACAATAGTTCCCTTTGCAGATGTTCCCGTACACAGGCGTCATCGGCCCCAAATTGATTCTTACCTGTAGCGGTGAACACCAAAAACTGTTTCCCTTGCTAAAAAATGGTACGACAGTGTGTAATCTGATTTTTAAATCATTTACAACCTTATTCTGTTTTCAGTTACATTTTGCCATGGAACTCTGAACGATAAGCCATGGCAGTTCCATATTCAATTGTCAATTTCCCGTTATTAACAGGGAGTCAATTCATTTTCCGGTAAAACAAGGTTACCAGCCGGTCCATTTCCTTTTAATTCTCACCCTCTCCCCTCCTTTCGCAATCGTATTACACCTATTAATACGAATAACTCTTTCCATCGTGATGCATAATTTACAATAAATTGCAGTCCTTATCATATTTTTAAATACAGACCTGATATCTGATTGAACTTCTTGACTTTTTCCTGTTTACGGTTAAACTATATCTATACTACAAAAAAGACTGTCATTCTGACAGTCTGATTATTTCCGTTTTGGGAGGATAAGCATGAAACGTATTGTTTTAACAGGCGGCGGAACCGCCGGACATGTTACCCCGAATATTGCCCTTATTCCGAAATTAAAAGAGCACGACTTTGATATCCAGTATATCGGTTCCTACGATGGCATTGAAAAAAAACTGATCGAAGATCTCGGAATCCCCTACCATGGTATTGCCTCCGGCAAACTCCGCCGTTACTTTGATTTAAAAAACTTTTCAGACCCATTCCGGGTCATGAAGGGTTATCTTCAGGCCAAAAAGCTTCTGAAACAATTAAAACCTGATATTATCTTTTCCAAAGGGGGGTTCGTTACAGTTCCTGTCGTTCAGGCCGCCAAAGGACTGCACATCCCCGTGATCATTCACGAATCCGACATGACCCCGGGACTTGCCAACAAGCTTGCTATCCCGGCTGCCACAAAGGTCTGCTGCAACTTTCCTGAGACAATTTCCTATCTGCCGCAGGGAAAGGCTGTACTGACAGGTTCGCCGATCCGCGAGGAGCTTCATTCCGGCAATCGCCTTCAGGCACTGAAATTCTGCGGTTTTTCCTCTGAGAAGCCGGTACTTCTCATTATTGGAGGAAGCCTCGGTTCTGTAGCCGTAAACAATGCCATCCGCGGAATCCTCCCGGAATTGCTGAAAACCTTCCAGATCATTCACCTTTGCGGAAAAGGAAATGTGGATGAAAGTCTGACGAACACTCCTGGCTATGTTCAGTATGAATACATCAAGCAGGAGCTTGCTGATTTATTTGCTCTGGCTGATATCGTTGTATCGCGTGCCGGAGCTAACGCAATCTGTGAACTGCTTGACCTCCGGAAACCAATGCTCCTGATCCCGCTTTCCGCAGCTGCCAGCCGCGGTGATCAGATTTTGAATGCCCGCTCTTTCCAGAAGCAGGGCTTCTGTGAAATGCTTGAAGAAGAGAATCTCACACCTGATACGCTTCTTTTAACCATTCTGTCTCTTTACAAAAACAGACAGAGCTATATAGAAACAATGGAAAAAAGCAGCGCAAGCAATGCAGTAAATACGATTCTCTCACTCATTCTTGAAATTACTGATAAATAATCAGTGGCCTGATCTGTATAATCTATATAATCTGTTTCTCAGGGGCAGAAATCTTTATCCTCCTGCCCCTGGTTCTTTAAAACAGCTTCAAAATCTCTTCTTTATCTGCATCTGTCAGTGTTCCGGGCGTCCATGTCACCTGGACGGTATCCCCATCATATCTCGGGATCAGATGCATATGGAAATGGAAAACGGTCTGTCCGGCAGCTTCTCCATTATTCTGTACCAGATTGATTCCGTCTGCTCCAAGTCCTTCCTTCAGCCTTCCGGCTATTTTCTTCGCAAGTACCATTACTTTTTCTGCTGTTTCATCCGGAAGCTCAAACAAATTTGCTGCATGCTTTTTAGGAAGAATTAATGCATGTCCCCTGGATGCAGGACCAAGATCCAAAATCACGCGAAACTCCTCATCTTCGTATAAGGTTGCCGATGGAATCTCTCCATTAGCGATTTTACAAAAAATACAGTTACATTCCATAGTTTTGTTCCCCTTTCCTATTATCAGATTACATACAGATATTAAAAATAATAACACAGAATGTCAATCCTTGATACCAGAAAAGCAATCAGAAATCCCTGATACCAGAAAAGCAATTAGAAAACCGGCAGCCAGCCCGCCGACATGGGCCCCATTGTCAATTCCAACCGATGTCATTCCCTGCAATACACTAAGTATCGCCATAAGGACCAGCCTGCGGCCGGACAATTCCTTTAATTGCCCTTTATTACGGATGACCAGATAAATCAAGGCACCGATTACCGCAAATACAGCACCGGATGCTCCCGCCGATACCGCGTACTCTTCTTGTTTCATATCCAGAAAAACAGAAAGTATATTTCCCGCCATGCCTCCGCCCAGATAGATCACCAGATATTTTACTTTACCGACTGTTTTTTCCAGAGTATCTCCCAGAAAAATCAGTACGAGCATATTATAAAAAAGATGCTCCAGTCCAAAATGCAGAAACATACTGGTCACAAGACGGTAATATTCATGGTTCTCTGCTACATAGGGTGCAAACGCTGCGCCGTGTTCCAGCATAAAACCCGCATTCTCCGTATCTCCTGCAAAACTTAAAACTATAAATACCGCTACATTGATGCAGACAATTATAAGATTCACTGGCTGTCTGGACTTGATGAATGAAGTTAACTCTCCCATAAAGCGACTCTCCTGTCTGATATATTCTCTACAGTATACTCCATTCCTCGTATCATTGGCAATCTTCTCTTCTGAAAGTTTTTACCCATGGTTATCCTTGGGTTACTATTCACAGGGCAGCTGTCCCGCAAACAATGACAATTCCTCTGTTATTATTAAGCCCTGTCAGAAAAGCAGCCTTGTCTCATCTGTTTTTTCTGTTATTCGGACTACCTGATAACTGATATTTGCAAATTCCACCTTATCGCCTGCTCTTAATTCTCTTTTCTCCTGCGCATTTAATCTCTCGCCATTCACATAAGTGCCATTTTTA
The DNA here is from genome assembly GCA_030524665.1 of Lachnospiraceae bacterium. Classification (GTDB taxonomy): domain Bacteria; phylum Bacillota; class Clostridia; order Lachnospirales; family Lachnospiraceae; genus Choladousia. Next base: position 5,160 of record JAUNGL010000062.1, on the reverse strand, counting down.
CTGTTTAAATCCCTTACATAGTATTTTCCCTGGAAATTTTCCAGCTTTGCGTGGATCCTGCTGACTGCCGCTGCATTCAACAGGATGTCCGCCTGTCCCTTCAGTTTTCCAACAATGACCGCGCGTTCTCCCATCTGGATGACCGGATATTCCTCTGACCATTCATTGACCAGACAAAGCTTCCCTCCAACGTGTCCGGCAGCAAGATACTGTGTGTCATCAATTTCCCCTTTCCTGCCGTCATACACTTCTGATTCACTATTCATGATCCGGTTTCTTTCCGGTTCTTTCCTCATTTTCTGTTCTTTCCCCGTTTCCCATTCTTCACACCCTTTCAAGCTGCAATGCAGGGCATCTCTCTGATACATCTCTTCCTGTAGGCTTTTTACTTCTTCCTGTTTCTCTTCATATCCGGCATTTTCATCATTCCATTTTTCTTTCATCCTTTTCTGATTTTTTCTCTTTCCTGACCAAACCCGATGGCCAAGACCGGCCGCTGCCAAAATCAGGCATGCAATTCCACCGGTTTGAGTCAAATCAATAAAGTTCAGATAAAACAATCCTGCCGTAACAGCAAGCATTAAGATTGTAACCAACAGGATTGCCGGATGAATTATGCCAAATAAACGCTCTGGTAAGTCTGGGTTCCTGTTTAATTCATGAAAACTATTAAAATTTCTCTCATATTTCTCCCCGAAATCCCCGTATTCCTGCCTTGCTTCCTCATCAAATCCCTGCCTGCTGCCGATCCTTCCTTTATTCATATGATTCCATAATTCTTCCATATCCTGTTGCTTTTCTTCCTGTACAGACGGATTACTGATAAAATTCTTTCCCGCACGGCAGTTGTTCTTCAACATCTCATGCAGCATTTCCGGCAGACTGAAATTAGGTTCTGCCGCTCTCTGATAGAAGCTGTATCCCAGTGAAACTGCCCTTCTGTCCTCATGATCCAGCTTCTTCAGAATAAATTCTGCCAATATCTTCACAGAACATTCTTCTTGATAGCCGTCCATTGGCAGATAACATACCGACAACGCATACGTTTCCGCATCCATATATAAATAACAGGGATCAAATACCATCTGCCGGGGATTCAGCAAATATCTGCGAACAGACTCCTGTATTTCCCGGATTTCTGATAAAACTCTGAGAATATCCTCATACTGCATCGTCTTTTTCTCATATGCACTGTCCATTGTGATCTTCGATGTAATCTCATAATATAAATTGCTCTTTCCATTTATTTTCCGTATTTGAAACGGTATCAATCCGGGAATCTCATTTTTTTCTGCCATATGCAGAATATAATCCTCCGTATTAATGCCGCCCTCCGGTTCAATGACCAGATAATTATTAGCCAAATCCCTTTTATACTCTGTTTTCAATCGCTACCTCCGATGACAAGCTTTCTGACTCCTCTTATTTTGCGAATTGTATCAGCAGGCTGTACCACTTCACTATTCCATGATACATGAATTGTATAATGACCTCCCGCAAAATACTTCATCACAAATCCGGGAAAATAAAAGTTTCCCTTCCACACAGAACTGACCTTTTTCTTTCCGGCTTCGGCCTGCCCTGAAACTTGTCTGCTGCCAAGTAAGCAGTCAGAAGAAAACCCGTTTTTTAAAGCCGCCATTGCCTTCTGGCGTTCGCTTTGTGTTGCCGCATTCCTTCCCGCGGATGCGATTTCACAGGAAATCCCCTGAAGAACCGCGCGGTCATGCATATAGAAAGCTGCAAAAATAAGAGCTGCCAGAACCAGAATTACGATTGCCATCACAATAGAAGCCTCCACGGTATAGCTTCCTTTCCATTTTCCTCTGTTTAATCTGTATTTCACAATATCCCTTCTTTCTGCACATCAGCACAGTAATTGTCAAATGCTCCAATCAGAGTACATCACAGAATCAGCAAACCTGTCCACAGGTGAATAATTACTGATTGTCTGTCAAAATAATATCTCTATCACATATCCAATTGTCAAAAACGGCAGAAACGGAAATTCCATTTTTCTCCCTGCTTTTCGGAAAATACACAACCCAATTCCCCACACAGCAGCCAGAAAAAAACCAATTACTACTACCGAAAAAATTCTTTCCAGACCAAGTGCAAAACCACACACCGCAATTGCAATACTGTCTCCATATCCAAGTCCTTCCTGTGTAAGAAAAGAGATAAAAAGACAAAGCATCCCGGGTATCAGTGACAGTATCATTTCCCACACAGAAAACTTCCCGGTCACAAAATACCCCGCTGCACTGATCAGAATCGCAGCTGCAGCTGTTTTACGGTACACACATCCATAACGCAGATCTGTATAGGTTCCGCACAAAAGGAATATCCCTGCGACTATTATCTGAATCAATATCTTCCTCCATACTATATTTCAATTAAGCTTTCCGAATAAAACTTCTAAACGAAACTCCTATTACCCTTTTCAATGATTTCCGCATTTCGAACAAGCTCTCATCCCGGCTGCTTCTTCCTCTGTCACTTCCCTTACGGTTCTCTTCAATCCGCTGCATGAGAGCGAACTATGATATCTGTTGCCTTCATTCGTAATATATACACTGTCCCCTGCATGGCTTCCGCACTTTTCACATGCATGATATTTGCCTCCCCCTTTGTTTCTGAGACCATCCAGTGCATCCCTGTCTACTTCCCGTATGGAAAGCTTCAAATGTGTACATTCCAAATCTCTATGGTATACGCTTCCCGTCACAGTCACATAAACGGTTCCTCCGCTCTGAGCACCTCCCCTGTTCTGCCCTTCATCCTGTCTCTCCGTTGTTCTTCCCGTCCACGCACGCACCCCGGCCCGCTGAAGGAAAAAATTGCCTGGCAGTTTCACCAGATTGATCGGGGATTTGATCTGATACGTCAGAACCAGATCAATCATCTGGTCTTCCTGCAAAAAAGAGGATAATGCCATATTGGCACTCCGAATAGCAGAAGTATCTCCTGCCGCTTTCATCACCTTCTGTTTCGCATACGCAGCAGATAATGCACTTACCGCTATCCCCGGTGATCCTGCCACATCTTCAGGATATTCATACAGATACGCTGCAGCTGCCATTGACCTTCCCGTATCTGTCAGCCCACCGGCCAATCTGACCGAAGTTTCCATTACTCTGCAATACTGCAGTGCTGCAATCATACAAAACAGAAATATAGGAAGTACAAGTGCTGCCTCCACTGTAAGGGATCCCCGAAGCGGGGCAAAAAGGAATGCTCTTACATCATGCAATATGTGCAGATACTTTTGGGGAGAGAGTATAACCTTTCGTTTAAGATTTTGTTTATGATTTCGATTCAGATAAGAAAATAACAGAAACTGTTCTATATTAATCCGCATGGACTGTTCGCCAGCCTGATTCTTATTCCTGCATGGTAAGAGCATCCGTTTTCACCCCCTTCTTTCTGTTTACAGAATCCCTTTCTTTTTTCCATGATTGATTTCCGTACCATTACTCATATACCATCCCGCCGTTTTGTGTCACCATAATATCATCTCCTCTCACACCGGTTACAGCCTGTGCGAGACTGAAAAATACCGGTCTGATTTTCCAGCTCGTACTTGTTTCAATACCGACAATGCAATTCTCTGCTTTAAACTTCTCTGTTGTCCCTGTCTTCCGCAGATTCTCCTGAATCAGGTCAAGTGCCCTCATTTTCTGCTTTGACAGTGAACCCATATTCAGCAAAATCCTCAGATAGTCTTTATACGCCAGCCCGCTCCCTGAGGTCTGTGTATCACTGTCCAGAAGCTGCGTCAACTGTCCTAAATTTTCAAGTGTCAGTGTCCACGACGTACCATCCTTGAGAAGCGGAACCTTCCCGCCTGCAAGCAGTTTTCTGAGATCTAACAGGCTTTCACCATATGCCCATGCCAGCAGCAGTGCGTGTTTCGTTGCAGAGGTCAGGGCCGGAATACCAAGAAATCCTGTTAAGGTAATCGCCAGTGCACCTGCCTGTGTACTCATCTCTGCATTTTCCACACAGTACAGATAATTCATTCCTTCCCGCAGCAGCAGAAGGCGGTTTACTGTAGATTTCAAATTTTTCTGATCACCTGCTTTTCCGCTGATTATATATTCTATCTGATAATCGAGGCAGCCATCTCCTTCGCTGTCTGTATAATTGGGAAAATACGTCAGCAGATATTCACGGAACAGCAAATCAGCAGTCAGTCCGCTGTTTTTCTTCTCCACCTTCATGGTGCCTCTTTTACTGATTCCGTGAGACGGCACCGACCATTGATTCATTGACTTTGAAGACAGTTCACTGTTCCCCGTAACGATGCTTAATATACTTCTCCTTCGTAATTTTGCAATTTCTTCCAATGGATTGCCGACATCTGGCTGTTCCGGCAGCAATGCCTCTGTTTCTCCTGCTGCACCCGCATTTGAAGTTGCCGCTGATGTAAGCTCCTGAAGCTTCCGCTCCCCTTCCCTTTCTGCATTGGACAAATTCTTTTCGTTTTCCTTTTTTCGCTTTTCATATTCCTCCTGCCAGCTTTCGATCTGGCTCACATCTTCCTTATGATGTATCAGTGCATTGATTGCTTCCACTCCCAGATTCAATTTCATGAAAGAAACTGCCTGCTGAAAAAAAGGCTCTCCCTTTTCATCCGTCAGCAGTGCATACTTCTGAATCTGACTGTCCTCCAGTTCAAGCTTCCAGGGGTCAAAGCACCAGACCGAAAAAATATTCTGCTCCGGTTCGGCATTATACAAAAGAAATGTCTTCAGACGGTCATTCACTTTACCGGTTCCGAAATTTCCGGTTCCATAACCGCCGTCCAATGCGAATATTTCGTATTGATCCAGCAGTTCTTTTTCGAATTCCCCGAGTACTGAAAAATTTCCCATACCAGCTATATTCGCAGTCTGTGCTCTTGCCCCCTGTACTCTTGCGGATTCCGTAACAGTACAGAACAAAGCCAGAAACAGAATGCAAATCAGGCTTAAAAAAACTGTAATCGATCCTTTCTCTCCTGTTCTGTCCATACATCCTCCGTTCTTTTGCTGCACTTGTTCACAGCATCAGCAATGATCAGACACTGTTGCTCTGACTTTGAATCTTGCTGAAAATAGACTTGACCAGACTGGTGAGCTGCTTCTTAAAGATCAGTACAAGACTGATAAGAACGAC
>JAUNGL010000061.1 GCA_030524665.1 Lachnospiraceae bacterium | reverse complement strand
AAGCGAGACAGACGCAGAGTCGGAAAAGAAGCCGGAGAAGAAGGGCGCAGTTAAGACGGGTGATGATACACCGATTGCTCTTTGGACTACTGTCTGCCTGCTTTCGTTGGGCGGTATCATACTCCTGCTTTCCCTGAGACGCCGCAAAGAAAAAAATAATAAGTAACAGGGTAACGGGGAAATCTCCCTGATTTGCCAAGAACCTTCAGGCTGATGTAAGAAGTAATTCAGCCTGAAGGTTTTTATATTACAGTGAAAATCGAGTATCACTTGTGAATCCTGATTACTTACTTTGAATGTGCAGAGTATTTGGAAACGGAGATGAAAATGTTTGTAACGGGTGGAGATATATTTCCGAAAATTGTCAGATTTCAGTTGTAAAATCAGGCAGGGTTGGATATAGTAATCAGAGATGGGAAAATAGACGAGAAGATACATACACCGGGATGGAGATTAAAAATGAGTGAAATCTCTATCGTGGGATGCGAGTGGAGGAAATTTTGAAAGAAAACAAAATAAATGATATGGAGTCCTGTAGACTGTGCCCGCGCAGATGCGGTGTTAACCGTGCGGCAGGGAAAAAAGGAAGATGCCATACAGACGGCAGGCTGCTGGTGGCACGGGCAGCACTGCATCAGTGGGAAGAGCCATGTATTTCCGGTGAGGAAGGCTCTGGGGCCGTCTTTTTCTCGGGATGTGCGCTCGGATGTGTTTACTGTCAGAATTATGCGATTTCCCGCGCTCTGGCAGGACAGGAGATATCGGTTGAACGTCTGGCAGAGATTTTTCTGGAATTGCAGGAGCAGAAGGCGAACAATATCAATCTGGTGACGGCAGGGCATTATGTCCGGCAGGTAATTGCAGCGCTGGAGATTGCGAAAGAGCAGGGGCTTTTGATTCCTGTTGTTTATAACAGCAGCGGATATGAGTGCGCCGGGACGCTGAAGCTGCTGGAAGGACTAGTGGATATCTATCTTCCTGATTTCAAATATATGGATGCCGGGCTTGCGGCCAGACTGTCCGGTGCTGCAGATTATCCTGAGGTGGCAGGGGATGCTTTGCGCGAGATGGTACGCCAGCAGCCTGTTCCTGAATTTGACAGCAGAGGAATTATGACAAAGGGTGTAATTGTACGCCATCTGGTTCTTCCGGGGCATGTGCAGGAGGCAAAGCGGATCATCGGGGCATTGCATCAGGAATATGGAAACAGGATCTATATCAGTATTATGAATCAGTATACACCTGTGGACGCGGTGAAAGAGGATAAGCTTCTGGGAAGGAAGGTAACGAAGCGGGAGTATGAAAAGGTGCTCGATTATGCTCTGGAAATCGGGGTAGAGCAGGGATTTTTTCAGGAGGGAAAGACTGCGATGGAGAGCTTTATTCCTCCCTTTGACGGTACCGGAGTGATTCGCAGGGAATCTTATTGAGCTTTCTGAGGTCAGTGTGCCAGAATCATTAAGGGATAACAGGATAGTGATGATAAAAGGTTACTGTAACAATAAAAGGATAGAAACAAAAGGATTTCGGAGGATATTATGCAGGATAAACGAAGCGGTAACAGGGATGGCGATAAAGTGTATGGCGCCGGAAGACAAGAATACAGCAGAAAGTCATCAAAAAAGGGACAAAAAACAGAAGGGGAAAAGTTCCGGAACCGGAGAAATGGGAAGCCTGCGGCAGATCAGGAGAAAAAGACCAGAATCCGACAGGCAGAAAAAAGTGAGAAGGTACAGGGCGGGAAAACTGAAACTCTGCAGGGGAGAAAAACTCACAATTTGGGTAGCGGAGTACCCGGCAGCAGACCGCAGGAGAAGAAACGAACAGAGTATTCCTGCCCGGTTGAACGGAAATGCGGCGGATGCCAGTATCTGAATCTTTCCTATCAAAAGCAGCTCAGGATCAAGCAGGAACGTGTGGCGGGACTTCTGAAGCCATACTGTAAAGTGTTTCCGGTTACAGGCATGGAACAGCCACTCCATTACCGGAACAAGGTACATGCCGTATTTGACAGGACGAAAGAGGGAAAGATTGTCTCCGGTATTTATCAGGAAGGAACGCATAAAGTGGTGCCTGTTGATTCCTGCCTGATTGAAAATGAGAAAGCGGATGCGATTATCCGTGATATCCGCGGGCTGCTTCGTTCTTTCAAGATCAAGACTTACGATGAAGATACGGGATACGGGCTGCTGCGCCACGTTCTGATCCGAACCGGGCATAAAACCGGACAGGTCATGGTAGTGCTGGTACTTGGCTCTCCGATTCTACCGTCCAAAAATAATTTTGTCCGGGCGCTGCGTGAGCTTCATCCAGAGATTACGACCATTATTATCAATGTGAATGATAAGAAAACGAGCATGGTACTCGGAGAGAAGGAAAGTGTTATCTATGGAAAAGGCTATATAGAGGACGAGCTTTGCGGCTGTCGTTTCCGTATTTCGTCCAAATCCTTTTATCAGGTGAATTCCGTTCAGACAGAGCTGCTTTACCGGAAAGCTGTGGAGCTTGCCGGGCTGACCGGGAAAGAGCGTGTGATCGATGCCTACTGCGGAATCGGAACCATCGGCATCATCGCCGCAGCTCAGGCAGGTGAGGTGATCAGTGTGGAACTGAACCGGGATGCTGTGCGTGATGCGGTCAGAAACGCGGCGCAGAATCAGGTGAAGAATGTATCTGTGTATCAGAACGATGCCGGAGTATTTATGACCGGAATGGCGGAACAGAATGAACACGCAGATGTCGTATTCATGGATCCGCCGCGTGCCGGAAGTGATGAAGCATTCCTGTCCTCCGTTGTGATGCTCGCGCCGAAACGCATTGTGTATATTTCCTGTAATCCGGAGACAATGGCGCGCGACCTGAAATATCTGACTGCGCATGGATACAGGGCAGAGGGGGCGTGGCCGTTTGATATGTTTCCATTTACGGAGGAAATCGAAACGGTAGTTCTCCTGAATAACCGAAATTGCAAACCTGATCTCACATTGACTTAAGGCAAAACTCCTGATGTGCCAGAATCGTTTCCAAGGAGTCTCCAAGTTGTGTAAATACGGCTGCCAGCACCGCGGTCTCTTCCGGAGAACAGGAAGATGCTATCGCGCACGCCACTGTGGAGACCAGCGTGACAAGTTCACATGAATTCATAAAATCACCTCATAGTAAGATATGAAGAAAATATGAAATTGTGAGTGAGGTGTTGAGGATCCCTTCTCGATCCCAAATGATAAGTGTTATTTTCGATTGTTTTGGAGTATACTGCAATGAAATGTTGAGTTTCTGTTTGCGGGACAGCTGCCCCGTGGACAGCGTTAAAAAGCAGTAAAAAACAAAAGCTTCTGATTGATTATTGGCTTCAGAGCGGGTATAATGAGTTGCGTAAATTTCTGGCGTCCGCGGCTGTTGTGGGACGGCTGTGGATTTTTTACAAAAAGAGGAGGAGATTATGAACAATTCAAATGAAGCAATCCGTGATGCGAAAAAACTGGGTGTGCCGAAAATGCTGATTCTGGGACTGCAGCATATGTTCGCGATGTTCGGTGCGACAATTCTGGTACCGATTCTGGTGAACAGTTATTTCCAGAGTGCCTGTGGTGAACCGCTGACGAGAGGCCTGACCGTATCCGTGACACTTTTCTGTGCAGGTTTTGGTACTCTGTTTTTTCATGTATGCGCGAAAATGAAGGTTCCTGCATTCCTTGGATCGTCGTTTGCATTTCTCGGAGGTTTTTCTACCGTGGCGAATCTGAACAGCGGGATTTACGAGGGTATGGCGGCGAATGAAAAGGCGGCATATGCCTGCGGCGGTGTTGTAGTAGCAGGACTTCTGTATCTGGTACTTGCACTGATTATCCGTCTGGTTGGTGTGAAGCGTGTGATGCGTTATCTGCCCCCGGTTGTGACAGGCCCGGTGATTATCTGTATCGGTTTGAGCCTGGCGTCTTCTGCGATCAGTAATGCGTCAACAAACTGGTTTCTGGCGCTGGTAGCGCTTGCGGTTATCATTGTATTTAATATCTGGGGTAAGGGAATGTTCAAGATTATCCCGATTCTGATGGGCGTCGTGATTTCCTATGTGGTAGCAGTGATCATGAATGCCTGCGGTATCACGAATCCGGATGGGAAAGCGATCATTGATTTCTCAACGATTGCGTCTGCAAGTATTGTGGGTCTTCCACCGTTCCAGATCTGTAAGTTTGATGTGACTGCTATTCTTGTTATGGCGCCGATCGCCATTGCTACTATGATGGAGCATATCGGCGATATGTCTGCCATCTCAGCTACGGTCGGCGAGAATTTCCTTGCAGATCCGGGGCTTCATCGTACACTGATGGGTGACGGACTTGCGACAGCACTGGCCGGATTGATCGGCGGTCCTGCAAATACTACTTACGGTGAGAATACGGGAGTGCTGGAGCTGAGCCGTGTCTATGATCCACTGGTTATCCGGATTGCAGCCGTATTTGCAATCATTATCAGTTTCATTCCGAAGGTCTCTGCCATTATCAGTACGATGCCGGCTTCCATTATCGGTGGTGTCAGCTTCATGCTTTACGGAATGATTTCTGCCATTGGTGTCCGGAATGTGGTAGAGAACAAGGTGGATCTGACAAAATCCCGTAATCTGATCATTGTCGGAGTGATCTTTGTCTGTGGACTTGGTTTTGGAAATGGTCTGACCTTCCAGGTGGGCGGTGCATCTATTACTTTGACAGCGCTCGCAATTGCAGCAATCGCAGGTATTGTACTCAACATTATCCTTCCGGGAAATGATTATGAGTTCGGTGTGAATCCGCAGGGGGATATCAACCGTGGAGTCAGTATGAATCCGGAGAAGAGCAGGAAATGAGACGGTAGATGAAATGCGGTCTGATTTTATAGCAGAAGCTCAGGCTTCTTCTTAGATGGATGTGAAGATAGGCGTTGCCGGGAAATTATGGTGATTTCCCGGTAACGCCATTTTCGTTTTTTGATGTTTATAAGCCAGTCTATGCTTCGGCCTGTAAGTGAATAAGTGTATACTGACCGTCTCAAAACGGATACAATTCAAACTTCCGCTCCGGATAAGTTTCCGCAATCATATCAATCATCTCCCGGTTCGCATAAATGGAGGTCAGCGAAGGCAGCTGATCCAGATTCCTGCAGTCCAGCATAACGGAAGTAGTACCATCGAACAGATGAAGTGTTTCCAGTGATTCCAACCCTGCAAGTGTTCCAAAATCACGATAACCGTAGCCAAACAGACAAAGCTCCTTCAGATTAGGAAGATCCTGCGGTGTTTCATGATCCAGATAAGTACAGGCATCCGTACGATCTGGGTCCAGGGCAGTGTAGCCGTTTAGTTCGATCCGCTCAAGTGAGGTGCAGCCGGACAGGCTGGTCAGCGGCAGCTCACCCGGATATGGGAAGTTCCAGAGCTTCAGATCTTTGACCTGGCTTTTTCTCAGGGCGGCCGTCAGTTCTTCTGTCGGATTGGAAGCTGTCAGCTTTTCCAGATTCGGTATCTGCCAGAGGAAATCATAGCTCTCCGGCTCCATGTCAGTGATAGACAGGCTGGACAGATTGGGGAGCAATGTCAGATGATTGAGGTCGGTAAGCTCCGGATTGGAACAGAGAACCAGTTTTTTCAGTTCTGTCTGGGTAGGGATCAGTTCCAGGGAGGAAACAGCAGTGTTTCCCAGAGCCAGCGCCTCCAGATGCAGTTTTTCCAATCCCGTCAGATTGCTGAGCGTTACATTGTACAGAGCCAGGCTCCTCAGATTTGGCATATAGGCGAAATCCTCCAGTGTATTCAGTTCGCCTGTGATTTTGTAAAGTCCCGCATTGAGGTACTCTTCTGTCTCTATATAAGGAAGAGATACATTTGGCCAGACCTGATCAAAGTAATCCAAAATCTGATGGCCGTAGATACCTATAAACAGAATCCCGCGCAGGTCACGGTAAGTGATCGGATCTGTCTTCTCTTTTTGCAGGCATTTGCGGACGGCCTGTTCGATGAGGGGTTCCCGGAAGGTGTAAACTGCTTCATCATCCGGTACAAGACTGTCGGAATCGGTACTGTGCACGGAATCCTCATTAGAATCAGATTCAGAATCCGGTGGGGATGGGGGATCTGATTTAGGATCGGGAGTGGCAGTGATTGCTTCCGTGTCCGGAAGCTCTCTGGTCTCAGGAAGTGAAGTTGTATTCCGCTCATTTCCGGGATTCTGTATCAAAGTTGTGTCAGAACCGGCTTCTGGATCATTCAGAAAATCCGTGCCGGAAACAGGGGCAGCATCATTGCCGGATTCCGGTGCGGATCGGGCGTTCACAGCGGTGTGAGTTCCGGACAATGGTTTTTGTGACGTACACAGAAATATGCCAAGGCTGAATGCGGCCAGAAGTCCGGCCCCGCAGACGGCACCAGTGAAAAACCAGCTGCGCTTTTGCCTGGAATCAGAATGAAGCTGGATCCGGTTGAGATCCCGTTTCAATTCATGGACATTCTGGTAACGGTCTTTGGGAGCAAACTGCATACACTTTTGAATGATGCGTTTCAGATCCTTTGAGATTGATGCATATTTCAGCTTTTCAAGTTCAAATTCACAGGTTGCCCCGTAGAGGAGCAGTGCACCGAGTGAATAGATATCAGTTCTGGCATCGGTTTGTGTATATCCGAACTGCTCCGGTGCAGCGGACTGTTCACTGCCCATATTTTCCGTATCGCCCTGCTGATTTTTTTTGTAATACCGGGCAATACCGAAGTCAATCAGGCGGAATTGGCCGTACTGATCCAGAATCACATTGTCAGGCTTGATGTCGCGGTGAATGATCGGCGGCTGCTGGGAATGCAGGTATTCCAGAGCCTCACAGATCGCCAGTGCACACTGAACCAACGGACGGTCAGGGAGGCTGTCCGTTGCGGAGCTGGCGACGTATTCGCGGAAGGAATATCCATAAAGATATTCACGCAGCAGATAGGAAGCGCCATCCTCCTGAAAAAAGTCCATATAGGATGGAAGGTAGATACTTTTAGGAGTTTCTTTTCCATGCAGTTTCTTCAAAATTTCGTATTCCTGCAAGGCAGAATCATGGGCGCTGGGGATGCAGCGCTTCAATATGTAAAGTCTTCCATTTTCTCTGGAACTGAGAAAGCAGGTACACTCCTGCTCAGTATCTTTCATAACAGACAGCAGATAAAACTGCCTGATAATGCGATCAGGCATTGGAAAGGAAACGCGTGGTACTGTTTCCAGGTTTTCAAAGTATCTGTTCTTATCTTCTTCGGTCATCAGGATATCACTCCATTTCTACAATCGTTCGTTCTGGAAGTTTCTGTTACAGCATGTGTCAGATCCGGATTTATCGACCTCGGGAATAGCTTTTGGAAAAAACTCAGTGCTGTACTTTACCGATCAGGGAAAGACCAAGCGAGCGCAGCAGATCATTTGTCTGGATAAGAGTTCTCTTTTTATGAATGCAGAAAATGATTGCTGCATCCTGACGGTTACGGGAATACAGGAGAGGACGTCCTGCAAGCCGAAGCAGAAGCTGTGTGTCATCCAGATTCAGATGCAGTGCAAACGCAATTTCAAGGATCGTCTCCTTACTGGGAATTCGTTTGCCGGACATGATATGGTAGATATAGGAGCGGTCAATCGAAGTCATTTCCACCAGATCAGCAGGAATCAGGCGGCGTTCCTCAAGCAGCTTGTACAGAAAGTCGGAGAAACGCATGTCCACAAATGACGCACTGTTTTCAAGCATAAAATCTTCAATATTATCTGCTTTTCGGATTAATGTATTCATTTGTCCTGTAGTTTTATTGCCTGACTGTTTCATGGTTGACCTCCTGCTTTGTTTTGACCTGATTATCTCGAATGACTGGATGTTGTGTAGGGCTGTCTGTCTGCTTTCTTTCATATAAAACTCAGGGAAAGCCGCATGTTTATTGGGAAAACCATGACAGCAAGTCTACATTGAGTCACTTTTATGAGATTATAGCATAACGGGGAATGCAGGTGAACAGGATTTGGCATTGTTTTCAAAAAGTCTACATTTTGTCATATAAGCAATATAGACAGTAGCAGGAGCAATCACTTTTTTTAAAATTATCTTCGAATCATTGGGAGATCATGGGCGTAGTTCATAATGTTCGCGAGAAAGAAGGAATTTTCATATTCTGAATAAAAAAGAAATTTGTTAAAAGTCTACAAGGAGTCAGCCAAATCGGCTGATAATTAGTGTACTATTTCTTATATTTAAATAATTACCAAATTCTGAAATGAAAAATTTACAAAAATGGTAAGTGTATGAAGTGGGAGCAAGAATATCAGATCAATGGGTATTTTCAATGGTAAGGAGGAATTGTATGAAAAAGACACGAAAACGGATTAGGAAAATGATGGCATCGCTGTTATCAGCGGCCATGCTGGTTTCATCAGTTTATGTACCGGAAATGGTATCAGCAGAAGAGATTCTGATGCTGGATGAGGATGTGTTGATAGGAGGAGATGCTGCCGTTCCGATACCGTCTTCAGAGAGCGAGCCAGAAATAACAGCGGATGCCGGTGCACAGCAGGCGGCCGGGATTTCGGTAATGTCTGTGGAGCAGGTGCCGGATGCGGAGGCAGATGCGGTCGGTACAGGTAATCAGGAAACGGCAATGCAGATATTGAAGAATGAACCGGAGACAGAGTCTGAGACAGAAACCGAGTCGGAGAGTGAGACAGAAACAGAATCAGAAACTGAACCGGAGAGCGAAACTGAGGAGGCAGAAACAGAATCAGGAACTGAACTGGCAGGCGAAACTGAGGAGGCAGAAACAGAATCGGTAACTGAGCAGAAAAGCGAAAACGAGAAGGCTTTTACAGAACCAATGGATGAGTTGGAGACTGCAGAAGAAAGCAGTACGGAAGAGCCATCGGTTCAAATAGAAACAGAACAGATGACAGATGCAGTTATTGAAGTGCTGTCTGGAGATGAGAGTGCGGAAAAAGGGAAGGAGACAACAACAGTCGAGGCAGGGACGGAGACAGAAACGGAAGCAGCAGAACCAGAGACGGAGACAGAAACGGAAGCGGCAGAAACAGAGATGAAAGCAACAGAAGCTTTCACAGAATTGTTCGGTGAGGAAACTGAGACGGAGCTTTTGCAGGTGACAGGTATCGAAATGGAGCCGGAATCTGTGACAGAGGAACCGGAAGTACTGACAGATCGGCCTGAGACGGAAATGTCTGGAGAGCCTGAGACAGATGAGATAATTGCAGAACCTCAGTCAGAATCCGGGGATTCGGAACCGGAGACGGAAGACTGGGAAACTGAACCGGAGACAGGAGCGTATCCGACAATGCTTTTGTCCGAAGAAACCGGGGATCAGGAAGCGCAGTATTGGTTAGAGTTTGATTGTGAGTACAGAGAGAATGACTGGACCTGGGTGTTTGAAAATCAGCAGCAGACGATCGGGCTGAATACGGAAGGCCTGGGAGATTTGGACTATACGATCAAATGGAAGGTATTAAAGCAGGGGGCTGAGAATGATGAACCAAGCGATGCCGTAAATATCATTGACGGCGGTCAGGAGGGTGATCTTTCGATTACTCTGTCAGGCGTAGAGGGCTGTGGTTATCAGGACAATGGCTGGGCAGATCTGTTTGCATTTGCTTATGATAACAGTAATAAGGAGCCGGATGCGGAGCCTGTTGCCGAATGTGGTATTTCGGTACAGGTTCGGCAGCAGCAGTATAATTATCGCTATAACTGGGGCAACAACAGCTATCTTCCGGGCTGGGGGATTGGAATTGACAATACCTTCAGAGGATGGGTACAGAACGCAGAATATCCGGACGGTCAGGACTTTGACGTGGCAGTTACGGATGTTACGGTGAAGAATGATGAGGATACACCGGACGCAGTGATTCTGAATCCAAGAGATGGTGGAAGCGGCTGGGATCTTTATATGAATGAATTCGGACATGCGGTTGTCACAGTGTCGCATGAACCACTGTCCGGAGATACCACTGATTCGTGTACATTTGAAGTGTGGGTAGGCGGGGATGTTTACGGCGTAGGAATCAGTTCCGGTACAGGAACAGATCAACTTCTGCCGGGTGAATCTCTGGATCTGCTGGCGGATGTAAGCTGGGAGCGGTATGACGATGAGAATGGTCATTATGCCGGAAATACAGATGATTTCACGGTACAATGGTCGGTGGAATCAGGAGCGGAAGCAGTGACAGCTGAGACGGATACGGAGAATCCAAGGATTCTGCATGTGACTGCAGAAGATGTGGAAGACACAGACGTGTATATCGAAGCCAGGGCATACGATACTGATGGCAATGAAGCAACCCGGTGTGGCTATTGGGTATATATTAGGAAGGGATATTATCAGTTGTTTGTAGCTTCCGGCGAGGGTGAGTCTTCGATAGAAGATCTGGAGCCGGGCAAGAGTGTCACTGTAATTCCGGAATTAAAATGGTTTGACACGGAGAATCCGGATGGCATAGTGGTGGACGGGGAAATCCGGTACCGCTGGGAGTGGGATACAAATGCGCTTCAGTTCGTGGATGCGGAAGAAAAAGAACTGACAGAAGAGGATCAATACGGTATAGCTCCTTTTACTGTGACAAAGCTGGAAAACTGGGATACAGATGCGAACCTGATCGCGGAACTCATTGATGAGAATGGAAACTTTAACGAGGTAACAAGATACAATCAGCAGTTTCATTCCCGAAATTATGATACCTGCTTCGAAGAACTTCGGGGTGGTGACCATACCTGGATTTACACCGATGAAGAATATGTGCTTGCTCTGAACACGGAAAATCTGGATGGAGCAGAAGGAGTCACGGTTGAGTGGCGGGTCGGCGCATGGGATGAGGCAAGCGAAAGCATCGCGGAGCCGCTAAGTGAGGAAGACGGCTATTATACGGTCAGTGAAGACGGGTTCAGCATCACGCTGCATGGACCGAAGCTTGCGGAAATATTCAATTCAGAAAACGGAAATACCTGGTTCAACGCGGAAGCATACGTGAAGGTAAACGGAATAGAGGCGGGAGGCCCAGGAACAGGCGTGGATATGCGCAATCCGCAGTATGATTATGACTGGCCTGAGATCAATGAGATGCTGCCGGGAGACGGTTACGATATTGGGACAGAGATGAACTGCCATGTGGAAAATGCGGAATACCAGGATGGCTGGGATACTTCCGTAGAAGTCACAGGCGTGGAGATCAAGGGACAGTACCATTGGGATGGTGATACTGAAGAATGGAAGACCACTGAAGACACCGTTTTGGGGCTTTGGCAGAATGATGACGGAAGCTGGCACCTGCAGGCGGAGGACTTTGGCTATGCAGAGGTGGAGCTGACTTGCAGGAAAGTATTTGCAGAGGACGGAACGACAAAGACTTATACATATAATCTCTATGTAAACGGGGAGAGCTACCGTCTGGAATGGGATTACCCGAATGGAGGAACGGACTGCATGTTCCCGGAAAGTACGATGACCATCAGTACCAGGCTGTACCACCGTTTCATGAATGGGGACGGGAACCAGGATGGCGAATATATAGAAGATTACGTTCTGGAAGTCTGCGGGGATGAGAACGGGCCGTGGTACGACACGGAGCTGTTTACCGATGTCTCGCCGGATGAGGAAGACGGAAGAAACCTGAAGGTTACGTCTGGTGTAAATAAGTATAGAAGCAAGATCCCGGTCCGTGCGTACTGTCAGGATGGTGAAAGCGGAGAATACACATGGGAGATTGCGAGTGCAGACATCTGGGTCAACGTGACCGGCGGGTATACGTATATTGAGCCGGTTTCCCTGACGACAGAGGAAGGCGGCAGCTATAATGTCGGGCTGGGCGGAACGCTTGACCTGAACAGCTTTCATCCTGCCGTGTACAGCGCAGAATCCGGAAAGGAAGAGCCGGAGAAAGTGACGGGCGTCAGCTACCGGATTGAGTATGATAAGAATGCATGGACGGAAGAGGAGCCGACAGGTGAAGCAGGAATCCCGGTACTGGTGCGCAAGGGGAACTGGGGTACCAGTGTGACCCTGATTGCGCAGCAGCAGGAGCTTGATGAAAATGGAAAACCTGTTCTTGATGAGGAAAATAATGAGATCTGGTATGATATTGACAGGCGGGATTACTGGCTTGACGGGCTGGACTACCGGACAGATTTTGATTACAGCTATGGTTGGCGTGATGCCAGCAGGGTGTTTGCAGGAGAGCCGCTGACTCTGACGCTGGTACAGGCTGAGGACAGCCCGGAAATGCTGCCAGAAAGCTATACGGTGAACTGGGAAGTGTATCAGCATAATGAAAACGGCGAAGAAATAGAGCCGGAGTGCGTCATTTGGACAGTTGAAGAGGATAACATGTCTGTCACTCTTGGGGCAGTTCCGGGTGAAAATGATGCGAATATCGGTCAGTGGGTGAATGTCCGTGTAAGGCTGTTCTATGAAGGGAATGAGATTGCCAGTACGGAAACTGGCGTAGAGGTATGCAGGCCGGTTTATGATTATCAGATGCCGTATATGGAGCCTGGCGAGAGAGATGTACTTCCGGGCTGGGATCTCAGTATTGGAACCGAATTGAACTGTTATGTCATGGACCCGGCTCATCCGCAGGGGGAAGACCTTACAGTAGCGATCACGAATGTGGAGATTCTTGGCCAGTATTACTGGGATCAGGACGAGAACGGAACTAATATCGCGGCAGATGATATCGTAACCCTGAGCGGAGGTACAGAAGAGGGAGGGTGGAATCTCCATGCAGAGAATTATGGATATGCCAGACTGAAGCTTACCTATGATTCTGTGAGCGAGGGGCAGGGAAGTCTGACCTATGGAGAAGAAGAGGAATTCCAGATTTCTGTTATCGGTGATATTTGGAAATTGAACTGGAGCTATCCGAATGACACGGATTTTATGCTGCCGAACAGCGAAATGCAGGTGGGAAACAGCATCAGCCATGAATATTATGACGAAAATGGTAATTACCAGTATGAAGAAATCACAGAATACAGGCTGGAAATCGTGGAGGATGAAGAAGGAAATCCGTGCTATGACAGGAATCTGCTGATGGATGTGGAAATCATCACAGGAGAGAATGGAGAGCAGATTGTCAAGATCACCTCCGGAGATGGAGAGTGGGGAGGAAGTGTTTACCTCCGGGCACTGGTGCCGGATGAAGATGGTGAGCATGAGGTGTGCAGCGCAAACCTGCATGTCAGCGTATCCGGCAGCTATACTTATATCGAACCGGAGGCCCTGACCGCAAATGTAAAACTGGGAGAAGTTCTGGATCTGAACAGCTTCCATCCGGTGGTATACCGTGTATCGGCCAATCAGGAAGAACCGGAGGAAGTGCCGGATGTCAGCTACAGGATCGAGTACGATAGGAATGCATGGACGGAAACGGATCAGACAGGTGAAGCAGGGATCCCGGTACTGGTACGCAAGGGAAACTGGAGAACGAATGTGACGCTGATTGCGCAGCAGAAGGAACTCGACGGGGATGGGAATGCTGTTTACGATGAGGAAGGCAATGAGTGCTGGTATGAGATCTGCCGGAGGGATTACTGGTTTGACGATCTTGCTTACAGCGCAGATTTTTCCTATTCTTACGGTGAGCGTCAGGATGAAGTAAGTGAGGGAGATAAGATCAGAAGCTTTATTTTGACGGATGCGGAATATCCGCTGATACTGACGCTGGAAGCTGATTGGCTGGAGACACTGGAAGGTTATACGACAGAGTGGATCACATGGGAATGGGATGATAAAGCAGAGGAGAATATAGAGGCTGACTGTGCAGAAATCGTTTCAAGTGATGCCTCCTCTGTTACAATCCGCGGTCTGAAAGATCATGAGGGAGAATGGATTGATATTGAGGCAGTTATTTCCTGGGAAGGAAGTGAAGTCACAAGAGTGTGGACGCATGCCATGATTATGAGCTGTGAGCATGAATGGACAGCCGGAGATATCATAGAGGAACCGACCTGCACGGAAGATGGATTGAGAGCCTACACTTGCGGTAACTGTGGAATTATAAAGGCTGATACAGAGCAGGCACTTGGTCATAATTTGGAGTATCATGCAGCGGTGGAAGCCACTTGTACGGCAGAAGGAAGCATCGAACACTGGAGCTGCAGCAGGTGTGGAAAGAACTTCAGTGATGCAGAGGGAAGCATAGAAGTAACCAGCATTCAGAATGGGGCCCTGGGTCACAGTTGGAACGAAGGAGTAGTAACAACAGCCGCAACGTGTACGACAACGGGAGTAAAAACTTATACTTGTACGAGATGCGGTGCAACTAAAACAGAAACAATAGCAGCTCTTGGTCACAGCCTGATCCATCACCCAGCAGTAGCGGCGACGTGCACAGCCGGAGGAAGCATCGAATACTGGAGCTGCAGCCGCTGCGGAAAGAATTTCAGTGACAGCGCGGGAACGACAGCCGCCGGAACGTTGACGACGGCCGCACTCGGTCATAGTTGGAATGCTGGAGTAGTGACAACAGCCGCGACGTGTACGACGGCAGGAGTAAAAACCTACACTTGTACGAGATGCGGTGCAACTAAGACAGAAACAATAGCAGCGCTTGGTCATAGCCTGACACATCACGCAGCAGTAGCGGCGACGTGTGCGGCAGGAGGAAGCATCGAATACTGGAGCTGCAGCCGCTGCGGAAAGAACTTCAGCGATGCAGCGGGAACCCGGGAGGCCGGAACACTCACTACAGCAGCCCTTGGCCATAGCTGGAATGCAGGAGCAGTCACAACCGCCGCAACGTGTACGACCGCCGGAGTGAAGACTTACACCTGTACGAGATGCAATACAACCAGGACAGAAGCAATAGCAGCAACGGGTCATACGTATAGTACAGCATGGACGGTAGACAAAGCCGCAACCTGCACAACCGAGGGTGAGCAGTCGCATCACTGTACAGTGTGCGGAGCAAAGAAGGATGTAACGGCAATTGCAGCACGTGGTCACAAGTATGGAAAATGGGTGACAACGAAGGAAGCAACTGTTCTGAAAACCGGAACCCGGACGAGAACATGCAGCGTATGCAAGGAAAAAGAAACGCAATCAATTGCGAAGCTGAAGAAAACCATTAAGCTGAATGTGACAAGCCTGCCGCTGAAGGTAAAGCAGTCTACTACCGTTGTCAAGGTAGTGACGATGAGCAAGGGTGATTCTATTGCTTCATGGAGCAGCAGCAACAAGAAGATTGCTACAGTGACCTCGAAGGGTAAGATTACCGGTAAGAAGGCCGGAAAGGCAACAATTACAGTCAAGCTGAAGAGCGGAGCCAAGGCAACGGTCAAGATTACGGTTCAGAAGACGAAAGTTTCGACGACAAAAGTAACTGTGCCGAGCAAGAAGGTTTCTCTGAAGAAAGGAAAGAGTACCACTCTGAAACCAATCGTAACTCCGTTGACCAGTGCCGATAAGCTGACATACAAATCCTCCAATACGAAGGTGGCGACGGTCAGCAAGACAGGAAAGATTACGGCGAAGAAGAAGGGAACGGCAAAGATTACCGTGACTTCAGGCAAGAAGAAAGTAACCGTAACGGTGACTGTAAAATAAGCTGCACATGATGGTACAAGGTGGCAGAAACACAGAGATATCTGAGAAAGCAAGAAGTAGCAAACGGGATCAAGAGACAGCCACACTGTCCGTATGGGGTGGGTGTAAGGACTATTCTATGAGAAGAAAAAAGCTTCTTAATAGTGCGCCAGAACCGTAAGGTTCTGGCGCTGCCTTACCGGGTGAAATCCCGCAAGTGCGATTTCCTTCTGGTAGGATATATTATAAGATATATTAGAAGAAAAAGTCGATGTATAAAATAGGTTTGTTTTATATGTCGGCTTTTCTTCTTTTTTAGTATTCAGGATAAAAAAAATGTTTTAAAATTATTGAGTGATTTTTATAAATAGAAAATATTGATAAATATGATTTGAATTATAAGAAAATATATTTTGAAATGAATTGTAAAGTTATAGATTGACAATAAGATTGAGTTATATTATTATATTGTTAGTAAATGAAATGAGAAAGCGAAATAAAAAGAATCAATAAAATATCTAAGTTCAGTTTTAAATTCTACATTTATTCTAAGGTACCTGTCTTAACGATTCCATTGCCTCAGCAATGCTCTAATAATGATCTAATAATGATCCATTTATACCAATTTTACAGCAAGGAGAAAAGCTGCCTATGACAAGTGTCAGAAATGAAGGAAATAATATAAAATATGAAAATGTAACACCTGCGCGAAGAATATTGTCACGTGAAGAATACCTGCGGCAGAAAGCGGCCAGTAAGGAGCGTTTGAATATTCGATTGACCAATAACTATGCATTCCGTAAAATCTTTAAAAATGAAAAAGTGGCAAAAGGATTTTTGATGGCGCTTCTGCATCTGGAAGAAGATGAGATTGCAGAGATTCAGATACTTGATCCGTTTGAAGAGGGAGAGACGGAGGAAGAAAAGGAAGGAATTCTGGATGTAAAGCTGTTTTTAAAGGATGGACAGAAGATTAATATCGAAATGCAGAATCGTTATCAGGAGGATTGGGAAGAGCGCTGCCTGTTTTATAATTGCCGTATGTTTGCGGAAGGATTCGTACATGGACGGCCTTATGGGGAATTAGAACGATGTATCCATGTCGGTATTCTGGATTTTAACCAGATGGTAAGCAGGGGATTTCATCATAGTATTTTTTTGATGGATCGGAAAACCGGGGAATTATTCAGTAGTAAATTTGTTTTCCATGTGATAGAATTAAAGAAACTGAAGGATGCAACGAAAGAAGAGAAGGAAGATCCTCTTTATCGTTGGGCAAAGTTTATAGTGTCGGAAAGCTGGGAGGCGTTGTGCATGGAAGCAAAAGGAAATCCGTATATGGAAGCTGCGCGGGATGAACTGGATAAAATAAACCAGAGTGAAACGGAACGATGGCTGTATCTGAGGCGGGAAATGGCAATCAGTGATGAGAAGAGCAGGATGCTGACTGCTCTGCATCAGGGCGAAAAGATTGGTAAGCAAAAACTCTTGATAGCACAAGTCTGCAAAAAGCTTAGGAGAAATAAGTCTCCCGAAGATATCGCAGAAAGTCTTGAAGCAGATGTTTCTGAAATTAAGCAGATCTGTGAGATTGCAAAAAGATATGCTCCGGAATATGACTGCGAGCAGATTTATCAGCAGTTGGATATAGAGAACAGGAAGGATATTGATTGGCTGGCAGAGTCGCTGCAGGAGTAGAGCGATGTGCATGCTGATATCTGTTGTGTACGCTGGTATTTGCCGCAGATGTGGAATAGTGTTCAGTTCTGTCCCAGCATCTTCAGCGCAAATTCCAGGGATTGTTCCAAATGCTGTTTCATCTGCTGTGCGGCAAATTCAAAATCGCCGTCGCGGAAGGATTCATAGATGGCATGGTGCCATTTGGCGATATGCTTCTGCATTTCGGGGACGGCTTCATATTGATTGGAGAAGATGGTAAGCTGGCCGCGCTGCTTGCCGGCCGCATGTTTCAGCCGCCTGTTGCCGCAGTAATCATAAAAAATCAAATGAAACTCGTCTGAATGATCAATCCAGTTTCTGATTTCTTCTGATGAGAAAGAAGGAGTTTCGGGTATGGATGTCTGCTGAAGAGTCCGTTCGAGTGCTGTAATAATCTCCTTCTGGTTTGGATAATTTCTGCAATAACGTATAGCCAGACTGTCCAGATCTCCCATAAACTGATACAGTTCAATCAAATCTTCTTTCGTCAGATTAATCACATTCACACCGATATTGGAATAGTAGTTTACAAGTCCGTCTTCTGTCAGTCGGGTAAAAGCATCTCGGACGGGCGTAGAACTGACACCGAAGCGCTCCTGCATGGTCTTGAGCGTCAGTTTCTCTCCGGGTGCGATGGCCTGGGTCAGGATATCATTTCTCAAAATCTGATAAATCTGTTCGGATAGTGTATTTTTAACTAAGTTCATGGAGACTCCTTTTTACGAAAATATGAAATCATAGACCGATATTCCTCTGACAGAATTCCTAATCGCCAGCGCGTTTTATGAAATTTATTCATCCGCAGCGGGTTTTTGGAAAGTTCATCATAGCAGGATGTTTTATCCTGATCAGCGTATCCTTAATTTAACAATCAGGGAATAAAATGTCAACATAAATGAATTTTAATTGTAATAGATTAGCTATATTCGTGTTTCAGACCATGCCGCCGCGGCTAAAGCCTTGCAGCACAAAT
>JAUNGL010000060.1 GCA_030524665.1 Lachnospiraceae bacterium | reverse complement strand
TCGCCGGAGCGTTACCCGCGTTTGCGTGGTGTGTCCCGGGCCCATGCTGGGCGTCTGTTGTAGTGTGTTAAACACGAAGTTACTTTAAGGCCCCTACTATCCCTATAGAATTGTAAAAGCAGGCGATATCTCCTTGCCGTAAGGCATGAAAAATGCTATAATATTTTACAGTTTTATAAAATTAGTCAGAGGAGGTTATCTGAAATGGGAATTGATGTAAATAAGGCTCGCGAGACGATCGCAGCTGGCAAAGCGGTCCTTGGTATTGAGTTTGGATCTACCAGAATCAAAGCTGTCCTGATTGGGGAGGACAATGCACCGATTGCTTCCGGAGCACATGACTGGGAAAATCAGCTGGTGAATGGTATCTGGACCTACAGTCTGGAGGCAATCTGGACAGGCTTGCAGGACTGTTATGCTAAGATGGTGGAGGATGTAAAGGCTTCCTACGGTGTAGAAGTAGAGTCATTGGCAGCGATTGGATTCAGTGCAATGATGCATGGGTATATGCCGTTTAATGCCGAAGGTGAGCTGCTGGTTCCATTCCGTACCTGGAGAAATACGATTACGGAGCAGGCTTCCACAGAGCTTACGGAGTTGTTCCAGTATCATATTCCGCAGAGATGGAGTATTGCACATCTGTATCAGGCGATCCTGAACGGAGAAGATCATGTGAAGGATATCACATTCTTTACAACTTTGGAAGGCTACATCCACTGGAAACTGACTGGTGAGAAGGTGCTTGGGGTCGGAGAGGCATCCGGTATGTTCCCGATTGACAGTGAGACGAAGAATTACCGTGCAGACCTGATTGAGAAGTTTGATGCACTGGTGGCTCCGAAGGGATATTCCTGGAAGCTGGCAGATATTCTTCCGAAATCGCTGGTAGCAGGTGAGGCAGCTGGTACCCTGACAGAGGAAGGCGCAAAGCTTCTCGATCCGTCAGGAAAGCTGAAAGCAGGCATTCCGCTCTGCCCGCCGGAAGGTGATGCAGGTACCGGTATGACCGCTACGAACAGCGTTGCAAAGAGAACCGGAAATGTATCAGCAGGTACTTCTGTATTTGCGATGATCGTTCTGGAGAAGGAACTTTCCAAGGTATACGAGGAGATTGACCTTGTAACGACGCCGACCGGAAACCTTGTCGGAATGGTACACTGCAACAACTGTACTTCAGACCTGAACGCATGGGTGAATATTTTCAAAGAATTCTCGGAAGCATTTGGTATCGAAGTTGACATGAACAAGCTGTTCGGCACTCTGTACAATAAGGCACTTGAAGGTGATGCAGACTGCGGCGGGCTTCTGGCATACAATTATTTCTCAGGTGAGCATATCACCGGATTTGAGGAAGGACGTCCGATGGTAGTACGTACACCGGAGAGCAAATTCAACCTTGCAAACTTCATGCGTGTAAACCTTTTTACAGCCCTTGGCGCACTGAAGGTTGGTCTTGATATTATGCTGAAAGAAGAAGGAGTGAAGGTAGACAAGATTCTCGGTCATGGTGGACTGTTCAAGACCAAAGGAGTTGGACAGAAGATTATGGCTGCTGCCATGAATGCTCCGGTATCTGTTATGGAGACAGCAGGCGAAGGCGGTGCATGGGGAATTGCACTTCTGGCTTCTTATATGGTAAATAAGGCAGAAGGCGAGACACTGGATGCTTATCTGGAGAACAAAGTATTCGCTGGAAACGCAGGTTCTGAGATGCTTCCGGATACAAGGGATGTAGAAGGATTTGACACATTTATCCAGCGTTACAAGGCTGGGCTTCCGATTGAGAGGGCGGCTGTAGAATCACTGAAGTAATCGGGAGAGTCTGTATCAGTAAATATACATAGGAATTGATGTTCCGGCATCTGCGGCTTGGGCGGCAGATGCCGGACTTTTGATATATCATGTGTTTGGCAGGGATTCTTAGAAGAGTCACGGTATGGAACGAAGGAGGAAGCAGGGCTACTGCTGCGGATACAGGAACCGCAGTTCTCCTGCACTGACAGGAATGGAAGTCCTTTTCGCGATTTACGAGATGAGTGAGGTCAGATCACCTTTCGTTTTTGGGCGCGGTATTCAGAAGGAGTGCAGCTCATGATCCGGCGAAAAGTTTTACTGAAATAGCTTGCTCCTGTAAAGCCGCACGAAAGGGCAATATCTGTGACCGTGAGGTCTGTATCCTGCAGACTTCTGGCCGCCATCCGGGTGCGGTATTCCAGAAGATATGTAAAAGGAGAGGTTTTCAGAACCTGCTGGAAGCAACGAAGGCATTCGCGTTCACTGACGCTTGCAGAAGCGGCAATCTCGGAGAGTGATATTTTTTCTTCGTAATGGTCGTGGATAAAGAGAATCATCTTTTTGATTCGTTCCTCACTGTGATTCGTGGTGATGCTTTTGGAGACCAGCAGTGGGGCTGCTTCACGGCACAGGAGAACCCAGGCAGAAGACAAAGCATTACGGACTGCGATTTCATATCCGTATTCCCTGTATTCTGCAGCATCGTAGGAAGTACGGACGAGTTCCAGAATTTCACGCTGGTTCGGAGCGGAATTGCGAAGCGGCATAGCTTCCAATAGTTTACATTCCAGAACCGGAGCGACGTATTTCTGATCGTAAATGCTTTTGTAGGAACCGGATATCAGCTGGGGGTCAAAAAGCTGATTCAGTGTAATCACAGGAGGCCCGGGAAGCGGTTCCTGATAATGAAGCATATTAGAATTGATAAAGGCACCTTCTCCTTCGGAAAGATCGTAGGAATGATTGTTCATAGAGAGATGTAGCCTGCCCTGAATCACGAGGATCCACTCCACATCCTGATGCCAGTGCCAGGGAACGTAATTTCCATGGTACTGATTGATTTCGACACGAGATGCGACATAGGGAAAGGCCTGTTCAGAATGAGGTACCTTCTCTTCGAGATTATCATTCAGCAACAGAAATGTTTTGAACATATGGACACCTCCTGCAAATTTATTCCCGCGAGCAGCGGATCAAGTGGTCGTACCTGCACGAACATTTGATTTAAGGACTGATGCACGGTATCATAATTTTATGATGCATCAGCCCTTTTTATTTTCCTCAAACGGATCGCATAATTCTGTTCTTTTCCAGCATTCCGTAAATCGTTTCCTGTGTCTGGCGACCGATAAACTTTTGCTCTGCACGTGTCATTTTGGACGGATCGATCGGTTTTCCGTATTCAATGATCACAGGCACAGATTTAATGAACGGGAAATGATCCTCAAATACAGCAGAAGAATTTGTGATAGCGACCGGGATGATCGGACATCCGGTCTTGGTCGCTATCTTGAAGGAGCCTTCATGGAAAGGTGCCATTTCCAGTTCTGAGGCACTTTTTCCTCTGGTTCCTTCAGGGAATATCATGATGGAAATTCCGTTTTTCATCTGGTCGATGGCTGTCAGAATCGTCTTTAGGCCCTCTTTGATATCGGAACGGTCCAGGAAAAGACAGTACAGATACTTCATCCAGGTGGAGAGAAGCGGAATTTTCAACATCTCCTTTTTTGCTACGTAACCGGTCAGACGCGGACAGCGCGCATAGGTCAGCACGATGTCAAAATAGCTCCTGTGATTTCCGATATACAGTACAGGCTGGTCTTTCGGTACATTTTCTTCTCCGATGACGGTCAGTTTGACCCCGGAGAGCCAGATAATCACCTTAAATGCCCCCTGAACGATACGGAGTGAGCTTCGATCCTTCAGGGCAGGATTACGTTTCCCGATCAGCCATTCTACGAAAAAGACAGGAATAGACAGGATCAGAAAACCAATCAGAAAAACAGCTACAAGTATGAGACGAATCATGGAATCAATCCCTTCCAAACAACTGTGTGGTTTTGAGCAGCCACTCCTTGCGGTCATGATTCAGATCATGCTCCGTGTAGCGGAAAGCCCAGTTAGCTGCAGCAACACCAGGAGTATTCATGCGTGCTTCACTGCCGAGTACGAGCAGATCCTGAATCGGGAAAATCGCATATTTGGCGATGGAAGCAAAGCAGAACCGGATGAAATCAAGGCTTACCATATCGCCGGAAGTATTTCCATAGCGGCGTACCCGGTCTTTGATCAGCTCCGGCTGAGTATGATACCATCCCATTGTTGTATCATTATCGTGAGTTCCTGTGTAGCAGATGCAGTTCGGAGTTTTATAGAAATGAGGAACATAATTCTTGTCATTCATATCTCCAAAACCAAACTGGAGAACCTTCATGCCAGGGAAGCCGAGCGTATCACGCAGATGTTCTACTTCCGGTGTGATGACGCCGAGATCCTCAGCCATAATCGGCAGATCCTCCCCGAGTGCGTTTTCAATTGCCTTGAACAAATCTACGCCAGGTCCTTTTACCCACTGGCCGTTAATGGCAGTTTCTTCTTCTGCCGGAACCGACCAGTATGCTTCGAAGCCGCGGAAATGGTCGATGCGCAGATAGTCCGTGAGCTGCAGCTGACGGCGAATACGGTCAATCCACCAGATGTATCCTGTTTCCTTCTGGTAATCCCAGTCGTAGAGCGGGTTGCCCCAGAGCTGTCCGGTTGCACTGAAATAATCAGGCGGAACTCCTGCTACGCAGAGCGGGAAGCCCTTCGTATCGAGCTGGAAGAATTTCTTGTTTGCCCAGACATCGCAGCTGTCAAGTGAAACAAAGATCGGAATATCGCCGATGATCTGGATATCTTTTTCGTGTGCGTACTCACGCAGCTCTTCCCACTGCTTTTCAAAAATAAACTGTACAAAGCTGTAATAGTGGATGCTGTCAGCAAGCTTTTCACGCCACAGTTTTTTCGTCTTTTCGGTTGGGTTCACCAGTTCTTCTTCCCATTCCAGCCAGCGGCGTCCTTCGTGGTAATCCTTACATGACATGAACAGTGCATAATCATCAAGCCAGTAAGCTTCTCTCTCACAGAACAGCTCGAATGCTTCAAGCAGGCTCTTGTCTGGTGTATGGGCAAAAGCGGCCCATGCTTTTTTCAGAAGCTTTGTCTTATATTGGATCGCAGGGCCATAATCGACTTTATGCGGGTCCCAGGCAGGATTATCGGCTACATCTTCTTTCGTCAGAAGCTTCAGCTCGATCAGTTTGTCGGGGCTGATGATCAGCGGCTGTCCGGCAAAGGCAGAAAATCCCTGATAGGGAGAATCACCGAATCCAGTCGGGCCAAGCGGAAGTACCTGCCAGAGATGCTGTCCGGTTGCTTCCAGAAAATCCAGAAAAGCATAAGCTCCCGGTCCCATATCACCGATTCCGTACGGAGACGGGAAAGAAGTGGGATGTACCAGAATACCGGAAAAACGCTCTCTCTTTGGTTTTACGATCAATTCGGGTTCTGCTGCTGTAGTGTTTTTTGTCGTGTTCATTTTCGGGTATCTCCTTTAGTATGTAATTGGCACGGTATGCCATAGAGCGTATGTGCCATCCGATTTCGCGGGGGAAGCCATCCGGCAGAAGCGGGTGACTGTCCCAAACGTATTTATTATACCGAATAGTATAGAGAATGACAACTAAAATTTGTGCAAAAGGGATAGAAATCAATTATATGTATGGATGATAAAATGTTAAAGTTTTGATGGTTTCGATAAATATAGAAAGAATCCAGAGTTATTGTCTGAAAATGGAATGCATTTTTTTGAAAACAATGATATAATTATCCATCTTATAATTTTTCATATTTTATTGAATTTTCTTATTCATTCAGAACGTGATGCTGTTTGAGTTTTCTGACCGCAAAATGCGAAAGTGTAGATGGAGAAATTGATAAAAGAAGGAAAAATTGGATATAAGACTGGACAGAGAATTTATTAATGGAGAGAAAAAATAAATATGACGAGGTGAAGTACCATGGAAAAAATACAACGTTATCTGGTAGGAACCTATACGGAACCGGTGCTGTTCGGAACTGGTGATATTCTGCAGGGAAAAGGGAAGGGGATCCATTTTCTGGAATTGAACCGGGAAACGAAGGAACTGAAGCTGACTGGAGTGGCGGCAGGAGTGAGGAATCCATCTTATGTTGCGGCGGTGAGAAAGCGATTTGTATACTGTGTCAATGAATTGAAAAGATATCGGGGAGAAGATGGAGGAAGTGTTACGTTTCTCGAATGGTCTGAGGATGGTTCGGATCTGGAGGTACGGCAGACCTTGCCGACGCACGGTCAGGATCCCTGCCATGTAGCTGTAGATGAGGAACAACAGATGCTTGTTGCGGCAAACTTTATGACTGGCAGTGTGTGTGCCTATCGGATGGATGACAGAGGTATGCTTGAGGAGAGCGGCTGGATCCAGCATCAGGGGAACAGTGTGCATCCGGCCAGACAGACAGGCCCGCATGCACATTCCGGTATCTGGATGAGGGGAAAGCATCAGGTGATTGTCCCGGATCTTGGAATGGATCGTCTTATGGTATATCAGGCGGCGGAGGATGGAAGCCTTGTATATCTCGAGGGCAGTTCTGTGTATTGTAAAAAGGGAAATGGACCAAGATACGGGGAGTTTGACCGGAAACAGGAATATCTGTATATCGTCAATGAACTGTCTTCTTCCGTGACAGTGTTGAAATACCATGAGAAAGAAAATCGGTTTGAAGAAGTTCAGGAAATATCGACACTTGACGATACATTAATTTCTGGAGACGGTGATGTCAGGATTGCGGAAGCCTGCTGTGGACAGTCATCAGCCGGCGCAGGAAATGCGGAGATCATTAATACTTCCGCAGACCTGCATATCAGCCCGGATAACAGACATCTGTATGTGTCAAACCGCGGGCATGACAGTATCACAGTTTTTGGGATTCATCCGGAAAACGGAACTCTGGAGCTATTGGGACATACATCTTGCGGAGGAAGGACTCCCAGAAATTTTGCGGTGGATCCCAGCGGAGATTTCGTGCTGGTGGCGAATCAGGATTCGGATGTGGTTGTTTTGTTTGAAAGAAATCAGGAAACGGGAGAGCTTACAAAGGTAAGTTCACTGGAAGTTCCGACGCCGGTCTGCGTGGCACCGATTGTTGGTTCTGAAAATTCATTGCGAATGAAATAGCATCGCAGACAGCGGAAACCATATAAAAAGTTGGAAAGTTAGAAGATATACGCTCTCTTCAAATTTCCGGCTTTTCTTGTCCAGCATAGGTTCCTCTGGCAAGTAGTATAAAAATATGGTATGTTGTATAAAAGATAAAAAATAGATACAGGAACGAAAGAGGAAGAAGTCCAATGTGCGAATGGAAAGAGAAGTTTGACAGTGATACTCTGGAGAGAGGAAAAACGGCCTGTCTGAATAAGAAGGTAGTTAATTTGAGGGAGGCTGACGGCGGATATACGGCGGCAGTGCTTGCCAGAGAGAGGTACGAGGTATCGCTGAAAATTATGCCATCCGGGGTACAGCGGATGACTTGCAGATGCCCAGCAGCAAGAGGAGGGAGAAACTGCGAGCATATGGCAGCTCTTCTGTATGCAGTAGAAGCGCGGAAAAAGGCGGAGGAAGAAAACAGCAGGGAAGAGGAGATCATGGAGCAGTGGCGCAGGCTGGATCAGGAGATGCGTCAGGAGGAGCTTCTCCGTGAAGCGCGAAAGCGCCGTCAGAAGGAAGAAAAGACAGCAGTAAAGAGGCGCCGCATTGAGTGGGCCAGAGCTGCAGAGGAGAAGCGCTGCCGGGAAGAAGCCAAGGCGTTAGAGGAACAGCGTCGCCGGGAAGAGGAAAAGGCGGCAGAGGAATTAAAGTGTCAGCAGGAAGAGCGTGAGGCGCGCCAGCTCGCCAGGAAGGCGAGAAAGGCGGAAATGGCGCGCAAGAAGGAGGAGCAGAAGCGCATCGCGCAGGAAGCTGTCCGTAAGGAGCAGGAAAAACGTCAGGCGGAGGAAGCGCGCCGGGAAATGATCAGGAAGCAGAAAGAGGAGGAAGCGCGCCGCCGTGCAGAAAAACGGCAGAGAGAGCAGGAAGCGCAGAGAATGGCAGAGGAGAAGCGCCGCAAAGAGGAAGAAAAGGCACGCATTGCAGAAGAGAAACGCCGCCGGAAGGAAGAAAAGGCGCGGCTGGCAGAGGAAAAACGGAGAGAGGAAGAGGAAAAGAGGATGAGGCAGGAGGAGCAGCAGGCAAGAGAGAATCAGCGGAAGGCGGAGGAAGCCCGGAGGCTTGAAAGGGAAAGACGTGCCAGAGAATACACGCTGCTTGGAAGCTCCTGGGAGGAGGACACAGATACCCAGGTGCCCGCAGATGCCAATGAGAGCATTGCGGCTCTGGAAAGCTACCGCTATTTTGATGGAACAGCTATTCGGAAATTCATGAAGATACCATCTCAGATTGTTCAGGAGGGGGAAAGTCTGTACCGGCAGGGGAAGATTCAGATGCAAAACATCATCTCAGGATTTGATGGGTGGAACAAAGACCGTCTGGGACAATTAGAGCTGACTGGGAAATCAGGGAACAGGGAATTTCCGATGCATTTGATATTTACCAGGGATGAGATCAAGAGTTTTCAGTGTGAATGCCCGAAGTGCAGCAGAGAATATTTTTCAAAGTATAATCTGGAGGAGTCAAGATGCGCGTATAAGGCCGGAGCATTGAAACTGTTGGAAGATTTTCTGGCGAACCATAATATTGGGGATGCAACAGATATCAACGGGCAGAGGCTGATTGCCGGTTATGATGAAAAAAGAGCCAACCTGATTATGGCAGACAGCTCAGCACAGGAGGAGAGCCTTCATCTTCAGCCCCGGCTGACCCGGAAGGGCGGAAAGCTTTCCATATCCTTCAAGGTGGGCAGCGGAAAGCTTTTTGTCATTAAGAAGCTGGATGTTTTCTGCGAGAACGTGAGAACTTCGGCGACTGATACCTATGGAACCAGCACCCAGATCAATCATAAGATCAGCAATTTCACAGAACGGGGAAAGAGCTGGATCCGTTTTATCAACCGGATCGTGAGGGAAGAGAAGGAATTTCAGCAGAGGCTTGAGGAATCCAGATATTATTACGGAAAAGGGAAGGACAGTATTGGAAGTTCGCTCAATCTGTTTGGATGGAGACTGGACGAACTGTATGAAAATCTGGCAGAAGAAGTGATAGACTTTGAAGACAAGGATTTGGGAGAGAGAAGGAAAGGGACTCTGTCCTGTGCGGACCGTAATCCAAAGGTGACGGTACGTATTTCTGAGGATGAGGCCAGCGGAGGCAGGGAATTCCATGGAATTCAGGTGGTTGGAAATCTGCCGGAGCTGTTTTATGGAACAGATGCTGCTTATTATATCAGTGACAGCCGTCTGAATCGGGTAGACAGGGGTTTTCTGGATAAGCTGGAGCCACTGGCAAATCTGGCAGAAAATGGCGCATTTTCTTTCCGGATAGGAAGAAACCGGATGTCAGAGTTTTACAGCAGGGTTTTGCCTGTGCTCAGGAAAATTGCAGATGTTACGGAGACAGAGCCGGACAAATTCCGTTCCTATCTTCTGCCGGAGGCTCATTTTATTTTTTATCTGGATGTGCAGGAGAACAATGCCGTTTGTAAAGCATATGCGGTCTATGGACAGGAGGAATATTCTGTTTTTGATGTTTTTTCGAGGCAGGGCAGGATCAATCTGGAGCCGTTTCGGGATACTTCAAAGGAACAGGAGATTTTGTTCCATATCATACAATGGTTCCCGGAAGTCGATGAGAGGCTGGGAGAATTCTATTCCGGTGAAGATGAAGGACGCATCTATCAGATCATGAAGAACGGTACGGAGAAACTGATGGAGCTGGGGGAAGTGCGGTGTACCAGAAGGTTTCTCGGGTATCGCGTCATCAGACGGGTCGGTGTATCCGTGGGTGTTTCCATATCTTCCGGTCTCCTGAATCTGGATATTTCGACAGAGGATGTTCCGCCGCAGGAGCTGCTGTCGATTCTGAGCAGTTACCGTACCAGACAGAAATATTACCGCCTGAAGGATGGGGCCTTTGTGGATCTGGAGGATCCGTCTCTGGAAATGCTGTCGGAGCTTTCTTCCGTCGTTCATTTGAAGGAGGCAGACCTCAGGAAAGGAAGCCTGAAACTTCCTATGTACCGGACATTGTATCTGGACAAGCTGTTAGAGGAAAACGACAGCGTTTACAGCAGCAGGGACAGCCACTTCAGAGAAGTAGTGAAGGGGTTCAAAACGGTAAGGGATGCTGATTTCGAGGAACCGGCAAGCCTGTCAAAGAAGATGCGCAAGTACCAGAAGGATGGCTACAAGTGGCTTCGGACACTGGAAAACTGGCAGTTCGGCGGAATTCTGGCCGATGATATGGGACTTGGCAAAACGCTCCAGATCATCGCGGTGCTTCTGGCCGCCAGAGAGGAAGGAAAGCAGGGAACCGCCCTTGTGGTGACGCCAGCTTCTCTGGTATTTAACTGGGCAGAGGAATTTGAAAAATTCGCACCTGAGCTTAAGGTATCGCTGATTACCGGATCGCAGGAGGACAGACAGAAAAAGCTGGAGGCTTATCAGGAGGCGGATGTACTGGTGACGTCCTATGATCTTCTGAAAAGGGATATCGCATTCTATGAGGATAAAGAGTTTTCCTATGAGATCATCGACGAAGCCCAGTATATTAAGAACCATACAACTGCTTCCGCAAAGGCGGTAAAGGTGATAAAGAGCAGAATCCGCTATGCACTGACCGGCACACCGATTGAGAATCGCCTGAGTGAGCTCTGGAGTATCTTTGATTATCTGATGCCTGGCTTTTTATATAAATACGATGTATTCAAGCGGGAGATTGAAACGCCGATTGCAAAAAATAATGATGAAAAGGCGATGAAACGTCTCCAGAAACTGGTAGGCCCCTTCATTCTGCGCAGGCTGAAGGAGGACGTGCTGAAGGATCTGCCGGAGAAGCTGGAGGAATACCGCTACGTACGTCTGGGCGGAGAACAGCAGAAAATCTATGACGGACAGGTGCTTCACATGAAGGAAACCATCGCCCGCCAGAATACAGAGGAATTTAACAAGAACAAGCTGCGGATTTTGGCAGAACTCACCAGACTGCGCCAGATTTGCTGCGATCCGTCTCTGTGCTTTGAAAATTACAGGGGTGAAACAGCCAAGCTGGAGGCGTGCCTGGAACTGATTCGGAGCGCTTTGGACGGCGGACACAGGATGCTGGTCTTTTCCCAGTTTACCTCTATGCTGGAGATTCTGCAGAGGGAGCTGGACACGGAGGGGATTGGTTATGATACAATTACCGGAAGTACCTCCAAAGAAAAACGGCTTCAGCTCGTAAAGGAATTCAATGAAGGCAGTGTCCCAGTGTTCCTGATTTCCCTGAAAGCAGGAGGGGTAGGTCTGAATCTTACAGGGGCGGATATGGTGATCCACTACGATCCATGGTGGAATCTGGCCGTGCAGAATCAGGCAACAGACCGTGCACACCGTATTGGACAGACGAAAAAAGTGACGGTCTACAAGCTGATTGCCAAGAATACCATTGAGGAGAAAATACAGAAGCTTCAGGAGATGAAAAAAGATCTCGCCGAGCAGGTCATGAGCGGAGAAACCGGCGGACTGGGAGGACTGAGCAGAGAGGAAATACTGGAGCTGCTGGAGGCATAAGGATTGGGAAGAGTGGCACGGAAGTGTGTGAAGGTTCCAAATGATATAGAGTAAAAGCAGCGATGAAGAAATAGATACATATACATTTTGTGCATTAAACGTTTCTGATATAAAAAGTAAAAGCAGCCTGTGCGGGGAACATGAATATGGCCGGACAGGACATGTTCCAAATTGCTCCCAATAAAAGCAGCCGTGTAGAAGAGACCAGAGTACGGTCAATTCTACGCGGTTTTTTGTCTCACAGGAAACTCTTATTTAAATAAGAGAAAGGGTAATTGTCTCCGCAGATTTTTCAGACTCGATCCGAAAACCGCACTCCAAAATGCAGGCGAGAATTTTTGGGCTTACATAGAAAATGAATTTTAGAAAAAGCATCATATTTACGTGTGTGCCGAAATAAAATTTATAGAAAAGGCAAAGCAGAATGCAGCAGCGGCAGGTGCAGGTGACGAAATGAGACGATGGATAGGAATGCTTTTGTGCGTTTGCCTCATGATTTTCGGGGCAGCAGGATGCAGTACGGAGAAAGACGGGAATACGGATGGGCGCAGTGAAGTGGAATTTACCGTAGTCAATCCTGACAAGATACCGGAGGAGCTGGCGCAGGAGATTGAAAACAATAAGCAGGGCGAGATACGAATGTCATATACGGATGGCGGGAAAATGTATCTGGTTCGTGGGTATGGGGAGCAGAAAACAGGGGGCTATAGTATTTCCGTGGTGGAATGTACAGAGAATGAAAATGAGATTTATCTGGATACGAGGCTGCTGGGACCGGCAAATCAGGACCAGATTTCAAAAGAACCTTCTTATCCGTGTCTCGTGCTGATGATAGAGGCAAGGGAGAAGGAGGTAAAGATACAATAGGGAGCAGTGCTTGCGGTCTGTTCTGCGTATCGTTTGTCCGAAAGGGGTATACAGACATAGATAGAATATGGAGGGGAAATGGTTCAGATGGCGGTTTGGGCGCAGCCGGATCCGTAAGATGATTTTGGGGTTGTCAGGATGATAGAAGAGGTTTAATAGGAGGAAAGCGCGGATGGATTTGTTGATGAAAAATATACATATGTGCCGTCAGGCGAAGCACGCCCGGACACAGATTACACTGGATGAGGATTTTAATGTGCCGGATGTACGGCCGGATGTTGAAATGATTATTCAGAGTAAGGAACGGGTGGTACTGGAAAATACGAGGACGGAGAATGGCAAGGTATTTGTCGACGGATTTATGGAGGTCGGAATTCTGTACATGGATGATACGCCGGAGCGGCAGATTCACAGACTGGATACGAAGATGACCTTTGCGGAGTCTTTTTCAATGGATGGGATCGAGAGCGGAGAGAACGTCAGGATTCGCTATGAAACAGAGGATCTGAACGTATCTCTGATCAATTCCCGCAAGCTGGCTATCCGCGGTTTACTTAGTTTTTGGGCAACTGTGGATGAAATTTATGATATGTCAGCAGCCGTGGAGACGCAGAGTCAGATTCAGACGTGTGAGCGCAGGAAGAAGCTGGAACTGATGCAGCTAGAGGTGCAGAATAAGGATATCATCCGCCTTAAGGAAGAGGTGCCAATCGCATCGAATAAGCCGAATATCCGGGAAATTCTGTGGGAAAATGTGCAGCTGCGCAGTTACCGGCTGAAACTGCTGGACGGAAAGCTTGAAATACAGGGAAAACTGTTCGTTTTCGTGCTGTACCGCGCGGAGGATGAGGGCGGAACCATACAGTGGATGGAATATACGATTCCGTTTGAAGGTGAGGTAGCGTGCAGTGGATGCAGTACCGAGCTGGTGCCGGATATTGAAGTGACGCTTGCACAGGTGGAGCTTCAGGCAAAGGAAGATACGGATGGGGAAATCAGACTTCTGCATCTGGAAGGTGTGCTGGAACTGGAACTTCGGCTGTATGGAACAGAGGAAGTGGAAATTCTGGAGGATGTATTCTCGCCGGAAAAAGAACTGGAGACAGTGACCAGCGAGGAGGTATATGAAAGCCTTGTCATGCGGAACGAATCTAAGTGTAAGGCATCCGGGAAAATCAGGATACAGGCGGCGAAGCCGAGAATCCTTCAGATCTGCAATTGTAACGGAAGCATCAAGATCGATAAGACAGAGATTACACAGGAAGGAATCCAGATCGAGGGGGCTATTCCGGTGTCGATCCTGTATATTTCATCGGATGATTCCATGCCGTTTGCGATTATGGAAGGAATCGTTCCATTTTCTCATCTTGCAGAGATACCGGGGCTGGATTCGCAGTGCAGGTTTACCCTGAATACGAATCTGGAGCAGCTCTCGGCGGCGATGGCGGACAGCGAGGAGATCGA
Organism: Lachnospiraceae bacterium; assembly: GCA_030524665.1. Taxonomy (GTDB): domain Bacteria; phylum Bacillota; class Clostridia; order Lachnospirales; family Lachnospiraceae; genus Choladousia. Next base: position 4,384 of record JAUNGL010000060.1, on the reverse strand, counting down.
AGTAAAGGCTGTGGTTGGTCTGAACCTCTTTGCAGTCAGGGCGAGGAAACAGACGTGTATCCATGAGATTCGCGAACAGGAGTATGATATGAAGAAGCTGGAAGCGATTCCTGGTATCACGGGGTATATTGTGCAGGAAGAGGATTCACTCTGGGATATCGCGAAGGAATACTGTCTGATGCCGGAGCAGATTATGGAGATGAACGGTCTGGAGTCCCAGAAACTGAAGAAAGGGGAATGTCTGATTTTAATGAAGAGTCTGCAGATTTCCTGAATTTGATACCTGCAGTTTGTGTCTGCCGCCTGGTGTGCACCAGGCGGCAGATGTATGTTACTGTTCACTGGGTAGCTGTTCCGCGAGGTGTTCCGGGCAGAATGCACGGAAATCCCGTGAACAGCAACGGGTTTGCCGCTTTCGGTAAGTTTTTGTTTACACATAAAAAGGACGGGGGTATAATAAAAAACAAAAATATGGGAGGTTCCTTAGATGTTAGACAAAAAAGTAGTTGAACTGTTGAACCAGCAGGTGAACAAAGAGTTTTATTCCGCATATTTATATCTGGATTTTTCCAATTTTTATTATGACAAAGGATTGGACGGCTTTGGAAACTGGTATAAGATTCAGGCACAGGAAGAGCGTGACCATGCAATGCTGATGATCCAGTACCTGCAGAACAATGGCGAAAGAGTAGAATTAAGTGCGATTGACAAGCCTGCAGTTGTTCTGGAAAGTGCAAAAGCAGTACTTGCAGAAGGACTGAAACATGAGCAGTATGTGACAAGTCTGATACATAATATTTACGATGCTGCATATTCTGTGAAAGATTTCCGGACGATGCAGTTCCTTGATTGGTTCGTAAAAGAGCAGGGTGAGGAGGAGACGAACGCAGATAATCTTGTGAAAAAATTTGAATTATTCGGCGATGACCCCAAGAGCCTGTATATGCTTGACAACGAACTGGGGACAAGAGTCTATACCGCACCGTCTCTGGTATTATAGTTATGAACAGAGAGAAAGTGGTCTGTCCATGTTATCACGTTACAAAAGGTGACGTGGCAGATGCAGTAAAAAACGGTGCTTCTTCTTTCAAAGAAGTCAAAAAAGCTACGAAAGCCGGTAAAGGTTGCGGAAAATGCAGGAAAAAGGTAAAAAAATTAACCAAAAAACTGCTTGAAAAAGAAACATAGATAATGTAATTTTGGAACGACTTTGTGAAGAGGCCGTTCCATTTTCTTTTGCTTCGAAAAAAATCAGTATTGAAACATATGAAAAGATAGTCATATCGATTGGAAGATCCACTTAAAAATGAACTTTGGTCAGAAAAAATGACGGGGAAATCAGCCGAAAAGAAAAAATAGACAGTAAAAAAACACAAAAAGTAATTTTATAAAATGAAATTTTGTGGTATAATAAACAAACTGTTAAACTTTGTGACAGATACAGGCTGCAGATATGAATACGGATTGAATGGGGAGGAGTGTAAATGGAAATCAGCATTTTAGAGGAATTTGTCTCTTTGGTGGAAACGAACAGCTTTCAGGAAACAGCTTTTAATATGAATATTTCTCAATCAGCGCTTACAAAACATATCCAGAAGCTGGAGTCCGAGCTTGGAATTTCGTTGTTTGACCGTTCTGCAAGAATGATCAAGGTGAATGAATACAGCAAAACTTTATATCCATATGCGAAGCATATGATCGAAATCCATCAGGATGCAATCGCTGCCCTGCAGGAATTAGTGGATGACAGACAAAATTTCTTTTCTGTTGCATACGCACCTGTCCTGGGGCAATATGGACTGATTGATCTTATTACGGAATTCTCAAAATTATATCCTGAAAAGAATATGCGTACTATTGAAACATACCAGCCCCTTACTTTGCTGAAAACCAAAAAATGTGATTTTGCTTTTCTGGGAGAAAACGAAGCGGTAGATCATAACTTCAACAAAATGGTCTATAAAACGGATCATTTGGCCGTTGTGCTTCCCTTGAATCATAAATATGCAAAGAGACAAAATGTAATGCTTGAGGAATTAGCAGATGAAAAGTTTATCCTGCATGCAAGTGTTACCAGTATTCCGCATGAGGAGACGCAGAAATTTCTGGAATTATGCGAGGATAAAAAATTTACGCCGAATGTTGTAGCGGAATCTCAGTTTACTTCTACTATGGTTCGGTATGTGCTGGGCGGCAGCGGAATAGCAGTTTTGAACAGGCTTCATATACCTACGGATGCGCTGAATCAATGTGCGGTGGTTGATATTTACCCAACTGTACGTTCCTATATTTATCTTCTTTACAGAAGGAAGGTTTCCTGTCCGGCTGCGACAGATTTTCTTCATTTTATGATCGAAAAGATCAGTCAGTAAAGCGTTATGTGGTTCAGAATGTTTTCAATCTGATTTGTAATATAGTCAAATATCCGTGCAAGCACGGCTACTTGGCTCATTGCTTCGCGGGAATAAAGATGCACAGGTCTTGATTATAAAGGCCTGTGTATTTTTTTTGCGGCAAACTATTTCCAGAATGGAAATTCAGAGATGCACAACGGAATTGATTTGAGACGGAAAAAATTGATAGAATGTGCACAAATCAGAGAGCAAATCACGATTGAATTCGTAAAAATGACAGTGTGTCTCTCTTTTTAGTATCGAATTTATTGCGAAAGCAGTAAATATAAAAGTTAACCAAAGAAAGGAGTATTACAATGAAAGTAAGAAACAAGTGGATTGCAGCATTATGTTCAGTGGTTATGGCTGCTGGTATGGCAACAGGAGTGTCTGCAGAAGAGGCTGTGACAGAGGAAACAGTTGTGGAGGCTGAGTCTTCTGAGGAAACGGTTGCAACAGAGCCAGAAAGAGCTGTGCAGGTGATTGTAGCTGAGGAGCAGGTGGAGGATACGAACGGTGAACCGGGTATCAGAAAGGTTTACACGGTGAACCATATTTATGGTGACGGACAGAAAGTATCCAATGTCATCGTAGAGTATAATACCGCCATTGCTGCAGACAGTCTTACCCTGGATACTTTTGAAGTATTGAACAGAACCATTACGGCTGTTCATACAAACAGTGAGCGTGAAGTTACGGACGAAAATGTTGAAGGAAATTATGTTGTACTTGATCTTGAGATCCAGAGTCCGATTCTTGACGATAAGTATGCAACAGATGGAAGAATTCAGGGTATGACCGTAATTGACAGTGCAACAGTCATTCAGCACCAGGATATTACGACGGTGGACGGAGCGGTTATTGCAGGAAGTGAAGAAGAACATTCAACATCAGGTGGCGACGGCGGAATCATGGGTAATGATGCAGTAATTACCCCGGATATGAGCAGGTTTGATGACAACCATTATTATAACGATCCTGACAGCCATACGGTTCTGCACTACAATTTCTACAAACCGGAAGGATATGCAGAGTCCGGAGAAAAATATCCGTTGGTTCTCTTCATTCCGGATGCGAGTGCAGTCGGCGACAGCTGGGAATACATTCTGCAGCAGGGAAATGGAGGAACTGTTTGGGCTTCCGAAGAATGGCAGGCTGAAAATCCGTGTTTCGTAGTTACTATGATTTATGCTGATAAGTATATCAATGACTATTGGGAGTATTACGAAGACTATATGTTCGGAACCATGAATCTGATTCGTGATCTCGAAGAAAAATATCCGATCGATACCAGCAGAGTCTATACCACAGGTCAGTCTATGGGATGCATGGCTTCCATGGTTATGATGGAAAAGGATCCTGAACTGTTTACAGCAGCATACATCATGGCCGGACAGTGGGATGCAGAACAGGTGAAGGATATCAAGGATCAGAATCTGCTGCTTCTTGTTTCTGAAGATGATCCGGCTTGTCAGAAGCTTGATAAAAATGTTGAAAAGTGGGAAGAAGAAGGCGGCGTTGTTGCGAGAGCAACCTTTGAGGGTGTTGCTGCTCCGGAAGAACAGGCAGCTGTCATCGATGAAGCACTTTCCTCAGATGCCAATATCTGCTATCTGAAGATTGCATCCGGCACAGGAAGTATGGATCTTGATGGCAATGCATTAAAAGGAAGTCATAGAATGACATGGAGATTAGGATATGATTTACCGGGCGTAAAAGAATGGCTGTTCTCACAGACAAAATAATTGGTGTTTGAAAAATATATGGTGGAGCTGCCCTGCGTGGAATATGTGGGCAGCTCTCTTTTCAATAGAAGCTTCATAAAACGAAAAACGGTAATCATGATACATACTATGTGAGGAGGAATGACCTTTGGAGACAAGAGAAAGAAAAGACTACTATGGACACGGAAAGGAAGAAGGACATAGAAGACACGAAGGACGGGGCAGGCACGAGGAACAAGGCAGGCACGAAAGTCGGGACAGACATGG
>JAUNGL010000059.1 GCA_030524665.1 Lachnospiraceae bacterium | reverse complement strand
TTCCGAAGGTACCGGCTGCAGAGCGTATCGATGTAGACGAGACAGGAAAGATTTCTGGATTGTTCTAAAGCTTCGCATTCTGATGGAGATGATACAGAGCCTGTGAAATCCGAAGAGTTTTTGGATGAATAGTAATTGAACATCTGAATATCACAGAGTGGTATTGTTTGGATTGGACAGGCTCTGGAATGGGTATATGTTTCATCAATGAAGTATGATGGAACGAAAATTACATAAAAGCGGAAAGATACGCAAGGAGGTATAGAAATGGGATTTTCAACTGTGCCATGTAATGAGTTCGTTGAAGTGCTGGCGTCCAAGGCTCCGGTTCCGGGCGGCGGCGGAGCATCCGCATTGGTAGGCGCTGTAGGTACCGCTCTTGGAAATATGGTAGGCAGCCTTACTGTCGGCAAGAAGAAATATGCGGATGTCGAGGAAGAGATGTATGAGCTGAAAGCAAAATGCGACAAGCTTCAGGCAGAACTTCTGGCCCTCGTTGAGAAGGATGCGGAAGTATTTGAGCCGCTTTCCAAAGCATACGGAATGCCGCGTGCGACAGAAGAGGAAAAGGCAGAGAAGGCCCGTGTGATGGAGATTGTGCTGAAGGACGCATGCTCTGTTCCGATGGAAATCATGGAGAAATGCTGTGAGGCCATTGAATTGATCAAAGAATTTGCAGCCAAGGGTTCTGCACTTGCGATTAGTGATGCCGGTGTAGGTGCTGCTTTCTGTAAGGCAGCTCTTCAGGGTGCCAGCCTGAATGTGTATATCAATACCAAGTCCATGGCAAACAAAGAGTATGCCGCTGAGCTGAACGCAAAGGCGGATGCGATGCTCGCAAAATATCCGGCTATGGCTGATGAGATTTTTGAGAGCGTACTTGGAAGACTGAAATAATTATGGATGAGACAGCAGCTGTCCTGCAGATCAGCGGCTGTCTGATAATAAAAGACTTTAATGTGCATGGATATATGCGAAAGGAGAATCACATGGCAAAGCAATTACTGGGCAAAGAAGTGACTGCTGCTTTGAATGAGCGTATCAAGGCAAAGGTAGCAGAGCTGAAAGAAAAGGGAGTAACCCCGACACTCGGAATTATCCGTGTTGGTGAAAATGAGAGCGACATCTCTTACGAGAGAGGTGCGACCAAGCGCTGTGAGACACTGGGAGTAGCATGTGAGAAAATCCTGCTTCCGGCAGACGTTTCACAGGATGAGCTGCTGGCAGTGATTGATCAGGTAAACAAGAATGATAAGATTCACGGCGTGCTTCTGTTCCGTCCGCTTCCGAAGCATCTGGACCAGAATCTCATTGAGAATGCTCTGGATCCGGCCAAGGATGTTGACTGTATGACAGATGGCTCCATGTCAGGTGTATTTACAGGCAAGGCAATTGGATACCCGCCGTGTACACCGCAGGCATGTATGGAGATTCTGGACCATTACGGAATTGACTGCACGGGCAAGAAGGCAGTTGTCATCGGCCGCAGCCTTGTAGTAGGCAAGCCGGCAGCGATGATGCTGATTAAGAAGAATGCAACTGTGACTGTATGCCATACAAGAACTGTGGATATGCCGTCTGTTGCAAGAGAAGCAGATATCATCATCGTAGCAGCAGGCCGCGCAGGCGTTGTAGGCGCTGAGTACGTAAAACCGGGACAGGTAGTCATCGATGTAGGTATCAATGTGAACGCAGAAGGCAAACTCTGCGGTGACGTAGACTACGCAGCAGTAGAGCCGATCGTAGACGCCATCACTCCGGTACCAGGAGGTGTGGGAAGTGTAACCACATCCGTTCTGGTAAGCCATGTGGTAGAGGCAGCTGCGAAGACTGTGAAATAACAAATAAAGATCCAGGCTGCCAGGCAGAAAATGATTTCGAAAGGGCAGTCATGCAAAAAAGCATCAGATGGGGACAGTTCAGGTCTTCCATTTGATGCTTTTTATATAGGAAAGTGTTAATTTTTAGTCAATCTTCAAAAAAAGTATTGACTAACCTCTGCATTTATGCTATAGTCTGGTTGTGTAATTGAATATTGCCGTATCAAGTGCAGGGCTTTTGAAAAAGTTCTGAAAAGGGAATCAGGTGAGAGGCCTGAGCGATCCGGTCACTGTATACAGGGAGTAAGTCTTCGAATTACCCATTGCATACCCATTTTTGTGAGAAGGGGAAGACAAGCGATGATCTGTGAGTCAGGAAACCTGCTTGGTATGAGAGAAGAGCTTCCGTGTAAAGCTGAACACTCCGCTATCGTTTCGAACTTTTTTTGTGGAAATGATATTCATTCTGCTTGGGTAGGCAGGCGTTTTTATGTGAGCGAAATATGGCAGTGCCATATGTTCATAAATCCAGATGGAATGTTGTCTCGGGGCAATGTAATATATACACAAAACATACCTCCTTGTGTGAGACAGAGCAGCCCTCCGCAATGCTGCGAAGTCATCAGCACATGTACAGATGACGTTCCGCAGGCTAAATCTGTACAGACCGATACGGTTCATTTCTGTAGACCGCAATACAGAAATGAACCGTTTTTTGTTAAAGATCAATGAAAAAGAGTTGCAGGGAATGGGCATAGAGGTACATCCCCCTGCATATACTTATTGTAGTATAGGCAGGGGGTCTTTTATGGAAAAATTTGATTTATACAAAGATATCCAGGCAAGAACAGGCGGGGAAATCTATGTCGGCGTTGTCGGACCGGTACGTACCGGGAAATCTACGTTTATCCGCAAATTTATGGAGCAGCTTGTGCTTCCTGAAATGATGGAGCAGGAGAAGCAGCGTGCAACGGATGAGCTTCCGGCCAGTGCCTCCGGACGTACGGTGACCACAGTGGAACCCAAATTTATTCCAAGGGAAGCAGTAGGGCTTTCACTCGGCGATGAGACAGCTATGAAGGTACGCCTGGTGGATTGTGTCGGTTTTACGGTTCCGGGGGCTGAAGGGATGGAAGAGAACGGGACGCCGAGAATGGTACATACTCCATGGGCCAGTGAGCCGGTTACCTTCCGTGATGCGGCCAGAACAGGTACGCAGAAAGTGATTAAGGATCATGCAACGATCGGGATTGTGATTACGACAGATGGAAGCTTTGGTGATATCCCGAGAGAGAATTTTGTGGAAGCTGAGAAAGAAACAATATCAGAATTGCAGGCAATCGGGAAGCCGTTTCTGGTAGTAGTCAATTCCGCAAATCCGTACGGAAAAGAAGCGAAGGATACGGCAGCCTGGATTCAGAATACATATGGTGCCGGATGTATGATACTGAACTGTGAAAAATTAAAAAAAGAAGAAATCTATACTGTATTTGAGCAATTCCTTCTGGAATTTCCGCTTACGCGGGTGGTATTTCAGATACCGAAGTGGATGGAAACGCTTGATTACAGGCACTGGCTGAAGCAGGAACTGTTTCAGGGAGTCAGGCAGATGTTGAAGGGAATGCGGACCATACGCGACTTGTATACAGATTCCAGGCTGGTTTCAGGGGAGCATATCCGGAAGGCGAAGATAGAGAATGTGGACCTGTCAAATGGAAATGCAGAAGTGACGATTCAGGTCGAAGAACCACTGTATTATCAGGTATTGAGCGAGATGACCGGAACAGAGATCAAAAGTGAGTATCAGTTGATTTCCATGATTCGGGAAATGTCAAAATTGAAAAAAGAGTATGATTCGGTGGCAGATGCTATGACAGAAGTACGTCAGAAGGGATATGGGATCATCACTCCGATGCGGGATGAGATCCGGATGGAGGAACCTGCTCTGATCAAGCAGGGAAATCGGTATGGGGTAAAGATAAAAACGTCATCCCCATCGATTCATCTGATTCGTGCAGAGATAGAAACGGAGCTGGCGCCGATTGTAGGAAGTGAAGCACAGGCCCAGGATCTGATTTCCTATATCAAAGACAGTGCAACCTCAGAAGAAGGGGCATGGAATACACTGATCTTCGGAAAGTCTATGGAACAGATGGTGGATGAAGGAATTAAGGCAAAACTTTCTGTCATAGGAGATGGAACACAACAAAAGCTGCAGAATGCAATGAAACGTATCGTAAATTCCTCAGGGGGAAGATTTGTCTGCATTATCATTTAATGGTTTGATTATGCACCAAATTGCCAGGGGCTGCATGACAGAATGAATCAGCAATATAGACGGTTTGAATTCCCCGATTGAAAATAACAGCTGGTTATTCAGAAATGTTTCATGAATTTTAATTATAATTTGAAAATTTGGAATGGGTACACCTAAATCACAGATAAAATTTCGGCGTGTACCTTTCCAAATTCATTTTGTAATAGGTTTTGTTTGACAAATTAAAATATGTATCATATAATATAACAAAAGTGTTACAGGAATTTTAAATTTAGTTTCAAAAAGGATACAAAAGGAGATAGAATCATGTACAGGAAACGATGGTGCCCGAATGCAGGTGTGTTAACAGGAATCTTTTTTCTTCTGATTTTTCTTTGCGTACCGGTACAGGCAAAAGCAGCCTGGGTGAAAAATTCAAATGGTACTTATTCCTTTTATACTGATGACGGAAAAAAAGCAACGAATCGTTGGATCGGCGAGGATTATTATGTGAATGGCAGCGGACTGCGTCAGACAGGGTGGCTGTATAAGGATCAGAAATGGTACTATTTTAATAAACAGGGAAAACTGCTACGGAGTATCTGGATTCGTTCTAAGGGAAATACATATTATGCCGGTGCGAACGGAGTAATTTACACAAGTGGACGGTATAAAATTAAAAATTATTATTATGCATTTGATAAGCGGGGAATCAGGCTCACCGGACGGCGTACGATTGATGGTAAGACATATTACTTTATGAAGTCGAATGGCCGGATGCTTAAGAAATGCTGGGTGAAGACAGGTTCCTATATCTATTATTTTAATAGTGATGGAGTGATGGTTACAGACCAGTGGGTTGGACGTTACTACGTTGGCAAGACGGGAGCACGTGTGACCAATACCTGGAAGGATGGAAAATATCTGGGAAGTGATGGGAAAGCAGTCAGCGGCTTGCAGGAAATAGATGGTGAGTACTATTACTTCAACAAAAAGACTTATAAAATGGTCACCTCAGCATCCGTAGTAGTGAGTGGGACAACTTATAAGTTTGACAGTAAAGGAAAGGGCACTGTTGTAAAACAGACGAAGGCTCCTTCTACGAATGTCAGTGTGGAGAGCACCTATTATACGGACAAGTATGTGGACGATGAGACCTTGCTGGCATCCATTATTTACTGTGAGGCCGGGAATCAGGCCTATACAGGAAAGGTTGCAGTAGGAATGGTGATTATGAACCGTGTATACGCTTCCGGTTTCCCTTCCAAGATAAGAGAGGTAATTTATGCGAAGACACAGTTCTCACCGGCACGGGATGGCAGCCTGACGAAGGCCCTCCGTTATCCGTCACGGGTGACTTCCGAGTGTAAAAAGGCTGCGAAAGAAGTAATTGCCAAGTATGATGGCTATAAGAAAGGGAAGAAGGTATATCTGACGATTAACGGCAAGAAGACCGAATTCCCGTATTTATTCTTTATGACAAATGCTGCATATAACAGGCTGGGGCTTCGCTCTGCATACAAACAGATCGGTGCACATGTATTTTTCAAAATCTGGAAGTGATTGGCTGCAGTTTACACGGTTGAACAGGTTACAGACCGTGGGGTAGACTATCAGTCACCGGAATAGCAATGATATAAAAGGTAAAATCGAACATATGATTGATTTTACCTTTTTTTTATGGTAGAATGCTAATGATTGTCAAATTTTATGCAAAGGGTTAGGACAGCAGAAAGAGAATTTATGAAGAGAAAAACAGCTTATTTCGGAGTTTTTACAGCGCTTGCGCTGATTTTGAGTTATATTGAGTCACTGCTTCCTCTTTTTTATGGGATTCCGGGAGTAAAACCGGGGCTTGCAAACAGTATGACGCTTGTGATGCTGTATCTGACCGGGCCGGTAGAAGCGCTGATGCTCGCAATAGCCAGGATTTTGCTGTCAGGGTTGATGTTTGGAAATCTTTTTTCCATTCTGTACAGTCTGGCAGGAGGGATGTTCAGTTTTCTGATGATGTATCTGGCGAAGAAGAGCGGGGCTTTTTCAATGTTGGGAGTCAGTATGACGGGAGGCGTGTCCCATAATATCGCGCAGCTTGCCATTGCCATGATTTTGGTGGAGAATCTGAATCTTTTATATTATCTTCCGGTTCTTCTTGTTTCTGGTGTGGTAACCGGAGTGCTGATTGGGATTATCAGCAGAGAGGTATTCCGGAGACTTCCATCCGACCATCATTTTTAAAATGGTCCGGGAAGGATGATGACGAAACGATCCTTGGGATAAAAGAATGCAGAAAATAAATAGGGGCAGCCCGGAGACAGGATGGGGCTGGCAGAGAGGAAAAGATGTTAGCATACATAAAAGGAATTGTAGCAGAGGTGACAGAAAGTACATTGGTACTTGAATGCGGTCAGATCGGATATCAGCTTCTAATATCGTTGCGGGATGCTCAGGCGATGCCGAGACCGGGAGAACATGTGAAGGTTCATACGTATCTGAATGTCAGGGAAGATGCTATGACATTGTTCGGATTTTTGTCAAAGGATGATCTGGATGTCTTTAAACTGCTTTTGAATGTGAGCGGTATTGGGCCTAAAGCGGCATTGGGAGTATTGTCTGCGCTGACAGCGGATGATCTGCGCTTTGCGGTACTTTCGGATGATGCGAAGGCGATTGCAAAGGCACCCGGCATCGGCAGCAAGACAGCGAAAAAGCTGATTCTGGAGCTGAAGGATAAGTTAAGTCTGGAGGATGCTTTTGAGAAAAAGCTGGCGAATACACAGGCAGCCGATCCGAATGTTACTACGGATGCCAGTACAGAAGCGGTACAGGCATTAACAGCGCTGGGATATGCCGGAAGTGATGCGCTTCGGGCTGTCCGTAAGCTGAATATTACGGAAGACATGGATACAGAGACGATACTGAAGCTTGCTCTGAAGCAAATGATATGATATCGTTGCATAGCGTACGGTTGAACGTTTTTATCTGATTATCAGGAGATGTTATGGGGAAAAGAATGATTACTACCGATGTGACAGAAGAAGATGTCCGCATTGAGCCGGGACTCAGACCGCAGCGTCTGGAAGAATATATCGGGCAGGAGCAGATCAAGAATACGCTGCGGATTTTTATTGAAGCAGCAAAACAACGGAAGGATTCTCTGGATCACGTACTTTTTTATGGCCCGCCGGGACTGGGCAAGACAACGCTTGCATGTATTATAGCAAATGAGATGGATGTAAATGTCAAGATCACTTCCGGTCCGGCGATTGAAAAACCGGGTGAGATGGCGGCTGTGCTGAATAATCTTCAGGAGGGAGATGTTCTGTTCGTCGATGAGATTCACCGGCTGAACCGTCAGGTAGAAGAGGTATTGTATCCTGCCATGGAGGATTTTGCAATTGATATCATGATTGGTAAGGGTGCGGCGGCGAGATCTATTCGTCTTGATCTTCCCAAATTTACCCTGATCGGTGCTACGACACGTGCTGGGCTTTTGACAGCTCCTCTGCGTGACAGGTTTGGTGTGGTACAGCATCTGGACTTTTATTCGGAAAAGGAGCTGCAGACGATCATTCTGCGTTCTGCCAGAGTACTGGGTGTGGAGATTGATACGAGAGGGGCGCTTGAGATCGCCAGACGTTCACGCGGGACCCCGCGGCTTGCGAACCGTGTGCTGAAGCGTGTCAGGGATTATGCACAGGTACGTTATCAGGGGAAGATCACCGCGGATATTGCTGCGGAGGCGTTGGATCTGCTGGAAGTGGACCGCTATGGACTGGACCGTGTAGACCGTCAGATTCTTTTGACTATTATCCGAAAATTCGGCGGCGGTCCGGTTGGGCTGGAGACTCTGGCTGCTGCGATTGGCGAGGATTCCGGAACGATTGAGGACGTATATGAGCCATATCTGATTAAAAATGGTTTTATTAACCGGACGCCGAAAGGAAGGGTAGCGACAGAGCTTGCCTGTCAGCATCTGGGCGGGGGAATGCCGGAATGAAGCTGCGCGTTCAGCTGATTCTTTTTTGGTATGTTTGAACTGTTAGTGACTATTCACGGGACAGCTACCCCCGTGAACAGTAACATCCCGAGTACTGGGAATTCTATAGAAAACGGTTGTAATTCCTGAAAATTTGTTTATAATGATAGGTAGTATGACTGGAATTATAGATATGGAAAGGCAGGGCGTTTATGTCATCCAAGAATAAAACACAGGTGATTATCGCAGGCAAGATTTATACACTCAGCGGATATGAAAGTGAAGAGTACCTGCAAAGGGTTGCTACATATCTGAATGCGAAGCTTTCTGAATTCAGGAATATGGACGGCTATAATCGGCTGTCGCCGGATATGCGCGGAATTCTCATGAATCTGAATATTGCAGATGATTATTTTAAAACGAAAAAGAAAGTGGAAGAACTGGAGCAGGAGATTTCAGAACGCGACAGAGAAATATACGAATTGAAACATGAGTTGATTACCTCTCAGATACGTCTGGAAAATGCTGAGAAGGAGGCTGCTTCTCTGCGGGAGAGGGCAGCAGAGGATCAGAAGATGATGATTCAGATGGAGACTCAGTTAGCAGGTATGAATAAGCATTGAGAGAACGGCTGCGATTATTTGCATATACTTCCGTTGTGATGAAGAAGATATGGAGATTCTTGCAGCTTCTTTTTTGAGAATGGAGGTATTATGGTAGAATTGCTGGCTCCGGCCGGTTCGTATGACAGTTTAAAAGCGGCAGTAAATGCGGGAGCAGATGCTGTCTATATTGGAGGAAGCCGTTTCGGGGCACGTGCTTATGCGGACAATCCGGAGGAGGAGCTTCTGATCCGCGGGATTGATTACTGCCATATCCATGGCAGGCAAGTTTATATGACAGTGAATACATTGCTGAAGGAACGGGAGCTGGAGGAGGAACTGTATGATTATCTGCTTCCTTATTACCGGCATGGACTGGACGGAGTGATTGTACAGGATTTTGGAGTCGTGCGTTTCATACAGCAGTATTTTCCGCTGCTTCCGATCCATGCGAGTACGCAGATGACAGTCACTGGTGTGGACGGAGCAAATTTGCTGAAAAAACATGGAATCAGCCGTGTGGTACCGGCACGTGAGCTGTCGCTTCAGGAGATACGGGAGATCATAGACCAGACGGGGCTTGAGGTAGAAACCTTTATTCATGGTGCGATGTGCTATTCTTATTCCGGTCAGTGCCTGCTCAGCAGTGTCATCGGAGGAAGGAGCGGGAACCGCGGCAGATGTGCACAGCCGTGCAGATTGCCCTATGAATTATACGAATGCAGGAAGCGAAGCAGCCTGCACTCACAATCAGGCAGTGAAAGGAATCACGGGCACTTCTTTTGTGCTGAAAAGAAGATCAGCGGCAGAAATCAGTATCTGATGAGTCTGAAAGATATGTGTACGATCGATCTTCTGCCGGAACTTGTGGATGCAGGCATCGCTTCGCTGAAAATAGAGGGGAGAATGAAGCGGCCGGAATATACGGCCGGTGTTGTCAGCATTTATAGAAAATATCTGGATCAGTGTCTGGCGAAAGGACGCTTTGCGTATCATGTAAAGGAAGAAGATCGGAGGGTTCTGTTGGATCTGTACAGCCGGGGGGGATTTTCGGATGGATATTACCATGTGAAAAATGGACCGGTGATGATGTCGATGCAGCGTCCGAATCATCTGGGAAGTGAAGCTGCGCGTATCAGGAGAAGAAAAAACGGCACGTTGTCAGCAATCGCCTCCTGTTCCCTTTCCCCAGGGGATGTTTTGGAGGCAGCCATGGCAGTGCAGAGCGGAAAAGGTCCGGAGCTCACCATCAAAGAACACGTTTCCGAAGGCGTAGGGATATCACTTCCGTCTGCGTTTGCAAGAGTGCGTGATGGACAGATTCTGTTTCGTACAAGGAATGAGGGGCTGCTGGAGGAATTAAGGAAGAAGTATACCCTGACGGAACGTAAAGAAAAAATTAAGGGGGTTTTAAGCCTTTTCACAGGAAAACCTGCTATACTGAAGCTGGAATATGGCTATTTTGTAATTACCGCGGAAGGGGCGATTGCAGAGAGAGCTCAGAAGCGTCCACTGATGCGTGAGGATATCCTGCGGCAGATAAACAAAACGGGAGACTCACCGTTTTGTTTTGAACATCTTGAAATTCAAATGAAAGAGGAATTATTCCTGCCGGTTCAGGCACTCAATCAGCTCAGACGGTCTGCTCTTGAGATGCTGGAACAGGTGGTGATTGACAGTTATGGCAGAGACGACTTCCGGAAATTGCAATACTCCGGTATACAGGTATCCTGCAATAGAAAATCAGAAGAAAGTCCTGCCGTACATGAGGATTTTGTCAAAGGAAACAAAAGTGAGCTGTATTCGGAGGAAAATTTCCTGCTGAATGTATCTGTGATGAGTGAGGAGCAGCTTGGGGCCGTATTAGAACTGGCAGATTCCGGTAAACTTCATATAGATACGATTTATCTGGATGTTTCATTGCTTTTTCAGGTATCTCTGGATGAAACAGCAGTGCAGCGTGCCTGGAAGCTGATCGATTCTGTGAAACAGCGCGGTATGCGCTGTTATCTGCAGATGATGCCCATTCTGCGGAGCCATATGCGGGAATATTGCAGAAAAGAGAATGCACAGAGAATTCTCACATCGGCAGATGGATTTCTTGTACGTACACTGGACGTACTGGCCTTTTTGCAGGCGGAGGGATACACCCAGCCGATGATATCTGATGATGGCTTTTATGCTTATAATCGCAGGGCAGGAGAGTTCCTTACAGAACTGGGGATTGACAGGCGTACCCTGCCGTCGGAGCTGAACAGTTCAGAACTGAATCTGCTCAAGGCGCCAGATACGGAACTGATTCTTTACGGGAGGCTTCCGTTGATGTTCACCGCGCAGTGCCTGAGGAAAAACACCTCCGGCTGTACGGGGATTCCTTCTGTTTTGACTTTGAGGGACCGCAAGCATATGGAATTTCCAGTCAGAACAAGATGTACGGAATGCTGCAATGTAATTTATAATTCTGTGCCGCTGGATCTGTTTCCGTGCAAAAAAGAGATCAGAAGACTGCAGCCTTCCAGGCTGAGGATTGCTTTTACCGTGGAGGAAGCGGATGAGGTGAAGGAAATTCTGGATACATACAGGGAATTTCTTTCAGACGGTTCCGAGTCCGGGAAGTCCGGAAGTGGGACAAGAGGACACTTCAGGAGAGGAGTGGAATGAGAATATGACAAATCTGATTATTCAGGTATCGAAATACCTGATTATCATACTGATGGCGCTGTATACCTTCCAGTGCTACACAGTATTTCAGAAAAAAGACGAGGATGATCGGAATTTTGTGTTTATCCGTCAGATTACCCTGATGTTTTTTATGCATTTTGTTGCATTCACGGTACTTTACCTTGAAATCGGAGATGTGACAGTGCTGATGTTCTACGGTGCACAGGTAGTTTATCTGGCTGCCACGCTGATACTGTTCCGTAATATCTATCCACTGGCATCACGGCTGTTGATCAACAACATGTGTATGCTGATTTCCATTGGATTTATCATGATTACCAGGATTTCATATGAGCAGTCGGTGAAACAGTTCAAAATCATTGTGGCATCTACCGTGGTGGCTCTGATCATTCCGATCATTATCCGGAAGCTGCGTTTTATCACGAAGATGTACTGGTTCTACACGCTGATGGGGATCGGGCTGCTGGCACTTGTTGCAATTATGGCACAGTCTACGTATGGAGCGAAACTTTCCTTTACGGTTGGAGGTGTCTCCATCCAGCCGTCGGAGTTTGTCAAGATTATTTTTGTGTTTGCAATTGCCGGACTTTTATCAAATGCGCGGGATTTTAAGCGGATTGTGATCGCAACCGGACTTGCGGCACTTCACGTATTGATTCTGGTAGTTTCCAAGGATCTGGGAAGTGCTTTGATTTTCTTTATTACGTATCTGGTTATGCTGTTTGTAGCGACGCGGAATCCGTTTCTGGTACTTGCAGGGATTCTCGCCGGTTCGGTAGCGGCGGTCGGAGCATATTTTCTTTTTGCACATATCCGTGTCCGGGTGCAGGCGTGGCAGGATCCGTTTCAGGATTACTACGCCGGAGGTTACCAGATTTGTCAGTCGCTGTTTTCGATTGCAGCCGGAAGCTGGTTTGGGACGGGACTCTATCAGGGATCCCCGACAGCAATTACATTTGTGGAGCAGGATTTCATGTTTTCGGCTGTTGCGGAGGAGCTCGGCAGTATATTTGGAATCTGTCTGATTCTTGTATGCATGAGCTGTTTCATTATGTTTGTCAATATTTCCATGCAGCTTAAGAACCGGTTCTATCGTCTGGTTGCAGTGGGCCTTGGTTCTACGTATGCAGTACAAGTATTTTTGACAATCGGAGGCGGAATCAAGCTAATTCCGTTAACGGGCGTGACACTTCCGCTTGTCAGCTATGGAGGCAGTTCAGCGCTCAGTACGCTGATTATGTTTGCAATCGTGCAGGGACTTTACATGCTTCACCGGGATGAGGAAAAGAAAAAGGCACAGGAGCTTTATGAGCAGGAACAGGCCGGGGGGTATGGAGAATACGATTATCAGGCTCAATACTGGCAGCAGGAACCATATGGACAGCAGAATGGATACGGTCCTGATGATGGATACGGTCCGCAGGGCAGATATACTCAGCGGAGGGAATTTGTTTCGCAGGGAGGTTATGGTTCACAGGGAGCTTATGGAGCGTACGATAATAGTGGTCCGCAGGCTGACTATGATATGGTAGATGGCTATGACCGTCGGGGAGGATATGAAGCACCGGGAAGTTATCGTCCGCAGGCATATCATCCGCAAAATGGCTATCCGCAGGGAATGTATGATTCACCGGGAAATTACGGTTTACGGGAAGAATATAATTCACCGGGAAATTACAGTTCACAGGGCGAATATGATCCGCCGGAGAACTATGGTTATCAGGATGGTTATGAATCACCGGAAAACTATGGTTCGCAGACGTATGATTCACGGAATGATGGCTACGGACAATCTGATGGATACTGGCAGGAGGGCGAATATGAAGCGCAGGAAGGATACGGACAGCAGGGAGGATATCCGGGAGACAGAGGACAGTGGGAAGAACTCGAAGAAGGTTCCGGAAAAGGCAAAAAAACCAAAATCCGGAAGCCAAAAGGATGGAAATGGTAAGAAAGGGACACATGTAAAGAGTAAGGCTGTCCGGGTTAGGGAAATACGTTTTGATCATGACAGCCAGGAAACGAGTACAAGAAATACAGAGCTTGGAATTGTCACGTATATATTTGTATTCATGTTCATGATTATGATCGGGTATCTTGTCTATCTGAATATTTATAAGGTCGACGAGCTAAATGCAAGCGTCTATAACTCCAAACAGGATGTGAATACAGATAAATACATTCGCGGTTCGATTATCTCATCAGACGGCAGTATTCTTGCGGAGACGAGAGTTGGTGAGGATGGTTCTGAGACCAGAGTATATCCATATGAAAATATATTTGCACATGTGGTAGGATATTCGAGTAACGGAAAAGCAGGACTTGAGTCTGCATATAATACGGAGCTTTTATCTTCTCATGCATCAATTCTGACTCAGATTAAGGATGAATCGAATGAGCAGAAAGCAAGAGGAGATACACTGGCGGTAACGCTGAATGCATCGCTGCAGAATACGGCATATCAGGCGCTGGGCGGCTATAATGGTGCGGTAATTGCGATGGAACCGGACACAGGGAAAATTCTGGCAATGGTTTCTAAGCCGGATTTTAATCCGAATCAGATTGTAGAACTGTGGGACAGCCTTGTGAATGACAGTTCCAGCAGTGTGCTGTTAAATCGGGCAACCCAGGGGCTGTATCCGCCGGGGTCGACATTTAAGATTCTTACGACACTTGCCTATATGCGTCAGCAGCCGGGAAGCTATCGGAACTTTTCTTACGACTGTACCGGCCAGGTGACGGTAGATGATGTGACGATCAATTGTTATAATGGAAATGTGCATGGAAGCGAGGATTTGAAATCGGCGTTTGCCCACTCCTGTAATACGGCATTTTCTTCCATAGGTCTGGAACTGGATAATGGGGAATTCCGTTCTATGTGCGAGGAGTTTATGTTTAATAAGGCGCTGCCGACTGGGTTGATGCACAGCTCTTCTGTCTTTGATCTGAATAAGGATTCGTCTTATGGAGATGAGATGACAACGGCGATTGGGCAGGGAAATACTCTGATGACGCCGCTTCATATGGCAATGATTACTTCCACGATCGCGAATGGGGGGATTATGATGAAGCCGTACCTTGTCGATCATATTGAGACGTATGATGGTGACAAGGTATCCTCAAATAAACCGTCCAAGTACAAGAGGCTGATGACAACCGAAGAAGCGCGGATTCTCAGGGAATACATGACTGAGACAGTTGCAAGCGGTACGGCTACTGCTCTTGGATGGTACAATTTCTCGGCAGCAGGAAAAACAGGCTCAGCTGAATATGTGTCCAACGGTTATGAAGGGACGCATTCCTGGTTCGTCGGTTTTTCCAATGTGGAAGATCCGGACCTGGTTGTAGTAGTAATCGCTGAGGACGGAGGAACCGGAAGTGAGACTGCCGTGCCGATCGCTTCACAGATTTTCCAGGCATATTATAATCTCTTCCCGCAGGGGTGATCCCCACCTGTGTTTTTGATTGGAATAGAAGGAACTGCAACAAGGGCTTGCACGTTTGTCCAAAAAGAGTTATACTGTTCTCAGTCATTTTTGGCACAACGCATAGCAGGAGGGATTGCAATGATTGAGGCAACAAGCTGTGGCGGTGTGGTAATATTCAGAGGAAAGATACTTGTTTTATATAAGAGCTATAAAAACAAGTATGAAGGCTGGGTTCTGCCCAAGGGAACTGTAGAATCGGGTGAGGAATATAAGGATACTGCAGTGAGAGAGGTGCTGGAGGAAACAGGAGTCAGAGCTTCTATCATCAAGTATATCGGGAAGAGCCAATACACATTCAATGTCCCGGAGGATACCGTGGCAAAGGATGTACACTGGTACCTGATGATGGCAGACAGTTATTACAGCAAACCACAGCGGGAAGAGTATTTTATTGACTCAGGGTATTATAAATATCATGAAGCGTATCACCTGTTGAAATTTTCAAATGAGAAAATGATACTGGAGAAGGCGTACAATGAATATTTGAACTTAAAAAAGAATAATCTCTGGGGAAGCAGAAAGTATTTTTAGTGTATTGCAGATACACAGGGATACGGATTTGGGGAGGTCAGGCACTGGATGTCGGCCTCTTTCTGTTTTATATCGGACAGTACCCCGTGAACGGTAACCTCGTCAGGACATTTGGAAAGAAAAAGATTGTGGTAATTAGATTTTTATGGTAAATTATGTTTTGTAACAGACTGTGTTTTTTGCAAGAGAAAACGCGTGCCAAAACTCGCAGAAGCGAATTATGAATTTGATATGGTTAAGGAAATGACAAGTATGGAGTGGTATGAGAATCTGTATATTGGAAACAATGCACAAAAGAAGAAACATTCTCTGATTCGTAAGATTGAATCGGAGAAAGCTCCATTGGAAGTGTTTCTGATTACGTTGCCTTCCGGTCAGAGGAATCAGCTTGAGATCATGTCAGCCTGGAATCTGAAATTCTGGTATCATCGGAAGAACTGTCCTATGATTGTTGGATTGGCGTGCGGGTGGGAAGAAGCACTGGAGCTGGTGGTTCAGATTACGGAGGAAGTGCTGGAAAAGACAGGAAGTGTGGAACTAAAAAATTATTTTCTGAATCATTCCGGCGCTTGAAAGAAATGGAAATATGATTCTCCGGGCCGCAGACGCACAGATGTATGATATCATGCAAAACATGACGTGTGTCTCGCAGCAGGAACGCTGGGATGTTCCTGGAATGTGCGGGGAAACGGAAATTAAAAACAGAGAGGTCAGCGGGAGAGAATATGCTACATATCATTCTGGGTATACTGAAGATAATAGGCATCATCATTGGACTTCTGTTTCTGCTTCTGATTTGTATGATGCTGGCGATCCTGTTCGTGCCGGTCAGGTATCGCGGGAAATTAGTCAGAAAAGAAGAAATTCTGCAGGGAGAGATCCGGATCAGTTGGTTCCTGCGGACGGTCTGTGCTGCTGTATCGGTCGGAATAGGTGAGAAGCTTTCCTTGGAGGTGCGTCTGTTTGGAATCAGACTTCCGTTTGGCAAAGGCGGCTCAGGCCGCGGCGGAACCGGAGGCAGAAAGAAACGAAGCGCACGAAAAAACAGTGGAAATACCACTGCACGGAAGAAAGCAGGAACTGGCAGGAATAAGCCGGAATCGGATAGAAGTACTGGCGAACCTGATACACAGGGAGAGGCCTGGGATGAAAAGGCTGCAATAAAAACGGCAGAGCGTGCAGAGAAGTCTGATTTGATGCCCGCAGAGTATACAGAGGAGCCGGAACCGATGCTCATAGAGCATACAGAGAAGTCTGATTGGATGCCCGTAGAGAATGCAGAGGAGCCGGAACCGACACCTGTAGAGTATATAGAGAAGCCTGATTTGATGCCTGTAGAGTATATAGAAGAGTCGGAGCCTACAGAGCATACAGAAGAGATGGATCGGAAGATTACGGAGTATACGAAGAAGGGCGTGGATGCGGTACCGGAATCCGAAGAAATTGAATCGGAGCATGACCGGACAGAAAAAGAAGCGACGGAGGAGCACGGGATATTTCGGAAGGTTGCCGGAATTTTCCGGAAACTGAAGCAGATTGCAGAGCGTGTTTTGCAGAAATTTAAAAATATTTATGAACTGTGTGTGTCTCTGGCGGAAAAGGCGGAGCACCTGTCAGAGAAGCTGAAAAAGCTTCTCCAGAAACCGGAACAGCTTCTTTCATTGATACAGGAATATGAAGTCCGGGAAATCATGAGCCATCTGTTTGGTCATCTGAAATATCTGCTGTGCCATTATGGGCTGCGCAGAATTGAAGGATATTTAAAATTCGGAACAGCTGATCCGGCACTCACCGGACAGTTGACCGGACTGATTTACCTGCTGCTTCCGGCGAAAGCGGATCGATTTACACTGACACCGGATTTTTATGAAGCATGCTTTGAAACAGAAATTATTTTCTCGGGTCATATCCGCTCATGCCATATGCTGCGTGTTGCATGGGGGGCATTCAGGGATAGGAAACTGAGAAGGCTGATCAGAAAGCTGAGAAAGAGAGGAGAATAGCAATGGCTGATAATTTTCAGGGAACGGTAGAGTCGTTATTTAAAGGGATGGACAGCTTTATTACAACCAAAACAGTGGTAGGTGATGCGATAACAATCGGTGATACGATTATCCTTCCGCTTGTGGATGTATCTTTTGGAGTTGCGGCAAGTGCCAAATCAGAGGACAGGAAAAACAGCGGTGGCGGCGGAATGGGAGGAAAAATCTCTCCGAGCGCTGTTCTTGTGATTCAGAATGGAACGACAAGACTAGTCAATATCAAGAATCAGGACAGTGTGACCAAGGTGATCGACATGGTGCCGGATCTTATTAACCGGTTTGTACCTGGTAAGGGCAGTACTGAGAAGAGCGAGGAAGAAAAGAAGGTTGATGAAGCAATTCATGATGCAACCGGTGACGAAGTCAAATTTTAAACGGATCGTTGCCTGCAAACTTTTCAATGATAAAAATATAAGGCAGGAGAATCAGTCAAGGTTCTCCTGCTTTTTTCATAAAATAGAACAGAATAAATTTCTGTGCAGGTGTAGTATGAAACGGCTGATCGGTTTTACACTGTTTTGGATAGCAGCAGGTATGGCAATCGCCTTATTTATCGAAAGCTTATTTATTCATATTCTGATTATTCTGGTACTTCTGCTGCTGGGGTATAATCTTTTTCTGTGTTGATGAGACACTGAGGTGAAAAAATAGAGATGTTTTAAAATGAAAAGCGATAATAATCAATGGATCAATGGAATCATAAAAAAAGACAGGCTATCAAATGATAACCTGTCAGAAAAAGAGACTAAGCTCTCTCAACTTTTCCGGATCTCAGGCAAGAAGTACAAACGTACATTCTCTTAGCAGCTCCGTTCACTTTCACTTTTACGTGTTTCACATTTGCTTTCCACATTTTGTTGCTTCTTCTATGAGAATGACTCACATTGTTACCAAAATGAACAGCTTTATCACAAATAGCGCACTTAGCCATGATTGCACCTCCTTGAATGATATTAAGTCTATTTAT
>JAUNGL010000058.1 GCA_030524665.1 Lachnospiraceae bacterium | reverse complement strand
GCCGGACGGCAGGTAATTACTTCTGCATCACCGATGCACTTCTTCTGTACTTCCGGGTTGAACGGCTTGATTGTCTCGCCGTACTGACCGGACAGGATTGCCTTTGTTTCCTTCGTTACCATCTTGTAGCGCTCGCCCATCAGGACATTGAATACGGCCTGTGTACCAACGATCTGTGAAGACGGTGTAACGAGAGGCGGCTCACCAAGGTCTTTTCTTACACGCGGAACTTCCTCAAGTACATCGTAGAACTTGTCTTCAGCGTGCTGTTCCTTCAGCTGTGAAGTCAGGTTCGAAAGCATACCGCCCGGCACCTGATACAGCAGGGTCTTGATGTTTACACCCATGTTCTTCGGGTTCAGAAGGCCTGACTCGAGAGCCTCATCACGCATCGGACGGAAGTAGTCTGCGATCTCTGCAAGAAGGTTCTGGTCAAATCCTGTATCATACGGAGTACCCTTGAAGGTCTCTACCATAACCTCAGTCGCCGGCTGTGAAGTACCGAGTGCGAACGGTGACATAGCGGTATCGATTACATCAACGCCTGCCTCAACTGCCTTCAGGTATGTCATGGAAGCAACACCTGAAGTATAGTGTGTATGAAGCTGGATCGGAATCTTAACTGCTTTCTTCAATGCACTGACAAGCTCCGTTGCCTTGTACGGTACAAGCAGACCTGCCATATCCTTGATACAGATAGAATCTGCTCCCATTTCTTCGATTCTCTTTGCAAGACCTACCCAGTATTCCAGAGTATATGCCTCACCCAGTGTATAGGACATAGCTACCTGAGCATGAGCCTTTTCCTTGTTAGCTGCGGTAACTGCTGTCTGAAGGTTTCTCATATCGTTCAGACAGTCGAAAATACGGATAATATCGATACCATTTGCTGCGGACTTCTGTACGAAATATTCTACTACATCGTCTGCATACGGACGGTATCCAAGGATATTCTGTCCACGGAACAGCATCTGAAGCTTTGTATTCTTGAAGCCGTCACGCAGCTTACGAAGTCTCTCCCACGGATCTTCCTTCAGGAAACGGAGGGATGCATCGAAGGTTGCACCGCCCCAGCACTCTACGGAATGATATCCTACTTTATCAAGCTTCTCTACGATCGGCAGCATCTGCTCTGTTGTCATTCTCGTGGCAATCAGGGACTGATGAGCATCACGCAGGATTGTTTCTGTAATCTTAATCGGTTTTTTAACCTCTTTCTGTGCTTGCACTTGCTTTGCCATTTTATTCCTCCTGTTATTAGATAAAGCATTACAATTCACACGCCTGCCGTGCTGCACACTACAGCACGTTTCACGGCTGTGAACTGTAACTCTGAAACTGCTCAGAGATTAGCGGTAACTGCTCAATACCTTCACAATTACGATTATTTTACTCCGAAGATTGCCATGAAAGTACCTGCTGCAACAGCCGTACCAATAACACCGGCTACGTTCGGTCCCATTGCGTGCATCAGCAGGAAGTTCGTCGGATCTGCCTCAGCACCAACCTTCTGAGATACACGTGCAGCCATCGGCACTGCGGATACACCTGCAGAACCGATCAACGGATTGATCTTGCCGCCTGACAGCTTACACATCAGCTTACCAAAGAGTACTCCGGCTGCAGTACCGCATCCGAATGCCACCAGACCAAGAATAACGATCTTAATGGTATTCATATTCAGGAATGCTTCCGCACTGGTCGTTGCACCTACGGAAGTACCAAGCAGGATAACTACGATATACATCATTGCATTGGATGCAGTCTCTGTCAGCTGCTTTACAACGCCGCTCTCACGGAACAGGTTACCAAGCATCAGCATACCTACCAGCGGAGCTGTAGTCGGAAGAAGCAGACACACAACAACTGTAATAACGATCGGGAACAAAATCTTCTCCAACTTAGATACCGGACGGAGCTGTTCCATCTTGATCTTACGCTCTTCCTCTGTCGTCAGCAGCTTCATGATCGGCGGCTGGATGATCGGAACGAGTGACATATAGGAATATGCTGCCACGGCGATCGGTCCCATCAGTCCACTCTGTCCGAGCTTACCTGCAAGGAAGATAGAAGTCGGACCGTCAGCACCTCCGATGATAGAAATCGCTGCTGCTGCCTTTCCGTTAAATCCAAGCAGAATTGCAAGGAAATATGCACAATAAATACCAATCTGGGCAGCCGCTCCGAGCAGGAAACTCTTTGGATTCGCAATCAGTGGACCAAAGTCCGTCATCGCACCGACTCCCATGAAAATAAGTGACGGCAGAATACTCCACTCATCCATCACATAGAAATAATGGAGCAATCCACCCGCATGTTCTACTCCAAGCGCATCCGTGTACGGCTCTGCCATGATATCCGGATAGATATTTACCAGCAGCATACCAAATGCGATCGGGACAAGAAGCAGCGGTTCAAACTCGTGTCTGATAGCCAGATACAGGAACACACAGGCTACAGCAATCATGACATAGTTGCCCCATGTCAGATTCATGAAAGCCGTCTGGTCCAGCAAGTTGGCCAGAGTAGTTGTGATATAAGACATTCTCTTACCTCCCAGTCTTTCGTCCAAATAGAAACAAGCTCATTGATTAGTTCATGGTTGCGAGCGTGTCTCCTGACTCAACTGCCTGTCCTGCAGCAACGTCAATGCTTGCAACGGTTCCATCCTGCGGAGCAACAACCGGGATTTCCATCTTCATAGCCTCAAGGATTACGATCGGATCGCCAGCCTTAACTGCCTGTCCAACACTTGCCTCTACCTTAAATACCTTACCCGGAACAGAAGCGGTTACCTTCACTGCACCAGCGCCGCCTGCTGCCGGTGCCGGAGCTGCTGCCTTCGGTGCTGCCTTCGCTGCCGGTGCGCCTGATCCTGTTCCTTCTTCTACTGTAACATCATATACATTGCCGTTTACTGTAATAGTATAAGTCTTCATTCCTGTTTCCTCCTGATCTTAAGCTCTCTGCCAGTTTCTTTTATTTGCTTTCTTAATAGAACGGACTACAAAGCCGTCTGTGGATGTATTCTCTGCTGCTGCAATAGCTGCCGCAATAACTGCTACCAATTCACAATCATCTACCAGCTCTTCTTCCTCTTCAACCACCGGTGCCGGTGCCGGAGCCGGGGTGGATATAGGTATCTGTGCTGGAGTATTCTTCTTTGTACGTGCTTCAATCATATCCGGAATGATATGAAGTTTTCCGATCAGCCAGCTCAGGAACAGCAGTGTCAGGAATACGATTCCAACTCCCATCAGAGTATTCATACCTGCCTGCGCCATCAGGGTACTGAGCGGATACTGCACATCCCATGAAATAGAGAAGGTCTGCTGTGCCTGGTCTACTTCATAAGTAACAAGAACCTTTGTCTTGTCATTCACGCCATCATACTTGACTTCACTGACTGCCTGAACAAGCGCATCCGTAGTCGTCACTTCCGGATCTGCCAGCTCAACCAGATTTCCAAGGTCTTCCTTGACAGACATCCAGTTGGATGCGATCAGGGCACTCGATGCATCCCCATTATCGATGATCTCCTGAAGCTGCTCATCTGTCATGCTCCCAAGCTGTGTAAGAAGCTGTTCCAGACTCTGCTTCATATAGCTTTCAATGGTCGCCTCTGTATTGGCTGCCTCTGAATCCTCTCCATCTTCAGCCTCTGCCGCTGCTTCTGCTGCGCTCTCTGCTTCAGCCGCAGCTGCTTCCAGTGCACTTTCTGCTTCTGTCAACGATTCCGTAGCGTCCTCTGCTTCGGTCGATTCCGTCTGCTTCTCTGTCACTGCCTCCGTCACCTGCTCGGTCACCGTTGTCTCTGTCTCCTCTGCATATACGCCCATGGAGAGAGCAGAAACTGCAAGTCCCGTTGCAAGCAAAACTGCACTTAATCTACGTTTCATGTAATTCACCTCGCTTAAACTGTTCCGTGCTTTTTGGACGGGCGTTCATCTCTCTTCGTGAATAACATTTCGAAGGCACCGATCACATATTTTCTTGTGTCCTCTGCTTCAATAATATTATCTACATAACCTCTCTTCGCTGCTGCGAGAGCACTTGACTGAAGCGCAGCATACTCCGCTGCCTTCTCATTGATTACTGACATATTCTCGCCTGCGTACATGATCTTCGCTGCAAGCTGTGCATCCATCATACCAATCTGAGCCTGACTCCATGCAAACGTCACATCAGCTCCAATAGCCTTGCTGTTCATTGCTACGTATGCACTTCCGAAAGCCTTGCCAATAACCACATTAACCTTCGGCACGGTCGCATTTGCAAATGCGTATGTAAGCTTCGCTGCTGCCTTTGCAATTCCTCTCTCAGAGCACTTGCATGCCTTAAAGCCTGCAACGTTCGTCAGGGAAAGAACCGGAATCTCAAATGCATCGCAGAAGTTTACGAACTCTGCTGCCTTCACAGCTCCCCTTGCGCTGAGTGCGCAGTCATACGTCTCTGCCACTTCACCGTCTTCATTATAAACCTCGGTACGGTTCGCAACCACACCTACGGTAGCTCCGTTCAGGCGGATAAAGCCTGTCACCATCTCCTTGGCGTAAGCGGCCTTTACTTCAACAAAGTTGTTGTCATCCGCGATGTTGGAAATCAGGATCGATGTATCTCCTGCCGCATTTGCAAGATCTGCACATACACGGTTCAGGTCATCTGTACACTCCTCATAGGAAGCATCATCCTCATTGTTTGCCGGAAGCATAGAAACAAGACCGCGGATCTGCTCCAGAACCTCTGCCTCTGTACCTACAAAATCAACCAGACCAGTTTCCTCGCTCTGGAATGCTGCGGAAGCCGTATCACATTTATCCTTTGAATTACCTGCCAGTGCGTTCGGGGAGTTCACAAACAGCTCAGCCTTTGTGCCTTCCATGAATGTAAAATCGGTCAGAGCCGGAACCAGCGCAAGACCGCCGCCGCATCTTCCGAATACTGCCGTAATCTGCGGAATTACTCCGGATGCCATTGTCTGCTTCAGATAAATCTCACCAAATGCATTCAGTGCATCGGTAGCTTCCTGAAGTCTAAGTCCTGCACAGTCCAGCAGTCCGATGACCGGTGCACCCATCTTCAGAGCCATATCGTAGAGATTTGCAATTTTCTTTGCGTGCATCTCACCGATCGTTCCGCCAAGTACGGATGCATCCTGGCTGTATACATAAACCAGGTTTCCGTCAATCACACCGTAGCCTGTCACCACGCCGTCTCCCGGTGTCTCTGTCTGCTGCAGGTTGAAATCAGTGTTTCTGGCAGTTACATATCCGCCGATTTCAACAAAACTGTTCTCATCAAGTAAAGAAGCAATTCTTGTACTTGCCAAGCTTTGTGCTGTATTACTCATTCTTCAGCCCTCCATGTTATATTAAAATGATTAACCAATTTCTGCCGACTATAATAGTAGCGTGTTTCGAGCAAAATTGCAAGCTTTTTCGTCATTTATTTAACGCATCTTTGCAGATTATTAACGTTTCAGACAAAATGTATCAATAAGTATGTGAAACTGAAATCGGCGAAACGTTATTCATTTTTTAACAAATATCTCATCCATATTTTATGCAGACAGTACAAATAATCTATCTGATCCACAGTTTCCGCTGTGTAGACAGGAAAAGATTCATAGATTTCCCCTTCGACCAGATAGGAAATACTTCCGACCTCAATCCCCTTATCAACAGGCGCTGCCAGCTCCGGTACCAGACTGATCTTCTTTTCCACCTTTTCCTCCGGCATCAGTAAAAGTTCAAACGGGCTAGTCTCCGCCGTGAGCGTTACCACGCTCTTCTGCCCGTCTGTCACAGTAATGGCAGGAAGCTCCGTTTTTTCATCTGCTATCGTCCTTTTCTCATATCGCTCCAGTCCATATTCCATCAGTTTCCTTGTATCTGTCCACTTATACCGCTTATGATTAGGCCATCCGCATGCAAGCAGAGCCACGACCAACTGTTTTCCATCCTGCTCCAGAGCACAGACATAGCAATATCCTGCATTTCCCGTAAATCCTGTCTTTCCGGACAATACTCCCTCCATCATATGCAGAAACGCATTGTGGTTGACACAGGAATAGCTTCTGCTTCCCGCCTGGTTTGTGAAAGAATAAGAATCTGTTTCCGTAATTTCCAGAAACTGTTCCGATGCCGGTGATTCTCCGATGCAATACCGCATAATACGCGCAAGCTCCGCAGCAGTCGTATGATGGATTCCCTCTGCATCCTCTGCATCGAGGCCGTTCGGCGTGACAAAATGTGTATCACGGCAGCCAAGCTCTGCCGCTTTCCGGTTCATAAGCGCGGCGAACTCCTCCACACTTCCGCTCACAGACTCCGCGATACAGACCGCTGAATCATTATGGGATTCCAGCATCAGCGAATAAAGCAAATCCTTCAGGTAAAAGGTATCCCCCTGCACCATTCCGAGCTTTACCTGAGGCTGAGCCGCGGCATTGGATGAAACCTCACAGACCTGTTCCGGATTCTCCATTGCTTCCAGAGCCAGAATGCAGGTCATGATTTTCGTCGTGCTCGCCATTGGCATCGGATCATCCTCATTTTTCCCATATAAAATGCGCCCGCTGTCACCATCCATCAAAACGGCGCCGCGGGCGTATAATTCCAATTCTTCTTTGATTGTATGTTCTGTCGGTTCTCTCTCAGGCTGTGTTTCCTCCTGCGCCCAGACAAAAGACGGATACCGTCCCACGCATGCCTGATATGGAATACACACTGCCCCGACCATTCCTGCCAGTAAAATTGCTGTTCCCTTTATTATCAGGTTCTTCATCCTCATACACTTCCCTCTGCTCATACTGATTCCTGCTGTCTCCTGATAATGTATGCGGTTCGGTCATGCCATATGTCAGATGTCTTTCCGGTCCCACACTTTTTCAGCACCATGAATAGTTCCTGTGTCTATGAAAATGCTGCACCTGTCGGACTCTGATTCAGCTATACCTTCAGCTTCATATCTATTTCTTCCTCGGCTTCCGCTTTGAAGTCCTCGATCTGAACCGGATTCATCGAAGGCAGATCCTCCAGCGAGTGAATTCCAAAGTGACGCAGAAAGTCCTCTGTCGTTCCAAACAGGAGCGGACGCCCGGGGGCATCCAGCCTTCCAAGCTCTTTGACTAGGTTATACTCCACCAGCTTATTGACCGCATGGTCACATTTCACACCCCTGATTTTCTCTATCTCCAGCTTCGTGATCGGCTGCTTGTATGCAATGATAGAAAGTGTCTCCATCACCACATCACTCAGCACCGCCTTACGCGGCTGTTTCGCCACACGGATCAGATACTCATATAATTCACTTTTGGTGCAGAGCTGAAAGGCACCGTCAAGTTCAATCAACCGTATTCCACGGTCTTCCTCCTGATAATGTTCCATCATGCCATGCAGGATATCTTCTGTCTCGGCCGGTTCCAGCTCCAGTGCTTTTGCCAGCTTCTCGAGCTCTACCGAATCTCCCACTGCAAACAGAATGGCTTCCAGCGCCGCCTCCATTTTCTTTCTGTCCACTTCCGTATTCTCCGTTCCTTCTCAAATATGGCAGTTGTTCCCATTCCACCTAAACTGCTGAAATATAGATCTCCTCAAATGTTCCTGCCTGTTCAACCTCGACTTTTCCTTCCTTCATCAACTCCAGCAGCGTCAAAAACGCTACGATCACATAAAGCTTGCCTCTTCGAAGCGTCAGAAGGTTCCGGAACGTACATGTCCTGTGTTCTTCAATATAACCCTCGACGAACTGCATTGTCTCGCTCAGATCCACTTCTTCTTTTTCCAGCGTTCCAAACTTACTTCTAACCGGATCGATCCTGTTTTCCTGACGTCTCAGAATATCCCGGTATACATTCCGCAGCTTCACCAGGGTCAGGTCTCCCAGCAGAGCTCCGACATCCACCGGTTCACGGTAAGCCTTCACTTCCTCCGGGATATCCTGTTCATGGTACATCGTAAAAGATGCTTCTTCCTGATATTCACGCAGTTCATATGACATATATTTGTACATTTTGTATTCCAGAAGCTTCTGCACCAGCTCAGCCCTCGGGTCTTCCACTTCCCCGTCCTCCGTCACTTCCGCCGGAAGCAGCATTTTAGACTTGATCTCCAAAAGTGTAGCTGCCATCACAAGAAATTCACTCATGACATCAAGGTTCTCTCCCTGCATCTGCCGGATATACTCCATGTACTGATCGGTAATCTCCACAATCGGGATATCATAAATATTTACTTTATTCTTATCAATCAGATGCAGCAGCAAATCCAGCGGTCCCTCGAATGCCTGCAGCTTTACCGGTATCCCCATCGTTTCATCTCCTGTGGCTTCTCTATGGAATAAAATCTATGACAACCATCTCCGGCGGATTATTAATCCGGACATTTACCGTGTGGCTTCCAAGTCCGGAACTGACAATCATCTGCCTGCCAATTTCCCCGTACAATCCTCTCGTAAATTCCGGGAACAGCCGCAGCTGCGGGCTGACCAGTCCACCCAGAAACGGCAATCGGATGATCCCCCCATGGTAGTGACCTGACAGTGTCAGATTGGCCCCCCAGTCTGCATACGTCCGAAAATATCCGGGATGGTGCGCGAGCAGCAAATGAAACGAACCATCCTGCGGTTTCCCAAGCTCACGTTCTATCTGCATCGTCAAAAGCTCGCATCTGCTGCCCCGTCCAAAATATTCCTGAGAAAGCTCCAGCCCCCACACGGTCATGTCCATTCTGTGAAGCCTGATCCTCTCTGACGTATTTTCCAACAAATGTACTCCGAAACTCCTGATCGAGTCCGCATATTTTTCGTAGGAGTCTCCATACTTCTCCGGAAATTCCCGCATTCTGTGCTCGTGGTTCCCATTCGCATAATACACAGGATACGTTCTGGTCAGCTCGTCCATCAGCGAAAGAGCCGCGTTCATCTGCGGCTCTTCTGTGGCTGTCAGCATATCGCCTGCCACAAAAATCACTTCCGGATTCTGGCTTCGTATCTCCTGCAGAAGCCTGCTGTTTCCCTCACCATAACTTGTATTATGCATATCACTCAAAAAGACAGCTGAAAAAGGAGTGTCCGGAGCATTCCCGCTGTTTCCGGTACGTATTTTATAGTGCGTTACTTTAAAATCCGCCATGAGTTCTCAGACACCTCCTACTTGTTTTTCGTATTGTACATGATTGCAACTCATTATATCATAGTTCCTCAAATCTGAAAAGTCCTCTGCGCAGTCAAAATATTAGTCCGCGGCTTTCACAACACAAAGACTAAACTGTAATATTCATTGAAAAACTGTATTTCTACAAAAACCATGCATCTACAACTCTTCCCAGATAATCCGCATAACCAGCCTTTGCCACTTCATTCACTGTCACAATCGGCACCTGCCCGATCTCTTTTCCATTCAAACTGTAGACCAGTGTTCCCACCTGCTCTCCGGCTTCCAGAGGTGCGTTGATTTCTTCCGGCCATTCCTCACTTTTGGTGATGAAAGAAAAATCTTCCCCTGTCGTGCTCAGATAAGAAAAATCACTCTGGTACTTTACCTCCGCCAGATCGTCCACACCTCCGCGCACCTGCACTGGCTCCGGTGTTCCCATCTCATCATCCTGATACAGTGAACACAGTGAAAATCCATATCCAAGAAGTGTCCCTGCATCTGCAAATCTCGTCTTCGAATCCGGCGATGTCATGACCACGCCGATCAGACGAATCCCATTCCTTCGGGCGGTTGCGCTCAGACAGTATTTGGCCAGACTGGTACTGCCGGTCTTCAGGCCGTCGCATCCTTCAAATGTACGCAGAAGCTTATTCGTATTCGTCAGTGTGAAAAGACTGCTTCCCTTCGCCGTAACGTGTGTGATATCCTCCATCCAGATGTCAGAATATTCTACAACTTCCGGAAAATGGTAGAGAAGCTCACGTGACATCAGCGCTACATCCCGTGCCGAGGTATAATGATTTGTCGAATCCGTCAGGCCGCAGCAATCCACAAAATTTGTGTTCTTCATCCCAAGGCTTTTGGCTTTCTCATTCATCCGGTCCACAAATGCCTGTTCCGTTCCCGCAATATACTCCGACATCGCAACTGCTGCATCATTCCCCGACGCGATAATGATACACTTCATCATAGTCTCAACCGTCTGCTTTTCTCCCTCTTCCAAAAAAACCTGAGAGCCCCCCATTGATTTCGCGTGTGCACTCGTCGTTACCTCATCGGTCAGCGCAATTTTCCCTTCCTCCAACGCTTCAAAGATCAGAAGCATTGTCATCACCTTCGTTACACTCGCAGGATGAATCCAGTCATCGGCTCCTTTCTCATAGAGTACTGCCCCGGTACTCACTTCCATCACAACCGCATGGGGTGTCTGGATCTCAGGCGCAGTCCCGGCAGCCTGTACTGTGCAGACTTGGCAGAGACACAGGCATACCGATAACATCAGACGTAGCAGTTTTCTCATTTTTTTCATTAAAATAACCGTCCATCATATACTTATTTCACTATATTATGGACGGCTTCAAAACATGCATGAAGCGTGTCCGAAAATTCATTTACATAACTATCCGGGCATACTCCAAACCACCTCTCACAGCAGGGGCGCGAACAATCTCAGTATACTCTGCAGCATCCTTACAGCAGCATTCTGGTTCCTGCAAAAATCAAGTGTAATCTCCGTGCACTGTGGAAACAATGCCAGGGCATCTTCTTTGATCTGCAGCACTGCCTCTGCCCGGTAGAGCCATACTCCGCACTCAAAATGCAGGTACAGGCTGCGGTAATCCATGTTGATGGTTCCGATCGTAGCAATCTCATCATCACACACAAAAGACTTTGCATGCAGAAATCCCGGCCGGTATTCGTATATGCGCACGCCTGATTCCAGCAGTGTCTTATAATAGGAACGTGTCAGTAAGAATACCATCTTTTTGTCCGGGATACCGGGCGTCACAATCCGAACATCTACTCCGCTCTTCGCCGCCAGACGAAGTGCCGTCATCATCTCATTGTCTGTGATCAGATATGGTGTAAAAATATAGACATATTTTCTGGCTCGGTTAATCAGATTCAGATACACATTTTCCCCCACAGTTTCATGGTCCAACGGTGTATCCCCATACGGCTGCACAAATCCGTCATCTTCAAATTCCTCCTGATGCCATGTATGCGGCCTGTATTCCTCATATACGGGTACCTGACCGGAAAGCACGCTCCACATCTGCAGGAACATCACGGTAAAACTCCAGGACGCCTCTCCCTTCAGCATGATTCCCGTGTCCTTCCAATATCCAAAACGTTCCTTACGGTTGATATATTCATCTGCGAGATTGATTCCTCCGGTAAACGACGTATAACCGTCAATTACCATGATTTTCCTGTGGTCGCGGTTATTCAGAAAAACTGACAGGACCGGCAGGAAGGGATTGAATACTTCACACTTGATTCCCCTCTTGCGAAGCTGTATATCAAAGTTTGCAGGAAGCGTACTTACACATCCCACATCATCATAAATCAGGCGCACATCCAGCCCCAGTCTCGCTTTCTCCTCCAGAATATCCAGAATCCCCTGCCACATCTCTCCATCATCAATGATGAAATACTCCAGAAAAATAAAATGTTCTGCTTTTTGCAATTCTTCCTTCATCGCACGGTAAAGCTCTTCCCCGACATGATAATACCGTGTTGTCGTTTTCTGATAAACCGGAAATCCCGCATAATCCCGGATATACTGTGACTGCCTTCCCGCCTCGATATCCATGTTTTCCAAATCACAGCGAACCTTCGGCTGCTCCCGCAGATATTTGGCAGAATCCGCAGCACAGAGATCCAGCTTCTTCTGGACGCCCCGTGCAATCCTTGACTTCCCGAACAGAAAATAGATCACTGCTCCTGCTACCGGAACTGCCAGAATCAGAATCGTCCACGCCAGCTTATACGACGGATTGATGTCCTTGCTAACCAGCCATAAAATCGCAAACACACTGATGATCTCAATCAATGGAAGTACAAACCGGAATCGGTTTCCCAGAACCATGACTGCAAACAGAATCCAAAGCACCTGAGCCACTATCGCAAACCCAACAAAAAACATCCTGCCGAACAGGCGCTTGCTGATCTTTTCCGGATTGATCTTATCTGTTATTTTATGTTCTGACTTATTCATCGGGATACCTGCCCTCCTGTCTTCTGTCCTCCAGGCCAGCTTCCGGTACAGCAATTTCCGCCGCCCCTCTTTCAGTATTACACCCTCCGGACAAAAAATCCCTGACCATACGATCAGGGATTTTACTGCACATTAGTTGAATTTACGTTTACGGGCAGCTTCTGACTTTTTCTTACGTCTTACGCTCGGTTTTTCGTAATGCTCTCTCTTACGAATTTCCTGCTGGATACCTGCCTTCGCGCAGTTTCTCTTGAAACGACGTAAAGCGCTGTCCAAAGTCTCGTTCTCTTTTACGATTACATTCGACATACTCTCACACCTAACCTCCCTCCAGTTGTAGATTGTGCATAATACAACTGTCTGGGTATTCGTATTGCACTGATTGTTATTATACCATACTTTTTCCGTACGTCAACAGTTTTTCAAAAAATAACCAAATTATTATTACTATTTAACCATACGCCATGCAAGCCGCAGATCCGCCTGCTATGCAGGCTATTCGCTGCTTACGCAGCTCCTGTCTGTGACTGAATGGGCGTTCCTCCCATTCAAAAATGAAAATACAGTCCTTAGCAAGTAAACTTGCACGGCCTTCCTTTTCATTTTCAGGATGACTGAACTATAACAAATTATTGCGCAAGGAAAATTTCGATATCGGACTTTGTCGGCAGTGCCGGGATACCACCCATCTTCTGTACACAGAGTCCGCCGGACGCATTGCCGTACTCAAGTGCTTTGCGGATCAGATCTTCGGTCAGCTCCTCTGCTGATGTAATTCCGCTCATCAGAATCTTGGACAGGAAACCGCCCCAGAACGCATCCCCTGCACCGGTCGCATCGACAGCCTTGACTTTATGGCCTTCTACCGTTCCCTCTGTTCCTGCGAAGAAATATTTCGCTCCCTTGGAACCGAGTGTCTCAATCACAACTGAAATGCCATGCTCCTTCATCAGGTTCGGGATATTTGCCTCTCCGCCGACGAAATCGAGTTCTTCATCCGATACCTTCAGCAGATCCACATACGGAAGCACCTGATCTACCACTGCTTTCGCTTCCTCGAAGCTCCAGATCATATTCCTGTAATTGACATCATAGCTTACCAGCTTCTTGTACTTCTTTGCAAGCTGCATCGCATGGAAATGCGCATCACGGCTCGGATTGGCAGACATGCCGACGGAACCTGCATGAAGCATTCTCGTATTCTGAATCATCTCCTCGGATACATCTTCCTTATTCAAAAGAATATCCGCACCTGGCTTTCGTACAAAGGTAAAGGAACGCTCACCGCCCTCATACAGTGTCACAAATGCCAACGTAGTCACTGCTTCATCCGTAAGTTCCGGACAGAGCACCTTTACGTTGTCCTTTTCCAGTGTTGACTTCAGAAGCTTTCCGAAATCGTCATTTCCAAGTCTTCCCAAAAATCCCGTTTCGAGACCATTTCTCGCAATAGCTATACATGCATTTGCCGGAGCTCCGCCTGGATTGCAGACATAGCTGCGCTCTTCCTTCCCCGGTGTAAAATCAATGAGCATTTCTCCCATACAAATAATGTCCATTTGTCATCCTCCATATTCTCTGTTGTATGATAGACATTTTCCATCTCAATGCCCTTATTATAATATAGATTTTTCCAAAACTCAAGGCTATTTGTGTCTAATTGACTATAAACGGACGCAGGAGGTTACTGTTCACGAGGTAGCTGTCCCGTGTCGAGCGTGACTTGTAGGGTGCAAAACACGCATATCACCTGTATTCGTTCACAATCGCTTTCATTTCTTCCAGTTTTTCTTCCATATCGCGCACCAGCTTAAACTGTGTCCTGCAGCGGTCCAGATTGTGCTCCTTCCGGCTAATCTTAAAATAATGATCTCCTTCCAGATAATCTGCCAGGAACCGCATTCCGCACTCAAATGTCATCATAATC
This sequence comes from Lachnospiraceae bacterium, assembly GCA_030524665.1. Classification (GTDB taxonomy): domain Bacteria; phylum Bacillota; class Clostridia; order Lachnospirales; family Lachnospiraceae; genus Choladousia. The sequence goes on along the minus strand of JAUNGL010000058.1, from coordinate 4,286 downwards.
GCTCCCGTCGGAAGGTGATCCAGTTCCACATCCGTCAACGCACCGCAGCAGCCTTCGAGAAATCCTCTGGTATATATCCGGTACAGATCCAGATCACAGGAAATCTTTGACAGGTCCTTTTCATCCTCTGACCCTGTACTGGCACCGAAACGGATCGAATCCCCAAAGTCATTCACAGCCAGTCCGGGCATAACGGTGTCCAGATCAATGACACAGAGCCCTTTCCCCGTTTCGTTATCCATCAGGATATTGTTCAGCTTCGTATCATTGTGGGTAACTCTCACCGGGATTTCCCCACGCGCTTCCAGATCACACAGAGTATGGGCAAATGCTTCCCGCTCCATGACAAAACGAATTTCTTCTTCGACCTCTTTGACACGCCCACAGACATCCGCTTCGACGGCACGTTTAAAATCCCCAAACCGTTTTACCGTATTATGGAAACCAGGAATCGTCTCATGCAGTGTCCTCGCCGGATAATCGGCCATCATTCTCTGAAAATGTCCAAATGTGACCGCACTTTGATAAAAATCCTCCGGTCTTTCTACCTGATCATAGCTGGTCGTCCCCTCCACGAACAGGTATATCCGCCAATATTCTCCTTCGCTGTCCTGATAATAATAATTTCCATTCCGGCTTTTTACCAGGGTCAGCGTCTCACGCTCCGGGTTTCCTCCGACCTCACGGATTTTTTCCTTCAGCCATCCCGTTACTCCGATAATATTTTCCATCAGCTCTTCCGGTGCCGCAAACACACTCCGGTTCATACGCTGAAGTATGTAACGCCGGATTCCATTTTCCGTCTCATACGACAGACGGAAGGTATCGTTAATATGACCGCTTCCGTAGACAGATATTTCTCTCAAATCTCCTAACAGTACAAAGCTGCCCACCACTTCTTTTACAATTTGTTCTCTGTCCAACTGTATATCCTCCCCTCTTCAATCAGATTTCATCTTTCCATTTTGCCTCATTCATATTCTGACATTGCTTTGATTGATGCCATGTACTCGGATGGAGTCATTCCCGTCACCTTCTTGAACCGCCGTGAGAAATAGTGGATGGAGGAATACCCAAGTAGCTCTGATATCTGGGTAAAATTGTGTTTCTGTTCCCGTATCAGCTGCTTTGCATACTCCACCTTCATTCTGGTGAAATAATCAATCACTCCGCATCCATGCTTTTCCCTGAAAAGTTTCTGAAGCTGTGACCGTCCGATCAGATTTTCACGGCAGATGTCTTCAATTGTCACATATCCGCACAGGTGTTGCTTCAGATACTCCAGTATCCTGCCGTATTCCTCCTGCCCCGCATCCGCCAGCGGCCAGTCCTGCAGCGGGGCCTTCGGCTGCCGCGGCAGATTCCTGCGGATCATGACAAGAAGCAGGCTCTCCAGATAGATACGGATAAACTGTTCCGAACCAAAACAGGCATCTTCCCGTTTCTCCATTTTTTTCAGATACGGATCATCAAAAGGCGGCTTAATACACCGTCTGGCCTCCGATATGATCATCCCGATCAGATTCCGCTCCTGATCAGTAAGTTCCATAATCCGGTTCTCAAAAAATTTCATTACCGGAGAATGGCACACAAAGGATACTACCACAACATTCGGTGCGCTCTCACTATACGCCGCCAGATCATGGAATTCATTTGGCTTATGGAAAATCACCTGACCGGCCTTCAGCGTATGGTCAAGGACACGGACCGTTCCTTTATCCACACACTGAAACTCCCAGAAATCGTGACTCTCTCCCGGGAAACAGAAATCCTTCATATATTCAAAATAATGGATCGTAACGATGCGCTCAATGTGAATCACTTCACTTAATTCAATACTTTCATACTCCATCCCGGTTTCCCCGATCTCCCGTATTTTAAATACTGCTGATCTCTTTCCAGAGAATCTCTCCCGGACCCAGCACATATTCCTCTGCCCGGCCTTCTCCGTCGTATACCAGCGTTCTCTGCTCTTCCATGCTGTTGTTCTGCACTGCAAATCTTCCGGTATCCGGATATGCATTTACCTCACAGTTCTGATTCCCGGCATACCAGATCTGATATCGGTCTGTCTTCCCGGCTGCATAATACAGGGCACGCATCAGCAGACGTGTATTGGCATAGCTGTATGGCAATCCTGCCAGATAAACACCGTATCCCTCTCCGTACGGATGAGCTGCCGCATGTACCTCGCCGTCCGAGTACTCCAGAATCTCCGTTTCTTCTGACAATGCATATACATTCTTCATACTCTCCCCAAAATCGTACGGTTCACTCCTGTCACAATTTATAAAATGCTCCTCCTGTGCCTGTGTGTAGTATTTATCTGTCGACAGAGTAAAACCAAGTTCCTTGTCCACACCGAGCACATCGGCAAGCTGGAAATAACGACCTCCCTTATGGTATGCACAAGGCTCACCGACTCCCAGGAATCCTCCACCTGCGTATACCCACCTGCGGAGCATGGATACCAGCTCGGGATCCGCCCACTCTTCTCCGCCGGAAAAAGCAGTCCCTGCATCTCCTGCATTGATGATCACATCGATATCTTCAGGAATCCCGTGTTCCCGGAGATCACGGAAGCTCAGGAAGGTCACATCCACGGCGGCTCCGCTCAGAGCTTCCATCATGCCCATATAGGAATAGCACTGTTTATACCGAAGTTCATGCGCAACCATATATGCCTGCCATGACCGGATCGCTCCCCAGGAATTCAGCACCGCAACCTTCAGACCGCAGTATGGTCTGCCCCCATGTACATTTTCATAGATTTCCCGGAATTCATCCGTCACATGCTCAATATAATCTACGAATTTCGGGAAACGGTATGCCAGACTCAGATATCCGCCATAACCGATCCGGTCCACCGGTTTTCGCATCAATGCTCTGCGGGCCGTCAGCCAGTTCCGTGCCGCTTCCGGACACGGATCATTCCCCTCATAGAATGTATCCGGGAAAAAGTACGGCAGGAAACGTCCCTCCGTATACTTTACACCCGGAATTTCCGAGATCAGACGCAGGCTGACTCCGCCGCCCACGCTTCCCACGACTGCATCCAGACCGATATTCTGAAAATATTTCCCGTAAGGCTCCGTTCCAATCCAGTTATCCCCCAGAAACATCATCGCTTCCCTGCCAGCCTCATGGACAATCTCTACCAATTCCTTTGCCTTTTTCGCCACAAAGCGCTGCACGAAATCCATATAGTCCAGATAAGCCGGAGTCGGAACACGGAACGTCGAATTGTAGTAACCATTATCCACGATATCCTCCGGACGCAGCGCATATCCGTATTCCCGTTCAAACTCTTCCAGAGCCTTTACGGAAACGGTCGCACCATAGCCGAACCAGTCTACGTATTTCTCCTTCGCATGATTGTTAAATACCAGCGTAAAATGATAAAAGAACGTCGTAAAACGCACGACATCAGTATCCGGATTTTCCAGCAGCCATTTTCTCAAATACTCTTTTGCAAAGCTTCCGGATGCTGTCTGGCGCACATCAAACGGAATCTCATGCGGCTTATTTCCCCAATTGTTTGTGATATGGTTGTACATCTGTGTCGGATCCCAGATCGCATAGACCAAAAATGACACGGTATACTCATGAAACTCTTCCGCGTTTCTGATATGTACCAGATGCTTTTCCTGATCCAGTGTCCACTGATCAGCCGGAACCGTCTGCTGTGTGGTCCTGTCTATCACTTCCCACCATTTTTTCGGATCATGCAGATAATCCGGAATCACCTGCTCCTGATAATACCCGTCCATAAAAGGAATATCCAGGCTGCTTCCTGTCGCTGTATTGTGTCTCGACATCAGATAAAGCTGCTGACACTCTTCCATATGTGTTTCGGCAAATTCATTGTGTCCGCGCGCCACAAAATAAGTGGTATAGATTTTGGCATTCAACGCTTTGATCTCATCATCCAGCTTCGTTCCATCACTGTCCCTCAGTGCATCTGCGCCCCAGCGCTCCAGCATTTCTTCCGTCTCTTTCAGAAAATTGGCCTCGCTTGGAAGTGTGACTCTGCCTCTGCTCTTTGACATAGAGACTCCTCCTTTGTCATGTCTGTATTTTGCCTTAGTATAACCTATTTCTCAACAAATTCATACTGCACAATCAGCTTATTTTTTTACCCAATCAGCTTTCCGGTAACAATTCAGATAACTTCGTGTTTAGTTGACGAACGGGACATTTCATACGATGCCCCAGAGCAGGAGGAGCAGGCGGCAGAGGGTGGACTGGAAGCTGTGCTCCGGGCGCAAGAAGAACTAAGGTGCAGC
>JAUNGL010000057.1 GCA_030524665.1 Lachnospiraceae bacterium | reverse complement strand
AGTGGAAGTGAGGGATTCACTTTGACCTGGTAAATAAAGAACAGAGAATTCAGGAACTGGAACGTGAGATGGAAGCGCCGGATTTCTGGGATAATCCCGAGAAATCGCAGGAATCCATGAAAACACTGAAGTACCTGAAGGATGATCTGGAGACTTACCAGAAGTTAAAGAACCAGTATGAAGAGATTGAGCTTCTGATTGAGATGGGATACGAGGAGAACGATGCGTCTGTAATTCCTGAAATTCAGGAAATGCTGGAGGATTTCCAGACGACATTTGAGAATATCCGTATCCGTACCCTGCTGTCGGGAGAGTATGATACTGATGATGCGATTGTCACACTGCACGCAGGTGCAGGCGGTACGGAGTCGTGCGACTGGGCATCCATGCTGTACCGTATGTTTACGAGGTGGTGCGACAAGAAGGGCTTTGAGGTGGAAGTTCTTGATTACCTTGACGGTGACGAGGCAGGCATCAAGTCTGTGACCTTCGAGGTACATGGGGAGAATGCCTATGGTTATCTGAAGTCAGAGAAAGGCGTGCACCGCCTGGTGCGCATTTCTCCGTTCAATGCAGCAGGGAAACGTCAGACGTCTTTCGTGAGCTGTGATGTCATGCCGGACATTGAAGAGGATGTGGATGTCGAGATCAATATGGATGATCTGAGGATTGATACCTACCGTTCAAGTGGTGCCGGAGGCCAGCATATCAACAAGACCTCTTCTGCGATCCGAATCACGCACATCCCGACCGGGATTGTGGTGCAGTGCCAGAATGAGCGTTCGCAGCATCAGAATAAGGACAAGGCCATGCAGATGCTGAAGGCCAAGCTGTATTTGCTGAAGCAGCAGGAGAATGCGGAGAAGGCATCAGACATCCGAGGAGAAGTCAAGGAGATCGGCTGGGGCAACCAGATCCGTTCCTACGTCATGCAGCCGTATACGATGGTCAAGGATCACCGTACCAATGCGGAATCAGGGAATGTAGACAGTGTCATGGACGGAAATATCGATCTCTTTATCAATGCATACCTGAAATGGATTTCACTGGGGCAGAAAGCACAGGAAGAATAAAAGAGCTGGAGCGGCGGGGAACTGCCGCTCCGGTTTTTTTGTCTCATAGGAAATTCCTCCAGATTTCCTATGAGACAAAAAACGCTCCGCGAGGATGCGCACGCAAATGCAGAGGAAATATGTCGCTTATGCGACGCATTTGCGGCGCAGAATCTCGCAAAGCGAGATTCTTTTTTATTATGAGTGCAATAACAATTCCGAAGAAAAGGGTTGCATCCATATTTGAAATGTGATAGTATCCTTGGAGGGTACACAAACGTATTTCGCACGCAAACATTCCGCGCATTTTAGCGGTGATGAATGCATAAGGAGAGTAGAGATATGTCTGAGAAGACGAAGTATTTTGTTGTTAAGCAAAAGGCGGTGCCCGAAGTATTGCTGAAGGTCGTGGAGGCGAAGCGTCTTCTGGATACGAAGAAAGCTGAGACCGTGCAGGATGCAGCAGATATGGTAGGCATCAGCCGGAGCTCCTTTTATAAGTATAAAGAAGACATTTTTCCATTTCGTGACAATGTCAAGGGAAAGACTCTGACATTTGTCATGCAGATGCACGACGAGCCGGGACTTCTCTCGGATGTACTGAATGTAATTGCAGAGTACCATGCGAACATTTTGACGATACATCAGAGTATTCCGGTCAATGGAGTGGCGTCGCTGACTCTGAGTGTGGATGTGTTGCCTGAGACAGGTGACATATCCAGTATGATTGAGGCCATTGAGAGCAAGGAAGGGGTACAGTATCTGAAGATACTGGCACGCGAGTAACGGGGCAGCAGATATCATGGATACAGGGGTGAAAAATTTTTGGATTTTTCACCCTTGGAGCTTGTTTGAAAATGCGTCCGGGAGGTGCGGCTGCACTCTCGGAAAAGGATTTTCAGGCAAATTTTGGGGGGATTACAACACAGTCCGGAGAGACATCAGAAGATGTCCGTACGGGATTTCAAATAAAAGAAACAGCCGCCCGTGGGCGGTGCAGGAGGAAAATGCGGATGAAAGTAGCAGTGTTAGGATACGGGACTGTCGGTTCCGGCGTAGTTCATGTGATTGAGACAAACCATGACAGCATTCTGGAAAAGTCCGGCGTTGATCTGGAGATAAAGTATGTCCTTGATCTCAGGGACTTCCCGGGTGATCCAATTCAGGAAAAAGTTGTGCATGATTATGACGTGATTGTAAAAGATCCGGAAGTGAAAATCGTGGTGGAAGTGATGGGGGGCGTAGAGCCGGCTTATACCTTTACCAAACGGGCACTTTCTGCCGGAAAGAGTGTCTGCACTTCTAACAAAGAGCTGGTGGCAAGACACGGAACTGAGCTGATTGCGCTGGCGCGGGAGAATCATGCAAGCTATATGTTTGAAGCAAGCTGCGGAGGCGGCATTCCGATTATCCGTCCGCTTCGTACCTGCCTGTGTGCGGATGTGATCGATGAAATTACAGGTATTGTAAACGGGACGACGAACTACATCCTGACCAAGATGATCGAAGAAGGACTGGAATTCGAGGATGTTCTGAAAGAAGCACAGGAAAAGGGATATGCAGAGCGCAATCCGGAGGCAGATGTAGAGGGGCATGATGCGTGCAGAAAGATTGCAATCCTCTCTTCTCTGGCCTATGGAAAGCGTGTCGATTATACAGATGTCTATACGGAGGGAATTACCCGGATCACTTCAGCCGACATCAAATACGCAAAAGCAATGGGGAAGACCATCAAGCTTCTGGCCTACAGCCGCAAGGAAAATGGAAAGGTGCTGGCAATGGTAGCACCGTATCTTGTAGGACGTCAGGATCCGCTTGCCGGTGTGAACGGCGTATTCAATGCGATCTTTGTGCATGGAAATATGCTGGGAGATGCAATGTTCTACGGACAGGGCGCAGGGAAGGATGCGACTGCGAGCGCCGTGGTGGCCGATGTGATCGAGGAAGCGCAGGTATTCGGCACGAGCGTGATGTCCGTATGGTCGGAGGAGAAGCAGGAGCTTCAGAATATGGCAGATACGAAGAAACGTTTCTTTGTACGCGTTTCGGGAAAAGTACAGGATGTGGCCGCTGTGGAGAATATATTCGGGGCGGTGGAAGTTGTGCAGGCAGGAGTTGACGGTGAATACGGTTTTGTAACACCAGAGATGAGTGAGGCCAAATATCAGGAAAAGGCGGAGAGACTGACAGGTATTCTGGGAATGCTGCGTATCCGTGACTGATGAAAGAGGAGACTTTTATTATGAAATACGTAATTATATTGGGAGACGGTATGGCAGACGAGCCCGTGGAACAGCTTCAGGGAAAGACACCACTGGAAGCAGCAGTGACTCCTGCAATGGATGAGCTTGCAGCCAAATCGGAAATCGGGCTGCTGCATACGATCCCGGAGGGAATGAAGCCGGGAAGTGACACAGCAAATCTGGCAGTGCTGGGTTATGATCCGAAGAAATACTATACAGGACGCTCGCCGTTGGAAGCACTCAGCATCGGAGTTCCGATGGAAGATACGGATGTGGCACTGCGCTGCAATATTGTGACTCTGACGGAGGAAGAACCGTATGAACAGAAGAAAATCATAGATCACAGCTCAAGCGAAATCGAGACAGAGGAAGCAGGGATTCTCCTGAATGCGGTGCGCGCCGAGCTGGAAAGCGAAGACTATCGCTTCTATCTCGGAACCAGCTACCGTCACTGTACCATCTGGAAAAACGGGTCAGTTGTTCCGCTGACACCGCCGCATGACCATCTGGGTGAGATGATCAGAGCTTATCTGCCGGAAGATGAGATCCTGCGGGATATGCAGAAACGGAGCTATGAGATTCTCGCCAATCATCCGGTGAATCTGGAGAGGAAAGCAAAAGGCCTGAATCCGGCGAACAGTCTCTGGTTCTGGGGAGCAGGTACGAAGCCGATGCTGTCCCCATTTGAGGAGCTTTACGGGAAAAAGGGTGTCATGATTTCAGCCGTGGATCTGCTGAAGGGAATTGCCGTCGGTGCCGGAATGAGAAATATTCATGTGGCCGGGGCAAATGGAGGGCTTCATACCAATTATGAAGGAAAAGCCCAGGCGGCTGTCGATGCGCTTCTGAAAGAAGGAGCTGATTTTGCCTATATTCATCTGGAAGCACCGGATGAAATGGGACATCAGGGCAGTCTGGAACGCAAGATTCAGGCAATCGAAAATCTTGACAGCAGAATTATCCGGCCGGTAAAGGAGCAGATGGATGCATCAGGGGAACCGTACCGGATGCTGATCCTGCCTGACCATCCGACACCGCTTCGGATCCGCACCCACAGTTCCGACCCGGTACCATACCTGCTTTATGACAGCACAAGACCACTGGAGTCAAAGCTTCTGTATAACGAAAAGGATGCAAAAGTAAGTGGAATTTACCGCGAGCACGGCCATGAGATGATGAGATATCTGCTTCGATAGAAAAGAATTGCTGTTTTGAGCTTAGAACAGGAAAACTCCAATTTCAAGTATATATACGGTAATGATTGCGAAAAAGCCGGGATCCGTTTGATACAGCGGGAGCCCGACTTTTTTATTCCCGCGAAGCAATGAGCCAAGTAGCCGTGCTTGCACGGATATTTGGCGAATGCCGCGAGGGTCAAATACCCGGCAGTTCTGTTGCGCTGCAAATTTGATGCTTCGTAGCTTGCTGCGGGGGATTTGACTTTTCACGGGGTGATGCACGGGTGGATATGCCTGTCTATGGCTGGTATCGATTTTCGCTCAGTTTCAAATAAAACAGGGTATTTGTCATGGTCATATATGGATGCAGCCACATCACTCCGATTCCAAAGGTCAATACACAGAGAAGCTGCAGACCTATGAAGCTGACCTGCAGGAAAAAGTAGTTCTTTTTCTGCCCCTTCATGAGTTCGCGGCTTTCACGCAGCAGTTCACGCGCCGGCTTCCATGGGGCATCCACGTATAGAAATGGAAACATGGCATACCGGAGCAGAAAACAGTAGAGTGCAGCAGAAAAGAGAAACCATACTGCTGCCAGGAGCACCGGATGGATGCTGTTTTGTGTAAACAGCACGGACGTCAGCAGGAGGACCGGAACCAGAAGGAAACCGAGAGTAATTGCCAGTGCAAAAAGGAACCACGCTGCGACGCGTTCCGGCTGATGGGTAAAGCCATAAAACAAATCGGTGATACGATACTGATATCCACGGCAGGTGTTCAGGTACAAAACAATCGAACCGGTTGAAAGAATTTCCATCAGCAGTCCAACAATTGCCGTGCAGATGATATACGGAACTGAGAGACTTCCGGAGCTGGTAAAAGGAAATGCAAATCCAAGGATCTCCTGTAAAAAAATATTGATCATTAGCTGCAGCAGGAATGCACCGATGAGAAAAGTCCATTTCCCGATGAGAACCTGCCGGGCTGTGCCCTTCAGATCTGTACGAAACTGTTTATTCATATAAAATCACCTCCTGATGGTAAGGGGTCACTGTTCGGAGAGGAATCGGAACCATAGGGGAAATGATACCAGAAATCCCGGAGATCATCGTCCGAACTGTTTGGATAGCCGTAAAAGAAATCGCCGTAAGAATCCCCAGGGACACTGTAAGAACCGTCACCGGAGGAATCATCGCCGGAGGAGCCATCAGAAGAGCCGTTCCGGGAATTTCCGGAACCCTTGCCCGAAAACAGGTCGTCCCAGAACTCGTCGGAATTATAGTATGGCACATCCTCATTTTCCTTTTGCTGTGAACCGCCGATACCGGCTCCTTCGCCGAAAATATCGTCAAATCTGTAATCAAGTCCCATTTCCTCAGCGTAGCGATCAAAAAGATATGCGACCTGTGCGCGGAGAGATGGATTCGTCCATACAGAATAAAACATAAACAGGGTAATGAGCGTAGAAGAGATTATTCCCACAGCACCGAGTGCGATTGAGGCTTTCTGGCTGCCATTCAGGCGGGTATTTCCGCGTGATAGAAGCGCAAATAAGATTGCCAGTGCGCCGCACGGAATGGAAACATAAAAAACCAGTCCGCCAAGCAGGGAAAAAATACCGAATACCAGAGCAGCAAACGCCAGTGCATGGCTGCGTTTCCGGGTGTTCATTTCCTGTGAGCTGTATGGATCATAGTCATTATTTGGATCTTCAGAATACATAAAAACTCCTTTCTAAAATTTACTTTCAGTATTGTGAGAAGCGTTTGCCTTCCCATAGACTGACATACAGACAGCAGATCCGGCTATGCGAGATCCGATGGAAGAGCATGTCTAAATTGTTGTGAAAACATATTACGTATAGTAACATAGGCATCACTTTTTGACAAGAAATAAGTTTAGATGCAATTGCTTGATAAACCGGGGACTTCATGGTAAGATTAGAACATTGCAGCTGAGGTGTCTGCGGTGTTACTGTTCAGAACATGTTATTTGGGAGAAGAAATATGGAGACAGATAAGATATTGAAACAGGATTCCGGTAAAAACAGGCGGAAACAACCGGATAGATACTGTATAGACGGGAGGACACATCAGTTGATTCTGGCAGAGTATGAATCAGGAAGTACCGCCCGGGTATGCATGTACCAGAAGGAAGGGGATGTGTGGCAGCGCGTCCTTGAATGTATGGGATATGTGGGCAAAAATGGCCTTGGGAAGACAGAGGAAGGCGACCGGAAGACACCGGAAGGCGTCTTTACACTGACAGGGGCTTTTGGTATCAGGGAGAATCCCGGGACGAAAATGCCTTATGTGCAGGTATACAGCAATCTTTATTTGTGCGGTGACCGGGAGCATTATAATCGACTGATTGATATCACACAGTATCCGCATGACTGCTGCGGAGAACATCTGATTGAGTACGTGCCGCAATATAATTACGGAATGTTTCTTGACTATAACAGGGAATGTGTTTACGGAAAAGGTTCTGCGATTTTCCTGCACTGTACCGGGGAGAAGGACTATACGGAGGGATGTATTGCGGTCAGCGAAAGTGATATGATAACGATTCTGCGGTACGCGGAACCTGGGATTCAAATATGTATCTGCAGGAGTGGGTGTTTTGATTTGCAATAAGCTGCAGAAGCAGGAAACATGTGGATAGAGACGCGAGTCGGCTGAATATGATGCAGGCCGCAGAGATATCTGCTGCCGGATTATAAATGGAAAAGGAGAAAATAAATCAGAGATGGATATTATTAAAACATTGGCACAGGAATTGGAAATCAGGCCGCAGCAGGCAGAAGCCGTAGTGAAATTGATCGATGATGGAAATACGATTCCGTTCATTGCGAGATACCGGAAGGAAGCGCATGGCTCCCTGAATGACGAGGTACTTCGTAAGCTGTCTGAACGTCTGAATTATTTGAGAAATCTGGAAGATAAGAAAACACAGGTACTCGCGACCATCGAGGAACAGGGAAAGCTGACGGCAGAACTGCAAAAGCAGATCGAAGATGCACAGACGCTGGTGGCAGTGGAAGACCTGTACCGTCCCTACCGTCCGAAGCGTAGGACACGCGCGACCATTGCGAAGGAGAAAGGGCTTGAGCCATTGGCGAACCTGATCCTGCTTCAGTCACTGAAGCGTCCGGCGCTGGAAGAAGCTGCGGCTTTTGTGTCTGTGGAGAAGGATGTGCTGACAGCGGAGGATGCACTGGCAGGAGCGAAGGATATTCTGGCAGAGTCTGTTTCGGATGAGGCAGATTACCGCAGCAGGATACGGAGTATGACGATGAAGGAAGGACTTCTGGTCAGTGAAGCGAAGGATGAGAAGGCACAGTCTGTTTATGAGATGTATTATCAGTATACGGAGCCTGTGGTAAAGGCGGCGGGGCACCGGATTCTGGCGTTGAACCGCGGAGAAAAGGAAAAATTCCTGACAGTCAGGGTGGAAGCGCCGGAAGAACAGATTTTACGCTATCTCGAGCGTCAGGTGATCAAAAGGGACAATCCGTATACATCACCGGTTTTGCGGGAAGTTGTTGAGGACAGCTATAAGCGTCTGATTGCTCCGGCGATTGAGCGTGAAATCCGCAGCGAGCTGACTGAGAAGGCAGAGGATGGGGCGATTTCTGTTTTCGGGAAAAATCTCGAACAATTGCTGCTGCAGCCGCCGATTGCCGGACAGGTCATACTCGGATGGGACCCTGCGTTCCGTACGGGATGCAAACTGGCTGTGGTGGATGCAACCGGAAAGGTATTGGATACGACGGTTGTATATCCGACAGCTCCGACAACGGACGCCAAGATCCGGGCTGCCAAGGATACGGTAAAGAAGCTGATTTCAAAATATGGCGTTACACTGATCTCTCTTGGAAATGGTACGGCATCCAGAGAATCGGAGCAGGTGATCGTCGATCTGCTGAAAGAGATTCCGCAATGTAAAGTCGCCTATGTGATCACGAATGAGGCAGGAGCGTCTGTTTATTCTGCAAGCAAGCTGGCGACAGAGGAATTCCCGAATTTTGATGTCGGTCAGAGAAGTGCAGCCTCGATTGCAAGACGTGTACAGGATCCGCTGGCGGAGCTGGTAAAGATTGACCCGAAATCGATCGGTGTAGGCCAGTATCAGCATGATATGAACCAGAAGAAGCTCGGAGAAGCACTCGATGGCGTAGTGGAGGACAGTGTAAATAAGGTTGGTGTCGACCTGAATACGGCTTCCGCACCGCTGATGGAGCATATCTCAGGGATTACGAAAACGATTGCAAAGAACATTGTCGCATACCGGGAGGAGAATGGTGTCTTTAAGAGCCGGCGGGAGCTGCTGAAGGTGCCGAAGCTCGGGCCGAAAGCGTTTGAACAGTGTGCCGGATTTATGCGGATCAGCGGCGGAAAAGAAGTGCTGGATGCGACGAGCATTCATCCGGAGAGCTATGCGGCAGCCGAAAAACTTCTGACGGAGCTGGGATATACGAAGGACTGGGTAAGAGAAAACGGGGTAAAATCCGTTTATATTAAGGATTATAAAAAGATGGCGGAGAAGCTCGGCATCGGAGAACCGACCCTGCGGGATATCGTACAGGAGCTGTGCAAGCCGGGACGCGATCCGCGCGACGAGATGCCGCAGCCAATACTGCGCACTGATGTTTTGGAGATGAAAGATCTGAAGGAAGGAATGATACTCAAGGGAACGGTGCGCAATGTGATCGATTTCGGAGCATTTGTGGATATTGGTGTCCATCAGGATGGTTTGGTGCATATCTCTCAGCTGACGAATAAGAAGTTCATTAAGCATCCTCTGGAGGTAGTAAGTGTCGGGGATATCGTGGAAGTGAAGGTACTGAGTGTTGATCTGCAGAAGAAGCGGATCGCGTTGACGATGAAGCTGTAAATGAAGAAGGAATGGCAGCAGTGTGATTTGGGAGATGAAAGGAATTAAGAAAAGATGTATGAGAAGCGCTTTACTAAGAAGCAGATCACGATACTTGCAAATGCCGGGATTGTTCTGTTTTATCTGATTTATGGATATTTGTGTGCCAGGATGCTGTTCCGGCAAAGTATACACTATAACAATATGTACCATTCAGATTTGCCGTCACATATTCATTCCGGTGTAAACAGAATTGGTTACAGTCTCGTTGAGATGATTCTCGGAGATATCATTGGGTATACCGGTTCCTATAAGTTGGTCGGTATTTTTCTGGCAACGGTGATACTGGCAACCATTTTCGTGACGTGGAAGCTTTTGAGACTGATCGTACCGAATACAAATCCGGTGCTGCTCCATGTAGGAGCGATTGCCTGCAATCTGGTTGCTGCATATTATCTGCCGCAGTTTAATGAGTACCGCTATCTGGGAGTACAGTCAGGAAATATATACCACAATTCGACCTTCACCGGTATGAAATTTCTTGGAACAATGGTATTATATCTCTATTTCAGTTATCAGAGTCAGTACGAAAAAGGACTGTCATGGAAACAGTGGAGTACATTTGCAGTTCTGATGATTATGGTCAATATGACGAAGCCCAATTTTTTCGTGTGCTTTGCTCCTGCCATGGGAATTTATCTGCTGATTGATTTAATTCAGAAAAAGGGGAAGACTTTTTCGAAGATTTTTCTGTTCGGGCTGGCTGTGATTCCGTCCGTTCTGGTATTGCTGGTCGTATATACACTGCTGTTTCCGAGCGACGGCAGTGCCGGAGGAGTCATTATCGATCCGGGTTACTGCTTTTTCATGAGGGCCAGAACACCTGTCATGGCAGTGATCCAGACGATGGCCTTCCCTCTGTGGATCCTGGCTTTCCACATCAGGGACTTGAAAAAGGACCGGGTATTCGGTTTCTCCTGGCTGATGCTGCTGATCAGTTTCCTTGAGTATTTCTTCCTCTGCGAGGGAGGGGCCAGAAAAGATCACGGCAATCTGTCTTGGGGGTATTGTTACTGTATCTATGTGATCTTTGTGGTTTCTGTGGCGAAGATATGCTCTGATTTCAGGGAAAAAGATCTGAAAAAGTACTGGTACTACTATCTGGGAGCCGGGCTGCTGCTTCTGGGGCATCTGGTTTACGGGCTGCAGTACTTCAATATCGTGGTACATGGAGGACATTTTATATGAGCAACAGTTCAGCCATCAAATTATACTTGCATTTTGCCATAGCATGCGCTATACTGTGACTGTCAAAGAAATAAGGGAAGTTCTTCGGGGCAACGTGAAAATCGTGACCGGCGGTATAGTCCGCGACCCGCGCAAGCGGCTGATCCGGTGACCTTCTGATGGATGGCTGAGACAGTCTCCACAGAGAGGAATTCCGGGACCGACAGTATAGTCTGGATGAGAGAAGAAACAGTATTTTTGTGTGAAGCAGAGGCTGCCGCGAAGAGAGTGCCGTAGAATGGCATTGATTCGCAGCAGCTTTTTTGTCCCACAGGAAACTCCTTCGGATTTCCTGTGAGACAAAAAACGCTCCGCGAGGATGCGCACGCAAATGCAGAAGAAATATGTCGCTTATGCGACGCATTTGCGGCGCGGAATCTCGCAAAGCGAGATTCTTTTTTAAATGCAGAGCACGAATGTGAGAAGAACTTTTCTTGAAAATTTTCAGAGAAAAGGAGAATGTAACATGAAACTTGGAGCTTTATTTCAAACAGTTGGGGAGAATCTGCAGTTTGTACTGATCTGTGCAGCAGTCATTGCTGCGATCGTACTGATTTCAGAATTGGTAGAGAAAAAGTGGCTGAAGGACAGCATTGCTTCCGTAGGCAGTACGAAATACATTACCATCTGTGCGATGCTTGGTGCACTGGCGATGTTGCTGCATATTTTTGATTTCCCGGTAGCCTTTCTGGCACCGAGCTTTTATAAGCTTGATTTCAGTGAGATTCCGGTCATGATTGGAGCCTTCCTGCTTGGACCGGTCGGAGGTGTTATTATTGAGCTGGTCAAAATTCTTCTGAAGCTGGTGGTGAAAGGAACATCGACGGCCTTTGTCGGGGATCTGGCGAATTTTGTGGTTGGCTGTTCCTTCGTTGTACCGGCCGCTATCGTGTATCATAGACATAAGACAAAGAAAACGGCGAAGCTTGCACTGCTGACAGGTACGATTATCATGTCCGTATTCGGAAGTGCATTCAATGCCATCTATCTGATTCCGGCATTTGCATCGCTTTACGGTATGCCGATTGAGGCGATTGTCGGGATGGGATCAGCAATCAACCCGGCGATTACGAGTGTATGGACGCTGGCACTTTTCGCTGTAGTACCGCTGAACCTGGTAAAGGGTGTGATGATTTCTGTGCCGACGATGTTATTATATAAAAGAATCAGCAAGGTACTGCATAATACTGCACAGGAGAGCTGCGGAGTGAATAAGAAGAGGCAGCCTCAGACGTAAAAGCAGGTTACAATTTACCGGGTACGGAGTAAACAATAAAGTGTCCGGGGCCGCATTTTGAAACCGATAGAAAAGGGATTGAAAAGGGAATGCAGACGCATTATAATTAGTATAATGCCTGTATTCCTTTTTTATAGGGAAAGACGGCCCTGCGGTCCGCGAACAGTAACGAAAAATATCAAAGAAATGGAGCGAAATATGGAAAAAATCAAGAACATTACAAAAGTAACTGACAATCCATTTGTAAATCTGTATAATCTGGATGTGATAAACCGCAAAGGAAGGAATTCCAAGTATTATGTCGCATCACGTGCGAAGGAGATTGAAAGTCTGGAGCTGTCTACGAAGCAGCAGAAGGCGGACGGTGTGATCATTTACAGCCTGTATGGAGAAAAGCATGACAGGGTTGTCCTGATCCGGCAGTATCGCTATTCGATCGACAATTATATTTATGAGCTTCCGGCGGGGCTTGTGGAGCTTGGAGAGGATTTTCATGACACGGCGGTGCGCGAGCTTCGGGAAGAGACCGGGCTGACGCTGCACCCGGTTCATGCGGATGCATCCTTTGAAAAGCCATTCTATACCACAATTGGGATGACTGATGAATGCTGCGGCACGGTATACGGATATGCGGATGGAGAAATCAGCCGGGATATGCTGGAGGACAGTGAGGAGATTGAAGTCGTACTTGCCGACAGAGAAGAAGTGAAGCGGATTCTGAGGGAAGAGAGAGTGGCGATCGTCTGTGCCTACATGTTGATGCATTTTCTGCATGACAGGGAGCCCTTTGCATTCTTGAAGGCCGTAGACTAAATAGTATTCACACAGTGGCTGGCCTGTACGGTATGATGGGGGTCGTGACAGGCCGAAAAATAATCCTGTGAAGTATAAACAGTGATTGAGACGGGCAGCCGCAGAAAGGAGTATGGGTGCAGGATGAAAGCTGAATTTGAAATCCGTATCACAACCGGATCCATGTATCGTTTTCTGATGTATCACACGTATCATGGATTTTCGGGAATTTTCGGAACTGTGGCAGGAATCGGTATTCTGATTCTTTATTTTGTGATGAGAGGAACCGGAAGCAGCCAGTCATGGATGTACCTGCTGTTCGGAATTTTATTTCTTGTATATCAGCCATGGACTCTTTTTAACCGGGCAGCCAAGCAGGCGAAGTTGAATCCGGTCTTTAAGAAGCCCCTTCATTATCTGGTGAGTGATGACGGGATCAAGGTTATGCAGGAGGAGGCAGTGAATGAGATTGCATGGGACGGCATTGTGAAGGTACGCGAGACAGGGCAGAGCCTTTTGGTCTACACAAGTACACGAAATGCATTTATCTGGGTCAAATCCCAGATGGTACAGGAAGAAGATACCGTCCGTAAGCTTTTGAGAGCACACGTTCCGGAGAAAAAGCTTCGGCTGAAATGAACTGACGTACGAAGCAAAGATGTACGGACGAGGGCGATTTGGTATATCCATAGAGAAAGATTGAATTATGAGGGAATGACATGATCATTGAAACGTTTTCAGAGAAAGAAACCTATGAGCTTGGCAGGCGTCTTGCTGAGAATGCGGAACCGGGACAGATATTTTCCCTGATTGGTGACCTGGGAACAGGGAAGACGGTTTTTACAAAGGGGATGGCGGCAGGGCTAGGGATTACAGAACCCGTCAGCAGTCCTACCTTTACAATTGTACAGGTATATGAGGAGGGGCGTATGCCGTTCTATCATTTTGATGTTTACCGGATCGGAGATATTGAGGAGATGGATGAGATCGGTTACGAGGATTATTTTTACGGAGACGGGATCTGCTTGGTGGAATGGGCAAACCTGATCGAAGAGCTGATGCCGGAGAGTACGGTGACCATCCGGATTGAGAAGGATCTGGAAAAAGGATTTGATTACCGAAGAATTACGATTGACAATCCTGATGCATATTAAGCAGCAGGTAGGGGTCTGACTTGTATTGTGTATCATGGAATAGCGGCAAAGAATGGTGACTGTGAAAACAGGGACAGATAAATGGAAACGGAGAGTATACAATGAAAATACTTGCACTGGACAGCTCAGGGATGGTAGCGTCTGTAGCGGTGGCGGAGGATGATACGCTGCTTGCAGAATACACTGTGAATTATAAGAAAACACATTCACAGACACTGCTTCCGATGCTGGATGAAATTGCACGAATGATAGAGCTGGATTTGAATACGATAGATGCGGTAGCGGTAGCAGGCGGACCGGGATCCTTTACAGGACTTCGGATTGGGGCGGCGACGGCAAAAGGGCTTGGGCTGGCACT
Source organism: Lachnospiraceae bacterium (assembly GCA_030524665.1). Classification (GTDB taxonomy): domain Bacteria; phylum Bacillota; class Clostridia; order Lachnospirales; family Lachnospiraceae; genus Choladousia. The sequence goes on along the minus strand of JAUNGL010000057.1, from coordinate 4,316 downwards.
TAGAAAGCCGCTTGTGAATATTCCGACTGTGGAGGGGCTGGCTTACAACCTCTTTGGAGTGGAAAAGGTGATCTGTCCGTTGATGGACGCCAGACGGAATCAGGTTTATACGGGAATTTATACGTTTGCCGGAGGAGAATTTCAGGTATTGGCGCCTCAAATGGCGGTATCGGTCGGAGAAATTGCGGAGAAACTGAATGAAATTGGCCGTGAAGTCGTGTTTCTGGGAGACGGGGTTCCTGTTTACCGGGAGATGCTTGGTGGATTGCTTAAAGTACCATATCAGTTTGCGTCTGCACATCTGAACCGGCAGAGGGCGGCTTCTGTTGCCGCACTTGCGATGGAATATGTGCGTGAGGGAAAGACAGAGACTGCCGCAGAGCATAAACCGGAATATTTGAGAATGTCGCAGGCAGAGCGGGAGCGGGCAGCAAAAGAGGCTAAGTATCATGAAGATCAAAATCATTGAGATGCAGCCGGAGGATTTGGCACAGGTGGTTGAACTGGAACGGCAGATTTTTTCACAGCCGTGGAGTGAACAGGGGTTTGCGTCGTCACTGAAGTCACCGGATACATTGTACCTTTCAGTGTGGATGGATGACAGACTGGCCGGATACTGCGGGTTTCTGCAGTCATTTGACGAAGCTGATATTACGAATGTGGCAGTCGGAGGGGAATTCCGCGGGCAGGGAATTGGTTACCAAATGCTGTCTGAATTAATGGAACGCGGAAGAAAACGCGGAATAGAACGATATACACTGGAAGTAAGGACAGGAAATGAAGCGGCACTTCAACTGTATCGGAAGCTCGGATTCGAGTGTGTTGGAATCCGCAAGGGATTTTATGAAAAACCGAAGGAAGATGCGGCAATTATGTGGACAGTACGGGATTCAGACCAATAGGTTGTCTGCTTACTTTTCCATCTCTGTAGGTTTGCCAGATATAGTCTGTTCGACATATAAGCAGGTCTTCCGGACTTATTTGGCTCACTGTTTTTAGAGAAATTATTAGAAAAGAGGAATGAAATGCTGGATGTATGTTTACTTGGATGCGGAGGAATGATGCCGCTTCCGGGACGCTGGCTGACCTCGCTGATGACGAGGTTCAACGGCAGCAGTCTGCTGATTGACTGTGGAGAAGGAACACAGATTGCGATAAAGGAAAAAGGATGGAGTTTCAAGCCGATTGATACGATTTGCTTTACCCATTATCATGGAGATCATATTAGCGGGCTTCCGGGGCTGCTTCTGACAATGGGGAATGCAGAGCGGACGGAGCCGCTGACATTGATCGGGCCGCGCGGACTGGAGCGAGTGGTGAATGCGCTGCGTGTGATTGCGCCGGAGCTTCCGTTTGAACTGATTTTTCAGGAAATACAGGGACAGGAACAGACCTTCGAGCGGAATGGCTATCGTATTAAGGCGTTCCGTGTGAATCATAACGTGACCTGCTATGGTTATACGATTGAAATTGACCGTGCAGGGCGGTTTGACGTAGAGAGAGCGAAGGCGGCAGGGATTCCTATGAAATTATGGAGCCGGCTGCAAAAGGGAGAGTGTATTGAGCAGGACGGAAGGATATATCGGCCGGAAGAGGTACTTGGTCCGCAGAGAAAAGGACTTAAGGTCACATATTGCACAGATACACGGCCGGTTGATGCGATAGCAGATAATGCAGCAGGTTCAGATCTGTTTATCTGTGAAGGGATGTATGGAGAGCCGGAAAAGACACAGAAGGCGATCGGATACAAACACATGACTTTTCTGGAAGCAGCAGGGCTTGCCAGACGGGCACGTCCGAAAGAGCTCTGGCTGACTCATTACAGCCCGTCTCTTGTCAGACCGGAGGAATATATGGGAGAGGTACGGAAAATATTCCCGGCAGCCTATCCGGGAAAAGACGGAAAGTCAGTGGAATTGGATTTTTCAGAAGAATAGCTGGATAATATTGGAGGCAAAGATGAACGAGAAAGATACGCTGATTCTGGCGATTGAAAGTTCGTGTGATGAAACTGCGGCTGCGGTAGTGAAGAATGGCCGCGAGGTATTGTCGAATGTGATTTCGTCGCAGATAGAATTGCATAAGCTGTACGGAGGCGTGGTGCCTGAAATTGCGTCCCGGAAGCATATTGAGAAAATAAATCAGGTGATTGAAGAAGCCCTGGCGGTGGCTGGTGTCAGACTGGCAGATCTGGATGCGGTCGCTGTGACATATGGTCCCGGGCTGGTAGGGGCACTGCTGGTAGGGGTTGCGGAGGCGAAAGCGATCAGTTACGCCAGTGGACTTCCATTGGTTGGCGTACATCATATTGAGGGCCATATTTCGGCAAACTATATTGAAAATAAGGATCTGGAACCGCCATTTCTCTGCCTCGTAGTTTCAGGGGGACATACACATCTCGTGAAAGTGCAGGATTACGGAGTTTATGAAATCATGGGACGAACGAGAGACGATGCGGCAGGAGAGGCATTCGACAAGGTGGCACGTGCCATTGGACTTGGTTATCCGGGAGGTCCGAAGATTGACAGGCTTTCCGCAGAGGGAAATGCGGATGCAATTCATTTTCCGAAAGCAAAGATTGCAGATGCTCCGTACGATTTCAGTTTCAGTGGTCTGAAGTCCGCAGTTTTGAATTATCTGAATGGGTGTAAAATGAAGGGGGAAACCATCGTAGAGGCAGACGTGGCAGCATCCTTTCAGAAGGCGGTTGTGGATGTACTGGTAGAGCACGCGATACTTGCCGCTAAAGAAACAGGAATGAATAAGCTGGCAATTGCCGGAGGAGTGGCATCGAATGGTACACTGCGCCGCGCAATGGAAGAAGCTTGTCGTGAGAACGGTATTTCATTTTATCATCCGTCTCCCATTTTCTGTACAGATAATGCTGCTATGATTGGCGCGGCAGCTTATTATGAATACCGGAATGGAGTGCGCCACGGGCTGGATCTGAATGCCGTACCGAATTTGAAACTGGGAGAACGGTAAAGGATAGCCCAAACGGAGAAAGTGTCTGTCAAAAGATATCATCAGAGGTGAAGCATGAAGATTACAGCAATTGTTCTGGCTGCCGGACGCGGCAGCCGTATGAAAAGTGAGACAAAAAAACAGTATCTGCTGCTGCATGAGAGGCCGGTGATTTATTACTCATTGGCGGCCTTCGAACAGTGCAGGCTGATAGATGAAATAATACTCGTCTGCGGGGCAGGAGAAGAGGAGTACTGTCGCCGTATGCTGACAGAACCGTACCATTTTCAGAAAGTGCGGGCAATCGTGCCCGGAGGAAAAGAACGGTATCATTCTGTTTATGAAGGGTTAAAGGCAGCAAAGGATTGCAGAACCGTATTGATCCATGATGGCGCGCGTCCTATTGTGGATGAAGCTATGATAAAACGGCTGTTGGCGGAAGTACAGAAAAGTGGTGCGTGTGTGGCAGGCATGCCGGTCAAGGATACAATCAAGCTGAGCGGTGAGGATGGCTATGTGGAAATGACACTTCCGCGTGAAAAGCTGTGGATGATACAGACACCGCAGGTATTTGAGTATGCGCTTATACTGGATGCGTACCGGAAGCTGATGCAGGAGAATGACCGGAAAGTGACAATTACCGATGACGCTATGGTACTGGAAGCTATGAGCGGGAAAAAGGTGAAGTTGGTAGAAGGTTCCTATGAGAATCTTAAAATTACGACACCGGAGGATCTCATTCTGGCGGAAGCGATCATTGAGAAAAGAGACAGAAGACAGCCGTAAACGGAATATTGCGGGAAGCTTTGCAATTGCTCAGCCATACATTATAAGTATATTGAAAAAAATTGAAAAAAATAAAAAAATAGTATTGACAGAAACAGGGAATGCTGTTAGAATACTAACTGCGCTGAAATGGAGAGGTAGCGAAGCGGTCATAACGCGGCGGTCTTGAAAACCGTTTGTCCGAGAGGGCGCATGGGTTCGAATCCCATCCTCTCCGCTTATCTGCAAGGCTGATACAAATAATCAGGAGCAGAGACAATAGAAAAGAGATGTCTTCTTGAATAAGACAGGCATTGAAAAGAATCAGGCATTTGGAGAAGTACCCAAGCGGCTGAAGGGGCTCCCCTGGAAAGGGAGTAGATCGTTAGTAGCGGTGCGAGGGTTCAAATCCCTCCTTCTCCGGTCATCACAGAAAAAGTTAAAAAAAGTCAAAAAAGATGTTGACAAATAACTAATGATGTGATAACATACAAAAGCTGGCGTGAGAAAATAAAAAACGACAGCTACTAATAAAAAGAACCTTGATAACTGAACAGTGAAACAACCTTGAAAAATTCTTAAAAAGT
>JAUNGL010000056.1 GCA_030524665.1 Lachnospiraceae bacterium | reverse complement strand
GGCCTTTTTCTCTGCTGCGATTCTCGCTGCCTCGGATTCTTCCGCGGCCTTTTTCTCTGCTGCGATTCTCGCCGCTTCGGATTCCCCGGCTGCTTTCTGCTCAGAAGAAGCCTCTGTCCCTGATTCTGCTGATATCACCTGAAATCCTGATGATGTAAACAGCATACATACTGCCAACAGAACCGCCAGAATTCTGCGGGACAGGCACTGTTTTCCCACTGTCTTCTTACCTCTCTTCATCATAATCTTTCCTCCTGCTATTTTTCATGTTCTTAATCTGAATCTATATCTAATATATTTTCATTCCTGTCGAATCTCTTTCTGACTGAAAGAGACTTTTCCCCAGCCGACTGCAAATACATTTCAGCAGCTCCATCTCACTCTGAAATTCCTGTACGGCCGTCCCATCCTTTTCCAGCAGTACTCCCTGCCATCCTGCACGTCTTCAGCTTTTACTACAATATCAATCGTACAGCATTCCCCATACTGACACCGTATCTCTTCGTTATTTAATACTGCATACGCACTGAGTACTCACAGCTCTCCGTTCTTTTTTCTGCAAAACTTCTTTATTCCTGAAAGGTCTGCGGATATCCTCTCGCATCAAACAGCTTATCTGCTTTCAACAGCATATCACTGCAATTTTCAAAGCGAATGGACTCTTTATTCATTCGACTGTAAATTCGCCCCTTCAGGTCTTCCCCGCAGTGATCCACACAAATCCGGATTCCATTCATTGGGAATTCCCCCTTTTCTTTTAGCCTGTTCTTTCCCATGTACTTTGTTCCTCCAGACTCAGTCATACGTAGAAAGCTCTTCCATCTCACAGATCAGCTCCAGCCGTCGCAGTCCAATGCTTTTCCGGAAGCTTTCTCTGATCCTTGCTGCCACCGAAACACTCGCTTCATAGGAACAGGCCGGCAGTAACAGAATAAACTGTGCGGGGCTGTATCTCGCTGCCAGATCCCCTGTTCTGAGCATTTCCCGTATGATTGCTTCCAGTTTTTCTACGCCTGCCATCACAATCTCGTCCGTACTTACATTCCTGCTGAAGCTTCCCATTCTCCTTACGGTTAAGAGTATCACATACTCTGCCACTCCCAGACGTTCCACCCGCCTTGCCTCCATTTGGTAAATCAGGCGGAATATCTGATAATCGCAAAAGAAAGCACCCTCCGGTTTCTTCTGTTCCCGCAGTTCTTTCAAAATACTGCTGAGATCAGCCGTATATTCCCCGGTTTCTGACATCATTTCACAAAACACCTTGTGCAGCCTGTCTAAATGGCGGATTCCCAGATTTTCATAGAACAGCTTTTTTACTTTCTCGTAATGAGATATAGCAAGATCGTACTTTTTCTGTCCGACCAGCGCCCGCATCAAAAAACAATGAATATCCTCATCCAATGAATCCAGCGTAAGTGCCTGATTACACACCATCTCCAGATCGTACCAGTTATTTTCTTCTTCATAAATTTCGCAGAGGGTCTTTAGCGTATCCATATACAGCGATCTGTACCACGTTACCTTGGGAAGAATCCATGGCTCCTCAGCAATTGTGCCGGTTATATTTCCACGATAGCAGTCAATAATCTCCCGGCATAATTTTTTACCTTCTTCCCTGTCTTCCGGATCAACTCCCCTAAGACTCATTGTCAGCTTCTCAAAATATTCGTAGTCAATTTCCACCTCGATACTTGAATTCCAGCAATAAGCCCCTGGCAGGGTGCAGATATATTGTTCATTTCCAAGTACTCTCAGGATATTCCGCAGCCGGTACATCAGATTCTTCAGAGCGCTCCCGGGGCTTCTGGAATCATCTTCCCAGAATACCTCGATCAGCTTCTGATGCGTCAGTACACTGTCCCTGTTCACGAGGATATATACCAGCAGCCGCATCAGTTTTCTGGAATGAAGCATATCTTCTCCCAGTACAGAATCTCCGTCTTGCAGCAAAAAGCTGCCGAACAATTGTAATTTTATTTTTTTCATATGACTCCATTCTGTTGATCAGACAGATTTTCTTCTGTCTCCAGTTCCTTTTCTCCGCATATCACGGAATTAATCAGGCCCAGCGGCTCCATTACACTTCTGAATGACTGCTGCTTATGCATCTGAACCCATTCCACCTTTCCCTGCCAGCTTTGATTCCGGGTATCATTTATCTCCAGTATGAAAGTTTGCTTCTTGCTCATGCTTCCAATCCCTTCTGTTTCCGTATAAAACCACCTTGTGCCTTACCCGGTCTCTAAATCAGATCAGTCACCGCTCTTCCCTATATTTTTGCAGCACAAAAAGCCATCCGGAAAGTACAGAGTCCTACTCTGCTTTGTACTTTCCAGATGGCTTTCGTCAGCCTTGTATGGAATTTTAAGTATACGAAAAAAACAGTACTCAGAACAATTGTCTGTGTCCGTGTCTGTGTCTGTGACTGTGTGTCAAAATTGTATTCTCTTGCCATGTGGATTGCAACCCCCTCCACCATTAAATTTATATTATATACCATTATTGTCACATTTCGGTCACAGCAAGTTTTTTTTGAATACAATTTTTTTAACTTTTATTAACAATTACATTTTTTTCCTCCTGGCAGCTGCGCCAGAATGATCGCGATGAACATCAGCACGCAACCTGACAGCTCTCTGACACTCAGCTTCTGCCCCAAAAGTAGCCAGCCTGCCAGTACAGAAACTACGGATTCCAGACTCAGGATCAGGGAAGCGACGGTTGGATCCATTCCCTTCTGTCCAATGATCTGAAGTGTATACGCCACACCGCACGACATGACACCCGCATACAGAATCGGCATCCATGCCTGCAAAACAGCGGTAAGACTCGGACTCTCCGTCATCAGCATCCCGATCCCCGAAAGGATTCCGCACACCAAAAACTGGATGCAGGACAGCCTCACGCCGTCCGTCTTCGGTGAAAAATAGTCAATCACAAGAATATGTATCGAAAATACGAGTGCACACAACAGCACCAGAAAATCACCTTTTCCGATGGAAAAGCCATCTGTGATGCAGAGCAGATACAGCCCTGCCACAGCCAGCGCCACACTGATCCATACCTTCAGCCCGATCGCCTTTTTCAGGAAAATTCCAAGTACCGGAACCAGTACAATGTAAAGCGCTGTAATAAAGCCCGCCTTTCCGACGGTCGTATATTTGATTCCGAACTGCTGCAAGTTGCTGGCCAGAAAAAGCGCCGCGCCGCAGCAGATTCCCCCGGTCAGAAGTACCTGTTTTTCTTCTTTGCTCTCGCCGGAGGAACCTGTCTTTCCCCCGTCCCCATGGCCTTTCATGCGGTCCAGCAGCCAGATACACGGGATCAGCACAATACCTCCGATAATGCTCCGGACACAGTTAAACGTAAACGGTCCGATATAATCCATTCCTACGCTCTGTGCAACAAATGCCACTCCCCAAATCACTGCTGTCAAAAGAAGCAGCAGCGGGTTTCTCCATGATGTTCTTTTCATAATCTCCTCCAGGTCCGACTCTGTCAGTCATTTTCTTTTTCTTGTTTCAAACCATGTGCCGCTACGGCAAAAATAATACATGAATAACAGTTTTATTCACACTTCCAGCCATGCCGCCGGGGTACAGATAATACATGAATAAACAGTTTTATTCACACTTCAAATCGTGCCGGCGGGACACAGGTGATACATGAATATCACGATCATATTCACGCTTCATATGTGTATAAATCACAGCTCTTCCGTATCCAGATGCATCAGATATTCTCCCACCAGCCGGATTCCTCTGATGTTCACACAAAAGCCACTGTCCCCGCTCAATATCTTCGCCAGACATTCCTCATAATCCATCCAGAGTACAGAATCAACCTCCTCCGGCTGAAGCTGCAAAGCATCTGCATCTATCTCCTGACGATAGATATAAACTGCCGATATTTCCCGGTCGTGGAAAGTCTCTCCATCGAATTTTGCCAGAATATCACCGCTGTCAAATATTCCTGCATATTCCAGCTTTTCCGGTTCTGCCCGGATTCCAAGCTCTTCCTGCAGTTCCCTTCGTGCTGATTCTCCATACGTATCACCTGCAGATACATGACCCGCAGAAGACACGTCCAGACATCCCGGAAACGAACTCTTCCGTTCACTCCGTCTCTGGAGCAATACCTGCCACTTCCCGTCCGGAAGACGGCGAACCACCCAAATATGTACCGTGCGATGTGGTACACCGGCTGCATGAGCCACACAGCGTGCACTAACTCTTCCAGTCAGATTTCCCTGCGAATCACAGACATCCAGCAATTCCAGATCCTGTCCATCCAGCGAAGCTTCCCGAAGCACGTCTCCTTCATACCTCAGCTTCAATGAGAAAAACGGAGCATTCTCAGCCAGAAGCTTCAAAAAAATCTTATCTCCTTCCCACAGGTTCAGTTTCGTAACCTCAGCCTTAGGAACCCATTCAAGCACACCCTCCCGGCAATCCGGCAGATTTTCAATATTCGGAGTTTCATCCTCTGCAATGCCGTGCGGATTCTCCTCCTCCGATCCATGTTTTTCATTCCACACAACATCCTGCGCTGTATGCATGTCCTTCACCAGCATTTTCCCGGCAGTCCTCCGTTTCACTTCCGCTGTATACAGACACATATACTCCGTGTCCCAACAGTCTGAAACGAATGTCACCAGCCCGCGGAACCGGTAAGAAGCCAGACTCAATCCCGTCTCCTCCCGGACTTCTCTTATCAGACACTCTTCCGGGCTCTCTCCCTCCTCAAAATGCCCTCCAATTCCAATCCATTTATCATGATTCACATCATGTTCCTTACGGATCCGGTGCATCATCAAATATCTGTCCCCCTGCTCAATATAACATAGGGTCGTCATCGGACTCTTCATTCCGTCCCTTCTTTCCTATACTATTTTTATCACATAATCCCCGACCACTGTACCATTCCGTTACAAATATACAATGCTTCCACTCCAAACCGCCGATCTGTCACAGTTCCACAATCGTCGCTTCATGGCTAAATATTCTGACCAGCAGAGACAACCGCGTCATAAGTCACAGTTCTACAATCGTCACGTCATGGCCGGTCGCCGGAATCAGCTTCTGCAGAATTTCCTTCGTCTCTGCTTTCAGACTGGAAGTGTTGACACATGGATGAAAACCGATATATTCAGCCTCCGCAACCTCCCGATCCATCAAAAGCCTCACACGATGTCCCGTATCATTCATCAATCCCATAATACTGACAGAACCGGGCGTTATATTCAGATACTCCTCCATATGTTCTGCATCCGCAAAGGACAGACGCGCGCTTCCGATCTGCTTCGAAAGCTCCTTCGTCCGGAATGGCTTCTCCCCCGGCATCATCAGCATATAAAATTCCGTCTTCTGCCGATTGCACAGAAATAAATTCTTACAAATCCGGATTCCCAGACGTTCCTCCACCACCTGACACGATTCAATCGAAGGTGTCACCTCATGGTCTACCCTTTTATACTGAATCCCAAGCCTGTCCAGCAAATCATAAACGGCCATCTCCTTCTCCTGCCGTCCTGCCGCATCCTCAGGTCTGCCCTGATATAACGGTGAAATCTGAAATTCCTCATTTCCGGCCTGTTTATCACCATCCATTTTCGTTACCTGCTTTTCATACTTCTGCATGTGTTCCATTTTGTCATTCCTCCATGATGTCAATTTCTACATTTTCAGACGGCAATATCTGTGGACAGTAGCGCTGTGTTATCACTCCGTCTCTTCCTCCATACCAAACATAGTTCTGCAAATCCACTTACCGGTTTCCGTAACAAAAATTTTTCTGTATACATTTCTCACCGTATGCATATTGCTTCTGTCTTCAAACAGATTCACCAGAAAATCCGCTTCCACCAGAATCTGATAATCAATTCCATCCATATCTGTATAAGTATGGTGATGACCGACAAGATAGCTGACCCGCGCTGTCACATCTTCCGGATATCCGACCTCGCGCAGCATTTTTTCAGCCTCCGGCGGCCCCTCTTTTTCCTGAAGCGGTCCTGAGCAACTCCCGTATTTCTCTTCTGCCACACGGATACCGATATCATGCACCAGCGCCGCCGCACCGAGAATCTCCATTTGTGCATCTGTCAGCTTCTCTCCCCGCCCGATTGCTTTTGCGAACGTATATACCTTAATAAAATGTTGAATTCTCACAGAATCCCCGGTATCATACTGAATCATCCGATTCATTAATACTTCTTCTCGTTCCATTATTTTCTCCTCATTTGTTGACTATGTATCAAAAATTTCCTTTCTATTTTACTGTATTCCAAAAGGAAATGCAACGTAGTAAAAAAACAGGCGTTCAATCCGCCTGTTTTTCTTCCCGTATCCTTCTGCTTTCTTCCAGCAGATATTCTCTCTGATTTCTCCCCGGCATTTCCAGTACCTCCATCAATAATTGTTCCAGCACTCCGCCTATGGCGGGTCCCGGCTTCATTCCATCACTGATCAGATCATTTCCGTTCAGCTTCAGTTCACGAAGTGACATACAGTCACCGTGCAGTTTGATATCGCTCCAGATACGCTCCACTTCATCCAGATAATCCAGATTCTTACGGATTACATCCGGATGGTGGGCTACAATATCTGCACGCTTCACTTCCAGATAGCTGTCAAACAGCTCCGGCCCGATAATATAGGCAGCCAGCCGTATGTCCCGCGCCGTAAGCTGCGGAAACATCGAGTGATTCCTGACTAATATCAGAACCTTGCGCATCGTTTCATGATCGAACTTGAGACGTTTCATGATCTTCTCTGCAATGATCCCGCTGCAGGCTGCATGGCCGCTGAAATGGTCATTTCCATTTTCATCTGTCGTCACAACGTCTGGCTTTCCCATATCATGGAATAAAAGGGTCAGACGCAGAATCTTGTCTTCGCGAATATTTTTCATTGCGACCAGTGTATGCTCTCCCACTGTATATGCATGATGCGGGCTATGCTGGCGCTGCACCATGATCCGGTCAAATTCCGGCATAATCACAGAGGTAATCCCCGTCTCATAAGCCAGCCGGAACCAGGATGGATGCGGCGATACCAGCAGTTTCACCAGCTCGGTTTGGATCCTTTCTGCACTGATTCTCTCCAGGGAATCTGCCATCTCACGGATTGCTTCCTTCACATTCTCATCAATCCGGAACCCAAGCTGTGCCGCGAAGCGAACCGCCCTCATCATCCGAAGAGCGTCCTCCGCGAACCGCTCCCGGGGATTCCCCACGCACCGGATCACTTTGTTTTTCAAATCCTCTATCCCGCTGAACTCATCGACCAGCCCTGTCTCATGGGAATATGCCATTGCATTTATTGTAAAATCCCTGCGTTTCAGATCCTCCGACAAACTGGAGGTAAAAGTAACCTCCTTTGGATGTCTCGAATCCTCATAATCACCGTCGATCCGGTACGTTGTTACTTCAAAACCTTCCCCTTCCATCAGGACTGTGACTGTCCCGTGTTCAATTCCGGTGTCTACCGTTCTGGAAAACAGTTCTTTCACCTGCTGCGGAGATGCTTCTGTCGTAATATCCCAGTCTCCTGGTACTCTTCCCAAAATAGAATCCCGGACACATCCTCCCACCACATACGCCTCATATCCGGCCCTGTGCAGAATTTCCAGAATCTTCTCCGCCTTTGCCGGAATCTCAATATAGTTCATGCTATTTTCCCCTCCTGAACTTCATTTGATTTCTGCAAAAAACACCCATGTTCATTGTAGCACAGTCCCTTTTTATATGGAAGAAAAAAGTGAAAAATCTGTGTTCTGAGCGAAACCGGTTTACAAACACCTTTTTTAAATGTTATACTTCTTTTACGTTTTTATTACGCAAATATAGAGGTATCCAGGTGTACCCGCACCGTAGGATCCGGCAATTATCCATCATAAAGAAAGGACACTGACATTTATGAAACGAAACTATTTATTATTTCTTCTCGGAGCAGCTATGACGCTCTCCCTCGCAGGCTGCTCAGACGGTCAGAAGGAGACAGAAGCTCCTGCTGATAAGACTGCAACAGAGGCACCTGCCGCCGACGATACATCTGATGCAGATTCCTCAGCAGACGATACGTCTGATACAGGAGCTGCGGATGCCGCAGATACTGGAGCTGAAGCAGATGAGACAGAGGAGGAGACGGATGCTTCACTCGCACCGATCACCCCTTCTGATTATCTGATCGCAGACGCTTCAGAATACGTTACACTTGGCGATTACGACGCGATCCCTCTGGAACAGACCGTATATGAGATCACAGATGAGATGGTTCAGTCACGTATTAACGAAGAACTGGAGCTTTATGGGGAAGAAAAGGAACAGGATCGTCCTATACAGGAAGGTGACATCGTCTACGCAAATGTTTCCTACACCCCGCAGAGTACGAAGGAGACTACGACCGACGAAGAATTCTACACTACGGTTGGCTACGAAGAGTATGGTGCTGAATTTGACCAGAATCTGACCGGTGCTTCTGCCGGAGATACGCTTGAATTTTCCGTGTCCTACGCAGAGGATGATATGATGCTCGACTGGGCCGGGGATACGGTTGACTTCAAGGTAGAGATCACCAGTGTATGCACACTTGAGCTTCCAACGTATGATGACACATTTGTGCAGAAAAATTATGGGTATAACTCCACTGCAGAGTATGAGTCTGCCGTTCGTGAGATTCTTGCTACCGAATATGAAGAAAACAGTTATTCTGAGGCTGCAGAAAATCTCCTGATGACAGCGATAGACCTCACGACCTTCTCCGGTTATCCGCAGGAACTGTTTGATTCCTGCAAGGAGGAGCTTCTGAGCTTCTACACCGCATTTATAGACGGTGACACAGAACAGGACGTCTACGATACCTTCGGCATTACAAAAGAAGATTTCGACGCAGAGATCCTTTCCGCGGTAAACCGCCGTCTTCTGATCAGCGCTTACTGTCAGGAAAATGATATCACGATCACTCAGGATGAATATTTCAGCTATGTAGAACAGTTTGCTTCCTATTATGGAGATTCGGATGTCGTCTCCTTCGAGGAAAACTATACCCGTGAATCTCTGGTAGAGTCTTTATACGAATCCAAAGTCGCATCAGTCCTCTACGAAAAGGCAGAGATCACCGAAGTAACCTACGATCCGACCTCTGAGGACGAATTTCTGGATGCAGAAGTAATCAGCGACGACGATGACATTGAGTTTGTAGAGGATCCCGATGATACTATGGAAATTTTTGAGGACGAATCTGAAGACATGGATGGCGTCGAGGTTTTTGATATGTCGGAGATCGAAGACGTAACTGACGTGGCAGAGACAGGCACTACAGAAGCATAAACTCATAAGCTAAGAATGCTGTGTCCCGGCCAATTCGACTGTCTGGGTATCACAAAAACCCATATTTTACCGGATTTTTCCCGGTACACAGCATACTTTTTGTCAGCTTCCGGCAGGAAATTTTCGGACATATTTATTACCTGAAATGTATTGCTTTTTTGCAAATATTTCGTGTCTTTTACTTGACAGTAGTGGAATTAAAGAATATAATAAGTTTGCTGATAAGATTTAGAGGTTAATTATTTCACTGGCTAATACAGACGATAACTTACCTTTATCGTCTGTATTAGCTGGTGAAGTTTTTTAAGCAGAATCTTCATTCAAGTATTATTTTTGAGGAGGTACCATCCATGAATAAGGGTACTGTTAAGTGGTTTAACGCAGAAAAGGGTTATGGATTTATCACAGGAGAGAACGGATCAGACGTATTCGTACACTTCTCAGCTATCCAGGGCGAAGGCTTCAAGACTCTGGAAGAGGGACAGGCTGTTTCTTATGATCTGACAGAAGGCGCTCGCGGAATGCAGGCAGCTAACGTTGTAAAGCTTTAATCAATCTAAGAATGCCATGAGGCGAAGCTGATGCTTCGCCTCTTTTTTATTCCCTATACCATCTTAAACACCGCTGTACTCTCATAAACCAGCGGCGCATCATGCGCAAAAAATATCGTTCCTGCCTGCGGCGCCTGGATTTTCTCACGCATGGATCCATCATACGGATTTCTCACACAGGCCAGGATATCTCCCTGCTTGACTTCATCCCCGACCTCCACACAGCATTCAAAGATGCCTGCCTTCGAGGTACGGACACTCCTCATATCCCTGTCATCCACGACTTCCGAACAATAGCCTTTATGACTGCGGTAATCCAGGATCCCTTCCTGCGCCATAAAATTCAGCATGGCCCGGACTGCCTGCGCCGCACTCTTCGGGTCAATCCGCTCCGTCGTAGTGGTATATAAGCTATAGGCGTGTGTCTCCCAGATCTGCCAGTTGTAGTTCAGCGTCGTCGTATCATATGGACGCGGAGTCCGCAACACTATATATGGAAGTCCGAACTCTCTGGCCCGTTCCACATCCTCAAAGCCTGTTTTCATCATACGCACATGCGGCATAAAATTACCCGGCATATAGAAGGATGCCAGCTGTATCCCGTTCTGGTAATCCTTCACCGTCTCGAAAATTCCTGCCGCGATTCTCTGTGTCGTCTCCCCGAGATGGTATCCCGGAAACATACGGTTAATATCCGTATTGTCCGTAGGCCAGAACCGCTTGGAAATATTCATGGAATATGGATTTCCCGATGGAATCACGAGGATCTTCTTTCCGGCGTGGATTGCACCGTTCTCTTCCAGCTCCTTCAGCCGTTCTACCAGCAGAGAGCACGTGTAGATCTGCTGAATCTCATTTCCGCGGATACTTCCCAGCACGCAGACCGCCTTTTCACCATTTCCAAATGTATAACCGCTCACTCGGAAGTTGTCACGGTATAGTGAACTGATTTCAAATATGGTAGACTGTCTCATTTCACCGCACCTCCCGTCAGAATTCTCGCCATCAGCGACCCTTCATCTACCACCGGATATTCCCGGATCGTGAAGAGAAATCCATCTACCGGAGATAAAACCTCCTCCAGAACCTTTCCTGCAAGCGGATCGATAATCTGTCCAATCATCTGCCCCTTTTCTACCCTGCTACCATGCATGGCCTCTTTCACGAAAATCCCTGCCTCTCCGGCATTCAGGAAGCACACGTCCTCCGCCCGATCAGACAGGATCGGCTGGCGTACCGGAACAGTCTCTCCCTGCCAGATCCCAAGGACACGCATCAGATTCAGGATACCTTCTACCAGCTGGCAGCCATACTCCTTGGTGATTCTCATACCGACTCCCATTTCTACCACAAGCGTCGGCGTGCCGGTACTGTTCAGACTATATGCCAGTGTAGATTCCAGCACTGTATTCGCACCGTGTACCCAAATAAAATCAATATTGGATTCCATCGCAAGAGGCACCAGAGTATTACGGTGCAGCTCATTAATCCTTATCTGCGGAATCTCTGTCAGATAGATATTGCTTGCATGGATATCCAGACAGAGATCCGACCCGCTCAGATCACGGATGATCTCCGACGCCAGATATTCGGTCATGGAGCCGTCCATATTTCCCGGGAAAATCCGGTTCATATCCAGATCAAACGCCGGGATGCCGCGGGTGACAGAATCAATACCGAGCGGATTCATCGCCGGATAGACATCTACGGTCCCTGTCAGTTTTTCCTTCTCCGCGTAGATCCTCCTAAGCAGTTCATAACATACAAACTGTCCTTCCAGCTCATCACCGTGTATTCCAGTTACAATACTAATCCGTTTCCCACAGTCCTTTCCTGCGGGTGAAACACGATGTTTCTGTATTCTCAAAGTCTCATCTACGGGAAGTCCCGCAGATGCTATTGTCGTTATCATGCATTTATTCCTCCAGTTTTCCAATCTCCTCCACAGACACTCCAATCGTCTGTGTCTGATGCACCATAATCCCCCGAAATGCCCCCTGATTGATCCGGCAGTCATGATAATTCCGCCCGGCAGATATCTTGATATGCTGGTCATCTACCATCAGATCATTCGTCGGATCAAGCGCATACCAGCAGCCATCATGATAAATCTCCACCCATGCATGGCTCAGCCCCTCGCCGATCAGCATTCCGACTACGTAGCGTGCCGGAATTCCTGCCATCTGGCAGAGAGCTATCATAATATGGGAGTAATCCTGACAGACACCTCTTCTGCCTGCAAGCGCTTCCTCCGCCGTAGTATCCACAGTGGTGACACCCTGCACATAGGAAATATCCCGGTGCAGCATGTGCATCAGCACAATACTTTTCGACAGATTTCCCTCTGCCCCTATCTGAACCTTACTATTTTTATACTCCGCCTGAAATTTCCGATAATATTCTTTCAATGCCGGCCCCGGTTTCGTGTACGGAGTCGGATACCTGTAACGTCCCAGCCGATAATTCTCCTCTGCCGGCTCATACGGGAGACATCCGGCCAGCGCCTCTCCGGATACCACCGCATCAAACCGGGTGTGCGGCTTGTCTGTATACCCATAAATGCAGAGGTTCCCAAAGGAATCCTCTGCTTTGCTCAGCATTTCATTCGGATAAATGTATGTTTCCAATTTCTGAATCACCTGCCGCTGATTCGACATCGGTATACATTTCAAGGTGAAACGGTGGTCGTTTACAGGCGCATCAAACTGAAGATGCATCTCATAACGAAAACGTAATTTTTTCACACACTTCCCCCTTTAAAAATGAGCTTTCCCGCGGTCTCACCTATTCTTTACACTATTTGCTCAATATTCTGCACAATCGCATGATAATCAAGCTGCGTTTCTGCTACCAGCTCATTCAGTTTCTTCAAAACATCCTTCCGGTACGGTACGGAGCAGCGGTCAATTCTTCCCGTCAGACGGTCGATCTCACGCTTCATCTCTTTCCGTGGAAGCTTCAGCCTGCCATAAAGATCGATACGTTCCACACGCTTGCCGATTTTAATGATATTCCGGCTGTTCTCACTGTCCATGCTGTCATCCGCAATCCCCCAGAATGCCAGAATATTATCCATGACCCTCTGCAGTTCGATCATCGGTGCATCACTGATCACAGCCTTGTTCATCTCATAAATTGCAAGCTGTATGTAAGAGAGTGTCTCACTCCCGATTTCCTCACGCAGTACAATTGCATTGTCGTATGCCCGCATCAGATTGCTGTAAATAGAATCCGGATTTTCCAGATCAAAGGCGTAGCGGGATTTGAAGTCCTCCGACGAAGTGTAAACATTCGGAATTTCCAGCATTGTGCAGAATTCCCCGTAGCTTCCCACCAGCTCGTCGAGCATCATATCATATCTGCGGCAAAATAACCGGAGTGTTGTATATACACGTTCTGAATATCTTCCGAGCCAGAACAGCTCGTCCATCTGTGTTACTGAGATAATACCCATGTGTCTTTAAATCCTCCTCCCTGTGATGAATTGACAATAAAGGAATCCGGGTTTCTGGAAAAACGGGTCAGCCCGCTCTTCCATACCATCGGCTCATCTGCCATCAGTACAAATGCCCGTAAATCTGCTTTGCGCGGCACAACCTTGCCCTGGTCCTTAATATCGAGATCCTTGAAATCAATCACCTCCTGAGCGATAAACCGTCTCGGCTCCGCTTTCAGAAGTGCGATAAAATCCGCTTTCTGCTCTGCCGTCATCTTATTTCCGAATACGACTCCGTAACCGCCTGCTTCTGCTACATCCTTCAGCACCAGACTGTCGAACTTCTCCAGAACATATTTCATATCCTCTTCATAGAACGGAAGATACGTCGGTGCATTCTGCAGAACCGGCTCCTCGCCAAGATAATATTTCACCATCTTCGGCACAAAATAATACAGTCCCTTGTCATCCGCAATTCCATTGCCCGGCGCATTCATCAGCGCCACATTTCCCTTGCGGTATACATCATAAATATGTGAAATTCCGATCACAGACTCCGGATTAAAGGTCATCGGATCCAGATATTCATCGGAAATCCTGCGGTAAACCACTCCGACACGTTCCTTATGGCCGTAAGAGTCGATGTAATACAACATATCATCCTCCACCGTCAACTCCGGCCCGCTTACCAGATGTGCTCCTGTCTGCTCTGCCAGATACGAATGTTCAAAATAAGCTGCGTTATAACGGCCCGGCGTCAGGATCACACTATGTCCTCCGACATTGACATAATCCATCGCACGCCGCAGCAGCTCCGCGTAATTCCGGTTATCCTCCAGCTTTACATTCATAAATGTCCTGGGACTGCTCCGCCGACACAGCTCCCGTGCAATCATCGGATAAGATGCACCGGACGGCACACGCAAATTATCCTCCAGCACGTACCACTGTCCATTTTTCCCCTCTACCAGATCAATCCCTGAAATATGGGAATAAATATCCTTCACCGGACATACACCTTCACATTCGGTCAGATAGCCGCTGGAAGCATAGACAAATTCCTCCGGCACAACACGGTCCTTGATAATCTGCTTCTTTCCATAAATATCTTTCAGGAACAGATTCAGCGCCACCACACGCTGCTTCAAACCTTTTTCCAGAACTGCAAATTCATCCTTTGCAATAATTCTGGGAATTGCATCAAATGGGAACAACTGCTCCCGAAACACATTGTTCTTGTAAATGCCAAACTTTACGCCATATCTGGCCAGCAGTTCATTTACCACATCCGCATGTTCATACAAATCCTGTTCATACATGGACGTTCCCTCCTTCTGTAACCCATTTCCGGCAACCGTCATACTTCATAGATCTGTCAGGCTTCAAACAGATCATATTTACCACCTGCCTGATTCTGAAATACGTCTCCAAAAGACTGACTGGCTCACCAAATATCCACGCAAGCATGGCTGTCTGATTCGCTGCTCACGCAAAAAAAACGAAGACATTCTGAAAAATTCAAAACGTCTTCGTTCCTGTTACTTATCATAACGCCTTTTCTGCTTTTCTGTCAACTAAAAAGTTCACTCATTCCCCTGATGAATTGCAGCAATATATCCAATTACATCATCTACATCATTTTCCGTCACATGGAATTTGCCGTCCCGTATACTGTAATAATTGACCACTTTCTCGCCATTCTCATCAATCTCCTCGCGTCTCTGCACGATAAAAATAATCTTCCCATAGATAATGACACTGTTCTCATTCTGCCTCGGCTTGCGGTCATTTGCAATCAGCAGTGTATCGAACGGAGTATAGCGCGGCATATAATAGTCACAGACCATTCGGATCCCCAGGAAAATCTTCGGCCGTACATTGTTCCGATATTCAGAAATATCGAGCAGCGTCATATCATCGGTCGGTCTCAGATTCCCTTCTTCATCGATCTGCGGCCGCATGACAGAAATTACCTTTTTGTTCTCCCCCTGATTGTCCCTTGCGATATCTGCCTGTCTCTCGATATACCATCCGATCAGGTATTTCGACCGTTCCGGGAGATTGCGCACCGTACTGATTGCATGTCTCTCCTGCTCCGTCAGAGTCTCACAACCCACCATCTCGTCGATCGTGACACCGAAGGCACGTGCAAGCTTGACAGCCGTCGAAAGCTTACAGTCGCTGTGCGGTTTTCCATACAGAAATGAATTCAGAGTAGCGAACGGAATATCGGCTGCTTCCGACACTTCTCGAATTGTGATGTCCGGATTCGCCAGATACATGTTCAGGTTTTTGTAAAAACATGTCATGTAATCTTCTTTATCCGAAATTAAATTTTGTGAAAGTTCCCTTAATTTTTCTTCCCCTATCATATTTCATCCTTTGTACATTGGCGGTATACTAATTTTGTAAGATGCAATGGTAAGACACCGCAGATAATAAGTATGTTTCACGTTATCTCTCTGTAAAGAGAAATTTAACCGTAATTCTGAGAAATCTTCTCTTTTCATAGAATAAACAGGTCCCAAAAATTTGTCAAGACAGTGGCAACTGAATAAATAGAAGATTTTTCCACTTATGATGCAGGTCCGACAGGTTATGCATACTATCAGAAAGTGTCTAAATCACAGGAGGGTATTAGTTATGAACAGACAGACAATCGAAAATGTATTGATGGAAATCGGAATGCCGGTGAATCTGAAAGGATTTACCTACATCACAGATGCAGTAATGCTTCTCGATACTCCGGAATGGAAGAATCCGAAATGGACTGCTATGTACTATAAGATCGCGTCCATGAACGGCGACACTCCAACCCGCGTGGAAAGAGCTATCCGAAGCGCCTTTACTTCCACCAGACACAGAGTGGCAAACTATGATATGATCGAACATTATATCGGCTTTGCCAACTGTGAAAATTCAAATTCGATTACATATCTGTACAAAAATATCAAAATGGATTATCCGGAAACAGTTCAGCCGTCTTTTGATGACCTGGAAATCACCGCTGACACCATTAAGGAAATTGTCCGGCAGACACTGAAGGAAATGCTGAAAGAAATCGCATAAACATAAAACAGGGAGTTTTTCTCACCATGCAATCCACATCGGTGTCAGAACTCCCTGTTTTATGATACTGTTTTATCAATCTATAGGACTCTGTTCAGGCAAAATCTCAAACATGATGCAGACATCATCAGCAAGCTGATAAAGCTTCACCAAACCTGTTTCAGGTAAAACCTCAAACCTGCTCACGCCTCCGCCATCTTCTTTCCAAGCTCTGTAAGCTTCTCCTCTGCTTCATCGTCCGGTGCATCCGCACAGATCACACCCTCTCCTCCGATCACAATAGCTCCGGCTTTTTCCATACGTTCTGCCCAATTGCGCATCCACTCTCCGTCACCCCAGCCATAGGAACCAAACAGTGCGATCTTCTTACCGTTCACAAGCTTCTCAATATCTGTCACAAACGGCTCTACGATGGTTTCTTCCAGAACTTCGTCACCCATGGCCGGACACCCCATTGCGAATACAGCATCAGCCGCCAGTACTTCCGGAGTAATATCCTCGATGGAAATCACCTTAGCTTCCTGCCCCGCTTCTTTGATTCCCTTTGCTACCATATCTGCCATAGATTCCGTATTACCTGAACCGCTCCAAAAAACTACCTTCAATTCCATTTTATAATCCTCCTGAAAAATTGTTATATATCATGCGGCTGTTACGGCATGACCGCAGCAACCGGATGTATTCTCTCTATTGCACACCCGCTTTTCTTCTTCGGCCGTGCCAGCATTTATCTTTATTGTAATGCTCCGTTTTTATAGCCCTTCGCTATCCCTGCAGCAAAGCTGCCGCCTCCATCCTGCACACTTCACAGATTTCCGGTATCAGAAATCCCTGCCTGCACATCTGCAGCACAAGAGTCTTTGCATTCTCATACAGCCGGAACATCCAGTCCGCATAGGTCACATTATCATAAACCTTCCAATACCCGGACAGCTTAAAATCTCTGCCCTTATGGCGGATAAATCCGAGCACATCATTCAGCGGATATCCAAGCAGGACTCCCATCTCATGCGGGAATTCCGCCTCTTCCATCTTATATGCGGCAAACCTCTGTCTCAGAGTGTGAAGCACCTGTGACAATAGATCGGAAGCTTCGCACGCCGCACCGTGTATGTGAATCATCTTCTCCTCATCAGCCGGATCCGGTAATGCATACCCGCAGCGATTCAAAAATTCTGCATGTTCCCTTTGATTCATCACTTCGCGCAGCCTCTGCTCCTCAAATACAAACCAGTAATCCTTTGCCTGAGACGTATACAGCAAATGTCTGCACAGTCCGCTTCCTGCGAGCACTTCATCCAGAAGCTCTCCATATCCACGCTCCAGAATCAACAGATTCGAAGGTTTAATCCCGACCAGCAGCGGCGCACACTGCCTGCCGATCGCCAATGAAATGGATTCCGTTCCCATGCACTTACCTCCGCACTCAAAAAATTTTCGGCAGCCTTTCTCCTGCTTTTACCTGCCCCACCCCATCCTCACCGATCCATCGTCCCCGATCCTCACTGATTCATCGTCAGTCATAAGGACATTTTTATGTAACCGTCTGTACTTAGCATCTTCGTTTTTACAAAAATCATACATCCGGACGATACTGTTCCTCCAAAATTCTTTTCAGCAAGCCTCCTTACAGTGCTCACTCAGAAGCTCCTGCAACGCAGCAGCACTGCTGCTGTGACAGCGAAGTACCGGAATATTATTCCGCTTTGCCTCCTGAAGTGTACTGCGCACCATTTTATGGGAAACCGTATTGGTAAACAGAATAAACAGATCCGGACTACCGAGCTTCTTCCTGATTGCTCCGTTTTCTTTTGCAAAAATCTTTGCCCTGCATCCATGTCTCTTGCAAATGCCCTCATACTGACAGACCATACATTCATTTCCACCTATGATTACTACGCTCATATATTCCTCCTCTAGATAGTTAGATTATGCTAACCATATCCTTTTAAAAAAGAATCTCATTCGGTAGATTCCCTGATATCCGTGACTGCGCAACGCATAAGTTAGTTATTTCTAACCAGTATACTAACATCTATGTACTGGAATGTCAAGCCCGATTTTATCAAATTCGTGTTTAGTTAAAGAACTGGAAGGTTTCGTACGATGCCCCAGAACGGG
>JAUNGL010000055.1 GCA_030524665.1 Lachnospiraceae bacterium | reverse complement strand
GTTTATGCACAGCAGAGACCGGTATATCCTGTGAAAAAGGAATACCGGTCTCTGCTGTTGTAGGATGATATGGGCAATATGACGGGCTTCCTTCTTGCAGGCACGCCTGAATGCCAGGATAAATCACGTGAGCCTGTTTTTACAGATTGTAATTTGCATGTAAATCCGCTATACTGAATTCTGAATTGTGATTGGAGGATATGGACAGGCAGGCCAGAGGTCTGAAGGGCTGAGAACGCAGTGGGATTGAAGGTACTCTGGCTAAAAGGAGGTAGACTATGGAGGAATATGTGGAAGCGTTATGCAGTGAGTATGCCGCAAGGAATAATTTCAGCGGCGTATGCATGGTCAAAAGAAAAGGAGAGACGGTATTTGCAAAGGCATACGGATATGCCAATCGGGCTTTCCAGATTCCAAATGAGATAGATACACGGTTTGACGCCGCATCCATCACCAAAATATTTACGGCTGCTGCGGTTCTTCAGCTGATAGAGCAGAGGAAGATGAGACTCCAGGACAGGATCACGGAATTGCTTGATCTGTCCGGCACGGAAATCCCGGATGATGTGACGGTAGAGCATCTTCTGAACCATACGTCCGGGATAGCAGACGATGCCGATGAAGAGGCGGGGGAGGATTACTCTGCGCTGTTTGCGGACAGTCCGAATTATGCAATCCGTGAATGCAGGGATTTCCTGAAGAATTTTGCATACAAAAAGCCCCATTATAAGGCGGGAACTGATGTGAGATACTGCAATTGCTCTTATGTCCTGTTGGGACTGGCGATTGAACAGATATCTGGAATGAATTACCGGGATTATTTTCGGCAGAATATTTTTGACCGGGCAGGGATGGCTCGTTCCGGTTTCTTTTCAATGGATGAGGTCAATGAAAATACGGCAGAGGGATACAGGAGTGTGACAGATCAGGACGGCCGGGTGGTTAGTTATAAGAAAAATATTTATTGCTATCCGCCTATGGGTACTCCGGATGGTGGGGCATATACAACCGCAGAGGATCTCAACCGGTTTTTAACTGCAATCAGGGATCATGTACTTTTGGGTGAAAAATTCGCCGATATGTTTCTGCATCCTCACTGTGAATTTACTCGTCCGATGGAGGGAGACGAAATTCCGGGGCTGTATGAACAAAATGGATACGGGTTTGAATTTCTTATGTTGGAGGGCAGCGGTGAGCCGTTTTGTATCTGTAAGGATGGAATGAACGACGGTGTTGCTGCTAAATTTTCTTATTATCCGGAGAAAGATATGACACTGGTGTTGTTGGCAAATCAGGAATGTAATGTCTGGGAGATGACAAGAAAAATTCAGTCAGAACTGTATCGGAGATATTATTGAAATATCAGGGCTTTGAAGAAGTCTATCTGGTAAGTGACCATGTAAATTTATATGAGAAATATGGGTTTTCTGTGGTTGACAGGAAAATGGCTCCGTGGGGAGAGGAAGAAAAAATATACTGGCAGAGATTGTGAAAGAATAGAAGAAAGAAGGTACGTATCATGGAACCGTTGATCCGGGAATGCAGGATGGAAGATGCGGAGTTTATCTGTGAATTGAACAGGAACGAGATGGGATATGATTTCCCATTGGAGCAGACAAAACAGCAGTTATCCGGTGTGCGGCTGGTGTCAGGTGCGTCTAGAACGGGAGCGCATGAGTTTTACCGCTGCTGTGGATATGGCGGAGAGAAGGAGCAGGTCAATTTCAAAAAATTTTTCAATGCGCCTGAATAATCCTCCCAACTCAACACACAGTAGAATCCTGCCGACAGGTTCAAATATCCGGTTATTGTTCGGGATGAAGAATGCGGTTAGAATAAAGCATCAAAATATTCACTATATGATGGAGGTATGGGATGCTGGATAACAGAAAAATTGCAGAATTTATCACAACCAGAAGAAAAGAAGCCGGAATGACGCAGGCGGATGTAGCGGAGAAGCTGAAGGTGTCTTTTCAGGCTGTGTCCAAATGGGAAAATGGCACACTGCCTAATGTGGAGATGCTGGTGGAACTGGCAGGTTTGTTTCATGTAACAGTGGATGAAATTCTCGCCGGCAGGGAGAAGAGCGGCGAGAATTTCTCTTACAGCAAAGCGGGCGTGGATATTTCCTATACGGATGCCATGAAACGGGAAATGGCAGAGTATCTGAAAACGGATGACAGACGTGTCCTGAATGGACTGGGACCTTTTGCGTCTCTGTATGACATCCATTTCCCGGAACTGACAGATCCAGTACTGGTACTGAAATCTGAGGAGCCGGGCTCGAAACAAAAGCTGGCAATGGAATATGGCTACAGTGAATCAATCTGCCATGACATGATCAATCATCTGGTCAACGACATTGCGGTGATGGGCGCAAAGCCGCTGGCTGTGCTGGATACGATTGTCTGCGGGAATGCGGAGAAGGAGACGATCAAATCCTTCGTGAAAGGAATCTCCGAGGCGTGCAGGGAAAATGAGTGTGCCCTGGTCGGAGGAGAGACTTCGATTCAGCCATCCGTGGTGGAAAAAGGTGTATATATTCTGACCTCCAGTATCGCCGGTATCCTGTCTAAAAAGGATGTGATTGATGGTTCTGCGATCCGGGAGGGAGATGTGGTGCTGACGGTGGCCTCGAACGGGTTGCATACGAACGGTTATTCGCTTGTCAGGATGCTGATGGATAAAATGCCGCAGATTAAGCTGGATAAGGTGGCGGGTGAGACATTTATTGAACAGATTATGAAGCCTCATACACCGTATTACCGGGCGATCCGCAGTCTCTTTGGGCGGAAAACGGTACATGGTATGGCACATATTACCGGAGGGGGAATTGAGGGAAATCTCTGCAGGATTATCCCTGAGGGCCTCTGTGCGGAGATTGACCTTGCGAACATAAAACCGCTGCCGATCTTCAGCTATATTCAAAAAATCGGGAATATTGAGGAAGAGGAAATGCTTTCGACTTTTAACTGCGGAGTGGGATTGAATCTTGTAGTTGCGAAGGAAAGCTGGGAGGCGATTGTGCAAAGTGTCGGAGAGTATTATGACTGCTACGAAGTGGGGCGAATTGTGAGAAACAGCAGAAAAGTAAGATTTCAAAATCATATCGTCTGGTAAGGAGGCTTACGTGGGGAGATGCAAAAGCAGAATCATGAAGGCTGTTACAATCAGTAAATAGAATATCAGAAAAATGCTGCCAATTTGTGGCAGCATTTTTAACCTGATCAGATTGACCGCAGTTTCCGGAATTTCATGATTGCAGATTCAGGCAGCAGTTTTATAATTGTCTGCATGGCCTTTGTTCCGTGCGGTGTTCAGGTGCAGCATGTATTTGAAGCCTGAGTCTTAGTGATACGGATATTCAGATACATCGTCAGGATACCCGGTTACCACAGTTACAGTAAAGCTTACGGATTTTTTGGTCTTCAGATTCTGGCAGGTAACGGTTGTCTTACCAGTGCGGATTCCCTGCACTTCCACGTCATCCCCGTATCTGTCGTTATCTTCAAATCTCAGGATTTTCGTATTTTTAATGGTCCATTTGAGATATCTGTCGTTCAGCTTTCCGGCAACCTTAACTTCGAGATCTCTGTCATCACCGATTGCTACAGTTACATTTTTCGGACTGATTCTGGTAAGCTTGTAGGTTGGTTTTTTCACTGTAACTGTGAAAGTCTTAGAGTATTTCGCTGATTTTCCTACAACGGAGCAGCGAACCTTTGTGGTTCCGGCTTTTAATGCCTTGAATTCAATCTCGTCGCCGTCACGGTCATGATCCTCAAATCTTATGATTCCCTTTTTTCCGACAATCGACCAGCGGAGATTATCGTCATCCGCATAGTAAGGAGACATCTTTGCTTTTAGTTCGAATTCATTCCCTACATAAATGGTTTTCAGGGATGAAGTGATTTTGGTTACTTTTTTGGGCATTGGACCGTCAGCATAAACAGAAGATGTACCCCAAAGTGTGAGCAGTAATATTGTGAATAGTAAGAATAAGTGTTTTTTCGCTTTTTTCATCTGGCATTCCTCCCTCTTGATTATGGAAATATCTTACTACAATAAGATTAGAGAAAGATTAAAAAAAGTTAAAATTCCGAAAAAATAGAACTGAAAAGTTTCGTCAGAGCTATGACATAAGATACAGTAAAGTTGTAATAAAGTGCAGAAAAACTGACAGAAATGTAGTATACATCTCAGACAATTTATGTTAATATATGAAATATAGAAGTTCGGTGCGTTTTCTTTTTTATTGTAGAAATATAGTAACCCGTTGAAAAAGACCACAAAAGCGGGAGAATTGACAAAATGAATATTGACTGGAACATATTTGAATCAATAAAAGAATATTTATACATATCAGATATAGAAAGCCATGAAACCATATATATGAATCAAGCGCTGAGAGAGGCTCTGGGATATAGCCTGGGAGAAGGGTATCCAGAGATCTCTGAAAGTTTTTTTGCCAGCCCGGCCCTGAAAAAGATGGATGTGATGCAGGATACTATATTTCAGATCGATGGGCGCAGCTACCGGCTGGGAATATTGAGTGAAGGCGGAAAAAGCGGTTTGGGCGGGGATGACGGCCATACTTATACCGCGAATGAAATTATCGTCAATGAATGCCTGCAGTATGCGTTGCAGGCGGAAGATTACGAGACTACATTTACACATCTTCTTTCCTTTATCGGAATCAGATTCCGATGCGGACGTGTCTATATATTTGAGACAAACCCGAATAATACCTTCAGCAATACGTACGAGTGGTGTGCTTCCGGAGTGTCCCCTCAGAAAGAACTGCTGCAGAATGAGCCGATTGGGATGGTAGAATGCTGGATGGAGATTTTCAGAAAGAACCAGCTGGTGATTATTGAGGATCTTGAACAGATCAGAAACAGTTATCCCCACGTCTATGCCGCATTGAAGCCGCAGGAGATTCGGTCTCTGGCTGTCTGTCCGCTGAGATCAAAGGATGATATTATAGGTTTTCTGGGAATTGATAATCCGGAACCGCATCAGATTCCGGCTATCACTTCGTTTTTCCGGGTGATTGAATATTTTGTTGTATCCTTTATGAAGCGAAGGGATCTTTCGTATCGATTGGAATATTTAAGCTATCACGATCAGCTTACCGGTGCATTGAACAGAAGCGCCTACAAAGAAAAAGAAAAGGAGCTTTCCGGTCTGGATTCGCTGGGAGTCCTTTTTGGTGACATTACGGGGCTGAAACGGATAAATGACCAGCTGGGACATATTGCAGGGGATCATTTGATCCGCAGCTGCTATGAAATGCTCTGCGAGGTGTTTGGAAATGAGTGGATCTACCGGACAGGGGGAGATGAGTTTGTAGTAATTTGTCCGGATATCACGGAGGATGGATTTCGGAAAAAATGTGTATGGCTTCGTGAGATCATCAATAAGGCGGATTGTCATCTTGCTACCGGATATGCATGGAGTGTCCGGCCAGGAGATGGTTTTCAGGTATTGGTGAATAAAGCAGAAGCGGAGATGTATAGGGATAAGGAGAAGTATTACTGTGGTGCAGATTCAGCGTCAGGTAGACCGCGTGACCGGCGGGGAACAGACCAGGCTGAGCATTATGTGAACCCTGAGACAATCGACACTGTGAAGAATATGGAGCAATATCTCCGCGCGAATCCGGATGCAATTGATCTTCTGATTCATTCCGTTTCCCTGCCGGATTCTCCGGTTGGCCTCTATTTCGGAGATTTACAGACGAATTTGTATTATGTATCCGACAATATACGGGATATGTTTGGGTTTGAAAGTAATGTGATTTACGATATGCTGACGAAATGGGAAAAGAGGATCTGTTATCCGGAGGATCTGGAGTTGTTCCGGCAGGATATCCGGGAGATTTGGAGGGACAGGCAAAAAAAGCATGACTTCAAATACCGGGTCTATGATAAGGATGGCAACAGAATATGGATTCACTGCCGCGGAGTGGCATATTGGGATGATGAAAAAGAGATACCGGATTATTTTGTTGGGTGTGTCTCCAGACAGGAATTTCTGGTGGACTATGCTTCCGGCTTCCCGGGAGAGAGTGCTGCGGCCAGAAGGCTGAAAGAGATTCAGGAAAAGGGACAGGATACGGTTGTCCTCGGAATCGGTTTGAATCAGTTCTCGGAAATCAATGGAATCAAGGGGCGTGAGGAGGCGGACAGGCTCCTGCAGGATATCACGTTGTATTGGGACAGAAAGCTGTCGCACCGTCTCTGGTTTTACCGACTGGGCGGCATCAAATTCATAGCGATTCTGAAGCCTGGATGTACGGAATTTACTGAGAGCGCGATCCGGGAGATACGGGAATGCGCGAGAAGCTGCTACAGCAAGTACAATGTGCCGATGGAATACCCATGCAGTATCTGTGTTTTCCAGTATCCGTTTGATATCAATATCCCTGAGAAGCTGATCGAGAAGACAGCTGCATACATCGAGGCAGCGAAAAATAATATTGAGAAGGAATATATTGCTTACAGAGAGCAGCGGGAGGGAAAACGCAAATCGCAGGAGGATATTCTGGCATCCCTGAAACAGGATGTCGCAAATGGTTTCCGGAATTTCAGAATTGTAATCCAGCCGGTGGTTTCGGCTCTTTCAGATCAGATCATCGGAGGAGAGATTTTGCTGCGCTGGTGTTATATGGGAGAGGATATTTCTCCAGCGGTTTTTATTCCGCTGTTAGAGAAAAAGGGGCTGATTAGTCAGGTTGGCCGGTGGGTATTCGGAGAGACGGTACGTCACTGCCGCAGGATTGTATTGGAACATCCGCAGTTCCAGCTGACGTTTAATGTCAGTCATCTGCAGATCTGGGAGAAGGAGCTTCTTCCGTATATGGAGCAGACACTTAGAAAGTATGGGATGGATGGCTCTAATCTGATGCCGGAGCTGACAGAGAGATATTTCGAAGATGAACCGGAAAAGCTGGCAGAATTTGTGGCTGGTTGTAAGCGTATGGGAATGTCGGCCATTCTGGACGATTTCGGAGGGGGATATTCCGCTATGGAAATACTGCTGAGATATCCGGCAGATGTTGTGAAGCTGGATCGTATGTTTCTTTGCAAAGCAGCAGATGACAGAGACAGGCAAAATTTACTGAATGCGACAGTCTTTGCCTGCCATCAGTTTGGCAAACTCGTCTGTCTGGAAGGTGCGGAGACGTGGGAAGCTGTCAGTGCTGTGAAAGCAGCGGGAGGAGATATGATACAGGGATATTACTATTATCATCCTCTGGAACTGAATGATTTCTATGAGGTTATGAGTCAGGCTGGTTTGGATGGACTGAATGGAACCTGAATGAAAAAGACGCCCGGAAGCTTCCGGTGCGTCTTTTTTTGACGGTATCAGAAGAAAAGACAGAAATCGGAATTATCGTTTTCTTCGTTCGTAATCCATGAGAGAATCAATCGCAAGCCGTGACAAAGGGATGAGGGCGATCATGTTGAAAATGGTCATCAGCCCCACACCGATGTCACCGAGATCCCAGACAAAGGTATAAGCAGCCAGCCCCCCGATAAACAGCATGACAAGCGCAAGTATTTTATAAAGTGTCTGTGAAAGCCAGTTGTCGCCGAAGATGTAAGCAACGTTTGGTCTGGCATAAAACAGGATTCCAATGAAGGTGGAAAAACTGAACAGCCAGAGGACAATGGCAATGAAAATAACTCCGAAGTCTCCCATATGGTACTGCATGGCTGTCTGGAGCAGATCCATACCCGACAGACCATGCGTCAAATCCTCCGGGGTCAGCAGCATGATCATAGCGGAGCAGCTGCAGATGACGATAGTGTCGATGAAGACACCGAATGCCTGCAGAAGTCCTTCCTTTGCCGGGTGGCTGATATCAGCTGCCGCTGCGGCACATGGGGCAGAGCCGGAGCCTGCTTCGTTCGAAAACAGTCCGCGTTTGGCACCATTCATCAGGACCGCACCGAATCCGCCTGCCACAGCCTGTCTCAGGCCGAAGGCTTCTTCCAGAATTCTCTGGAAAACAGACGGAATCTGTCCGGCATTTTTGAGAATAATAAACAGTGTCAGCAGAAAATAAAAGCTGGCCATGATTGGTACAATAATGTCCAGAACCTTCACGGTGGCATTCTTGCGCAGTACGATAACGGCAGCTACGAGTACGAGAATCACGGTGGTATGGATTGGGGGAATCCGGAATGCATTTTGAAATGCAGAGGAAACGGAATTCCCGATTACCTGGCTGATGCCGCACCAGCAGATCAGACCGGAGAGGGCAAACAGAACGGCAATCACGGAATGCTTCCTGCGGCTGTTCTTTTTGACAAAGAGACTGTGAATATAATACGCAGGACCGCCACGGTATCCGCCGTAGAGAGGGTCTTTTTCCTTATATAATTGTGCCAGCGTCGCTTCTACGAATGCAGTGGAGGAACCGAGCAGGGCTGTGACCCACATCCAGAATACAGCACCTGCACCACCGGCAGAAATAGCTGCAACTACACCGACCAGATTTCCCATGCCGACGCGTGTGGCCGTCGAAATGATCAGTGCCTGTACACCTGAGATTGAATTCTTCTGTGAAACATTCTTTTTTTCTGTCGCTACTCTCAGCATCTCCGGAAAGAGACGGAAAGGTAGAAATCTGGTTCGGAATGTAAAATAAATTCCGGAGGGAATCAGAATCAGAACCAGCAGGGAAAGTCCGATGGAACTTCCGCCTGGAAGCGGGAGTGTGAGAATGTCACCCCACAGAAGCTGGTAAACAGATTGAATAAGAGCCATGAAATGTTCCTCCTTGTTGTACTGTATAACGTCACAGTGCTGTTGTATTTTTCTGTTTTTTAGTATATAGTAAAAAGAAGCATCCGTAAAATTGATAATTACGATGTGGGAAATCGAAAAAACAGATGAAGAGGAAAACAAGTTGGATATCAAGAATCTAATAACATTTATGCATGTGGCCGAACTGAACAGCTTCACGAAGGCCGCCGGGAAGCTGGGCTATTCCCAGTCGACGGTCTCTTTTCAGATCAGACAGATGGAGACAGAACTGGGTACACAGTTATTTGAGCGTATCAATCATACGGTAGCGCTGACCGAGAAAGGGCGTGAGGTATTGAAGTACGCTCACCAGATCACTAAGCTGACGCAGGAGCTGGAAGAACGTATGCAGGAGGTAAGTGAAATCAGTGGGCATGTCCGGCTGGCGATGGCGGATTCCCTCTGCGACTCGCTTTTAGATGAACATTTTCTGGAGTTCCGGAGGCGTTATCCGGGAATTGAGCTGAAGATTATCGCAGCAGGAACAGAGGAAATGTTCCGTCTCCTGAACCATAATGAAGCGGATGTCATACTGACGCTCGACAATCATATCTACAATACGGAGTATGTGATTGTCAGAGAGGAGAAAGTAGGCGTGCACTTTGTTGCGGATGCGGCGAATCCTTTGGGAAAATGTAAGACAATTTCCGTCCGGGAGCTGGTGGATCAGCCGTTTCTGCTGACCGAAAAAGGGATGAGCTACCGGCGGCTGATGGACGAACGGCTGGCAGGGATGTCGCTGGAGATCCGGCCGGTTCTGGAAATCGGGAGTGCGGGGCTGATCTGCTCGCTGGTAGAGCAGGGCGCAGGTATTTCTTTTCTGCCGGACTACGTAACCGCAGAATCGGTAGCGTCTGGCAGGATGGTCTGGCTGGATGTAGAGCATTTTGAGATAGAGGTGTGGAAGCAGCTTTTGTACCATCGTGATAAATGGGTATCGCCGCAAATGGAGTCTGTGATACAGTACTGTGTGGATATGGAATTTATGTCGAAAAATGTAAATAAAAATTAAAAAAAATTTAAAAATTAGAAACGAGTCTTGTCAGAAACCGGAGGACGTGGTATGATTTCTGAGATGATAATTCGGGCAGGACCAGATGGCAGTATGATAGCTTAAGGGACTGAACAGATACATGATAGGAGGGCACACAGAATGAAAAACAGAAAGAAAAAGTGGTTATTCGCACTGTTGATGGCGTGTTCCGTAGCTGTTATGGCTAGCGGATGTGATAAACTAAAGAAAGAACCTGAAACGGAAGCCCCGACAGAAGCGCCTACAGAGAAGCCGACCGAAGCACAGACTGAGACGGAACCACAGACGGAGGCTCCGACTGAGACAGAACCACAGACCGAAGCTCCAACTGAGACAGAACCACAGACAGAGCCGAAGGTGCTTACCGTTGAGGAGGAGAAGGCTCAGGAGACACAGTTTGACCAGCTTCGTACCATGTATGCGATGGATGATGTCAACGTCCGTGCAGAGCCGGGAACAGGTGATGATGTCGAGATTTTCAGCAGCTTTTATCAGGGAGACCGTGTGACTGTAGTAGGAGAGACTCCGAACTGGTGCGTCGTAGAAGTAGAAGATTATGATACGAACGGCTATGTTTCCAAGCAGTTCCTGTCAGACACCGAGGTGGCTGCGAAGACAGATGAAGAGAGAGAACAGCTGATTCTTCAGGAGCTTGGCGGAACATCGTCAGGAGATGGACAGACTTCCGAGGGCAATTCTTCTTCCAATAACAGCGGAGACGGAACATCATCGCCGGCTTCCTCATCTGCCGATACGTCTGCGATTGATTCGGAGTTTGGTGTGGAGAAGTTTGCTGAGAGCTATCAGGTGTATGCGATGACAGGAGCTAATCTGCGTGCGAAGCCTTCACAGGATGGAGAGATCATCCAGACAATTGCTTCCGGAAGCGGCCTGACGGCGGTAGGATATACGGACAGATGGTATAAAGTAGAATCGAATGGAACAGTTGGATATGTGAATAAGAATCTGTTCTCTACGGAACCGGTGCAGTAACAGATTTTACAGATGGAGAAATACGATGAGAGATAGAGTAGAAGAGGCACTTGAACGCCACGCAAAAGGCTATAATTGCTGTCAGGCCGTTGCCTGTGTATTCGCTGAGGAACTGGGATATAAGGAGGATACCGTATTCCGTCTCGCAGAGGGATTCGGAGCCGGAATGGGCGGGATGCAGTGTACCTGTGGTGCTGTTTCAGGAGCTGTGATGGTAGCAGGAATGAAGAATTCAACAGGAGCCGGGCTGCCCAAATCCAAAGGAGCGACGTATAAACTGTCTAAGGACGTGGTGGAGAGCTTCCGGCAGAAGAACGACTCTGTGATCTGCAGTGAACTGAAAGGGATTGAGACCAGGAAGGTGCTGCGGTCCTGCGATGGCTGCATTGAGGATGCGGTGCGGATTGCGGAGAAAGTACTCGGGCTTTAGGTTACGAATTCAATAGAATGACAGTTGATGCAGGGCATCGCCATGAGGAAGACAAGGCGGTGTCCTGTTTCTTATTTTTTCCTTTTTGGCTTCCGTTTTTCTTAAGTATTTTATGATTGACAGTGTCCATGCTCTGGGATATAAAATAAGTGTACTAATACAACTGGTACACTTAATACACTTGTGATGAGAAGCAGTACAGGTGGGAAAGGGGGAAGGATATGATAGGCATTGATTTACAGAACCGGAAACCGATCTATGAGCAGATCGTGGAGCGGTTCGAGACGTTGATTGTGAATGGAATATTGGAGTCAGACAGCCAGATGCCTTCCGTGAGATCTCTTGCAATGGAGCTTTCGATCAATCCGAATACGATTCAGAAGGCATATGCGATGCTGGAGCAGGAGGGGTATATTTATCCGGTTAAGGGCCGGGGGAATTTTGTATCAGGAAATGAGGGGTTGAAAGTGAAAAAACAGGAAAGTGTATACCAGTCCCTGAAAGAACTGGTCGCCAAAGGAAAGGAACTGGATATAGCCTGTGAGGTTTTTGTGGAGAAGGCAAAGGAATTTTACAGAGAGGAGGCAGGGCAGAGCATATGATCAGGATTGAAGATGTTTCGATGTATTTTGATGAGATACAGGCACTTGACCATGTGAAAGCGACGATCAGTGAAGGATCTATTTTTGGACTGGTCGGCACGAATGGAGCCGGAAAAAGTACGCTTCTGCGTGTGATCAGTGGTGTACTGAAGCCGCAGGAGGGCACGGTGACGGTAGACGACAAGTCGGTATGGGAAAATCCTGCTGCCAAGTCCAAAATCTGTTTTATCCCGGATACGGCATGGTTTTATCCGAATGCGACAGCAACCGGTATGAAGGATTATTATAAACTGCTGTACCCGGGATTTGATGAAACACGTTTTCAGGAGCTGCTTCAGAAATTCGACCTTGATCCCAGAAGGAAGCTTTCGACATTTTCCAAGGGAATGAAGAAACAGGTATCCGTACTGCTCGGTATCTGTGCCAATACGGAATATCTGCTCTGCGATGAGACTTTCGATGGGCTGGACCCGGTGATGCGTCAGGCAGTCAAAAGCCTGTTTGCGTCTGAGATTCTGAACCGGAATTTTACTCCCGTAATTGCCTCACACAGCCTGAGGGAGATCGAAGATATCTGTGATCACGTCGGGTTGCTGCACAGGGGAGGAATCCTGTTTGCAAAGGATCTGGATGAGATGAAGCTTCGGATTCATAAGATCCAGTGCGTGATTCCGGACGAGGAGCTGGAGAAGGAGCTTCTGGAAGAACTGGAGGTACTGCAGTATGAGCGGCGCGGTTCGCTGCTTACGATTGTGGCAAGAGGAGGACGGGAAGCTGTGATGAACAAGCTGCAGGAAAAACAGCCGTTGTTCTGTGAGATTCTGCCTCTGACTCTGGAAGAGATATTTATCAGTGAAACGGAGGTAGCAGGCTATGACATCAAAAATCTCATTTTTTAAGCTGGCATGTGATGAAAGAAAGAAGCTGTCGTGGATGACGGCATTGATGGGGCTGGTGTTCGGGCTTTTGATTCCGTTCCGTGTGCTGATTGTCATGGCGATGACGGGACGTGAATATACTTCGGCGGGAGCGGCAGAGCGCTTGGAGCAGATGACGAAGATATTCTGGTCACAGATTGGATTCGGGCATATTGAAAATATGGTATTCATTTTGATGGCAGGAGCGCTGTGCGCTTTCTGTACGTTTGGTTATGTTCATTCATCCGTGAAGCTCGATTTCTATCATAGTCTGGCTATAAAGCGCGAGAATCTGTTTGGAGCGAAGCTGCTGGGAAGTGTGATGACATTCGTTCTGCCATATTTGCTTTGTCAGGCACTCGGTGTGCTGGCGGGAATCCCATACGGGGTAATTTCTGGCAGAGGAGTGCTGGAGGTTCTGGCGGCATCCGGTCAGGGAATACTGTTTTTCCTGGCCAGCTACAGCGGAGCACTTCTGGCAGTGATGTTGACCGGAAAGCTGCTGACTACTGTTTTTGCGGTGGGAGTTTTCGGAGCATATATACCTATGATTTATTTGCTCTGCATAGCATTTCGTGAAATATTCATGCCGACGGCATTGGGAACAGGAGTTGAGGACGCGGCGACACAGGTTCTGGGATATTCTTCACCCTGGGCGTTTTGCTTCTATCAGTTTTTTGCCGGGGATGATGTGGTAAAAAAGGGAATGACAGGTGCATGGCCTGATTTCTCGCGCAGCTGTACGCTGGCGGCCATGGTGATTATCTTACTGCTAATCAGCGTTTTTCTGTATCAGCACAGAAAGACGGAGCGTGCAGGAAGTGCACTGGCTATTCGCCATACGGAGGGAATTATAAAGTTCTTGCTCGTGATTCCGACCGCATTGTTTGCCGGGCTGGCGGCATATGGAATCTTTGCAAATATGGTATGGGTGATTGTATTCATTGTTCTCTTTGGAGCACTTGGATGTATGATCATGGAATTTATTTACCGGTGGGATATTCGGCAGGTACTTTGCCATAAGTTACAGATGGTACTGTCTGTTCTGATCGCAGCATTGATTTTCTGTATATTCCGCTATGATACAGCAGGGTATAATACGTATCTTCCCGGGAAAGAGGAATTGGCCGGAATGGCGGTGCTGGAGGCGTATCAGAATTATGGCGATTATCTGATTGACGGGAAAATGACAGGAAATGTAGAAGAGATTCTGGATTATCTTGAAACAGACCAGTTTGACGCCATGTATCAGATCGCAGAAAACGGAGTAGAGAGAGAACGCAGGGCAGACAGAATGAATCAGGTCTACGGGAATGGACGTTTTGTGAACGTAATGTACCGTCTGAAGAACGGCCGGGAAATATACCGGGTATACTATGTAGAGAACTCTGTATATACAGAGTGCATGGAAAAAATGATGCAGGATTCGGAATTTGCAGGAAAGTATTATCCGCTGCTGGGCTGGAACGCAGAGATGCTGGGCGAAGCATACATTACCATTACCCAGAAGGATCTGAACCAGCTTCAGAAGATGATGAAAGCATCGGAGAATGATAAAAATACCGAATCAGCGAAAGAAAATTTGTCAAAGCAGAACGACGCTCCGGAAGCGGAAACACAGGACGGGAAAAAAGAAATTAAGCTGCGGCAGGAGTCGGATGAGCCGGAGACACAGAGTGTAACGGAAAGGATTACACTGCGGAAGGAAGAAACTGAGTCGGAGACGGAGCGTACCGCCGAAGAAACGAGAACTGAGTCGGAGACGGGAAGCACAATGGAAGAAGCGGATCCGGAATCTGAAACGGAAGATGCAATGAAAGACGGAGAGGCCGTACCAGAGGCAGGATACGCTGAAGTAGATCCAGAGTATATAGAAGAATGGAGAACAGAGTATGAATATGCGGAAGAGGGAGTGGATGAAGTATCGCTGGATTTCAGCGGTGCGGAAGTTCAGGAACTACTGGAAGCGTACTGTGAAGATCTGTCCGAGGTAAGCATACAGGATATACAGGAAGCGACCGGGTGGATTACGTTCAGGAGTAGAGAAATTCACAGTACAGACGGATGGTATTCGACATGTACCTACCCGACCGGTATCCGATTCCCGCATACCATGGAGGTTTTTATGAAGAAATATGAAGAGACGTATTCTGCTTCCGATGAATCAGCAGCGGAAGAGCTTCTTCAAAATTAATGCCGTAATCTCTGCGGTCCGGATCAGCCATCGTGAGACGGAGTCCCTCTACGATGAAATCAACGGAGAGGCGGAGCGCTTCTGCCATGGTTTTTCCCTGGAGAATCGCTCCGGACAGGCAGCTTGCGAAGCAGTCACCGGTTCCATGGTAGCTGACCGGGATTTTTTCAGAAAAATAAGCATCAAATGTATCTGTCACAGAGTCGTAGGACATGGCGCCAAGCTCCGTTTCATGGAAGCTTACGCCGGTCAGTACGGCTCTTTTTGCACCGAGTGCGCAGAGACGGCGGAGAATATCCTGAATATCCGATTCGCTGTATCCATTCTTCTGGCAGGGAAGCTTCAGCATATACGCAGCTTCCGTCAGGTTGGGAAGAATGATATCTGCTTCAGCGCAAAGCCCGGTCATCTGCGCAGCAAAGGATTCGTCAAACCCGGTATACAGCTTTCCATTGTCTCCCATAACCGGATCCACGATACGAAAAGTGGAAGGCCTGGAGAAGTCACGGAAATAATCCTTTACGATCCGGATCTGTTCTGCTGAGCCGAGATATCCTGTATAAATTGCATCGAAGGTGAACTTTTCCTGCTTCCAGTGGTGTGCAATGGCGGGCAGGTCTGAAGTCAGATCCCGGAAGGTGACATGAGAAAACTGAGTATGTGCGGAAAGAACGGCAGTCGGTAAAATGACTGTCTCATGCCCCATCACTGAGAGTATCGGAAGCGCAACGGTCAGGGAACAGCGTCCAATGCAGGAAATATCCTGTATCGTCAGAATTCGTTTCATAGGCAAAATTCCTTTCATCAAATCATTATTTTTCCCAGTATATCATTGGAGGATTTTTTTTCATAGATCCAGAAAAAAGGAATTACAGCAGACCAGTCCCGTAATCCGGCAATAAAAGATTTGCACGGTATGGCGGAATCGGGTATACTATTATGAAACTGAGAGACAAGAGGGGATAGAATATGTTTGGAGAATGTCATGCGCATCTGATTATGGATGGAGTGAATTACCGGAATGCAGTGGCTCTGCACAGATCCGGGGTTATGGAAGCTGTCATTCATGAGAGGCTGGATATTTACAGGGAGCATCGGATTTCCTTTGTGCGTGATGGCGGTGATGCCCTGGGCGTATCGGAACGCGCAGCACAATTTGCAGCGGAATATGGAATTGATTACAGGACCCCGATATTTGCGATTCACAAAAACGGGCACTATGGCGGAATTGTGGGCCGTGGTTTTGATACGATGAAGGAATACCATATGCTGGTGAAAGAAGTGCGTATGCGGGGCGGTGATTTTATTAAGGTCATGTTTTCCGGAATCATGGATTTCTCAGGAGATGGCGGTGTAAATGAGGAACCGCTGACACGGGATGAGATCGGGGAGATGATCCATATCGCACACGAGGAAGGATTTGCCGTGATGGCGCATGTCAACGGAGCGAGAGCCGTACAGGACGCCGCAGAACTCGGAGTAGATTCTGTAGAACATGGGAATTTTATGGACGAAGAGGCTTTGCATGCCCTGGCTGAAAGCCATGCGGTATGGGTACCTACGCTTGTGACTATTGCAAACCTGAAGGGGAGCGGAAGGTTTGACGATGCAGTCATTGAACGTCTGGAACAGAGACAGACAGAAAATATCCGGCGGGGATTTGAACTGGGGGCAGGGATTGCACTCGGAAGTGATGCTGGTGCCTGGCATGTGATGCATGGGCAGGGATTGCTGGATGAATACCGGCTGTTTGTGAGGGCACTGACGGATGAAGGAAACGTATCGGCGGGCATAGCGGGGGACGCTGGAGTTACAGGAAAAACAAGTTTATTGGAGCTGGAGCGGCGTCTGAACGCAGCAGAGCAGCAGATCCGGGAAAGATTCCGATAAATTCACCTGATGAAGCACAGGTTAAAATTCGTTTACAAAACTGTTAATCTTGTAGCAATAGTAGAAGAATTATCAGAGTGCGGCTTGCACAACTTGACATCTCGTGGTATGATGCTGATATTGGTATTTTGGAGTACCAGTTTTTGTGATGTGTCAGAGTGTATCTGAAAGCATCATTGTTTTTAAAGAGACATTGTGATGCATACAGAAGCAGTAACAGAAAGACTGTGAGTACAGTTCTGTTCAGGTCGGATGATGTTACGGGGAATAGAATGGAGGGTATAATTTGAGAAACAGAAGGAAATATTTTCTTGCGGTTCTGACTGTGTCTCTTGGAGTCATGATTCTGTCCGGATGCGGGCTTGATAAAAAAAACAAAGAGACAGAACCTGACACCGTCAAGCTGACAGAGTCAGAGAAAATAACAGAAAAAGAAACAGAGACTGAGACAACTACGGAGACAGAAGCGGATGTCGCTTATACTTCTACGGATAAGAGTATTAAGATTATCCTTCCGGACAGTACCTGGAAGGTGACGCAGGATGTAGATGAGATGCGGGTGTTCTCTTCTGGCGCTGCCATGATCAATATTGTTCATGCGGCAAACGAATCGGAACTGAAGAAAACTACAGTGGCAGAATCAGAGGAAGATCTGAAGACAAGTCTGACAAGGCAGTATCCGGATGCAAATGCATTCGAAATCGAGAGCTTCGAAAAACTGACTTCAGATACTCTGAGTACGTATGAGTATGTAGTTAAGTATAATGCTACCAGTATGTGGGCATATGCGATCACGTACGGAATCATGGCAGAGGATCAGGCTTATGTCGTTACGGGTACTGTGACAGATGATAACCGGACATTGCTGGAAGCAGTGAAGAAATCTGTAGAGAGCTTTACGGTACTTCAGAATCCGGCCTTCACTTCGATGCCGGGCAATACGGCAAGTACGGAAAAAAGCACTGACCAGTCCGAGACTCAGACACAGTCTGAGAGCAGTGACGGGACAGTGGAAGGCGAGCTGGCGACACTTCAGGATTATACAACGAGTGCGACGCTGTATGCATCAGATAATGTCAATATCCGTACGGAACCGAGTACAGAAAGTGATGAGAATATCATGGGCTCTCTGAACGCCGGCAATCAGGTAACGGTGGTAGGCGAGACTTCCCAGTGGTTTAAGATAAATATAAATGGAAATATCGGTTATGTTTCCAAACAGTTCCTTGTATCTACTGCTCCGTCAGTGCAGAATACAGAAACGGAAAAACAGACAGAGACAGAAGCTAATCAGTCAGGGAATACGGATGTGACGAATGATGATATGCTGGAAGCAGAATACGGAAGTCAGATCGATTATGGAACGGGCCAGTCCCTGTATGCGACGTCTGATGTCAATATACGTACAGAACCGGGAATGAGCGGCGCTATCGTAGATAGTTTGACAAGTGGGGCAGCAGTAAATGTCATTGGTGAGACAGACAATTGGTTTGTAGTATCTGTGAATGGTACGAAGGCATACGTCAGCAAGGCTTACCTCAGTTCAACCAATACAAGTACGAATACCGGAGACGGAAATTCGAACGGAAACGACAGTACAGACGGGACCGGAACAACCGACGGGACCGGAACGACA
>JAUNGL010000237.1 GCA_030524665.1 Lachnospiraceae bacterium | reverse complement strand
GAATTTGTCATCGTACAATCCCGGCATTTTATTGATCATAGAACACTTCAGATGCACCACCTCGTCATGAGAGAGCACCAGGACATATTTTTCAGAATAAGCGTACGTCATGGCAAAGGTCATCTTATTGTGATTGTACTGTCTGAAATAAGGATCCAGCTTCATATACTCCAGGAAATCATGCATCCAGCCCATATTCCATTTCAGAGAGAAATTAAGGCCGTCCTCTTCCGCCTTTCCTGTCACCTTCGGCCATGCAGTAGATTCCTCCGCAATCATCATGATGCCCGGATATCTGCCGCACACCAGGCTGTTCAGATGCTTGAAAAATTCAATCGCTTCCAGATTCTTGTTGCCGCCATACTGATTGGGCACCCACTGTCCGTCCTGTCTTCCGTAATCGAGATAAAGCATGGAGGCCACAGCGTCTACCCGCAGGCCGTCAACATGGAACTGCTCAATCCAATAGATCGCATTTCCAATGAGAAAATTTTTCACTTCATTTTTGGCATAATCAAAGACCTTGGTTCCCCAGTCCGGATGCTCCCCCTTCCGCGGATCCGCATATTCATACAGACAGCTGCCGTCAAATTCTGCCAGGCCCTGGGCATCTTTCGGGAAATGAGCCGGTACCCAGTCCAGAATAACGCCGATTTTATTGCGGTGCAGATAATTCACGAAATAAGCAAAATCTTCCGGTGATCCGTGTCTGGATGTGGGTGCATAGTATCCCGTTACCTGATAGCCCCAGGAACCGTCGAAAGGATGCTCCGCGATTCCCATCAGCTCCACATGCGTATACCCCATATCCTTCACATAGGCCGTCAATTCATGCGCCAGCTCTCTGTAATTATAATATCCCATCTCATCCGGGCCGTGAGGATGCTTTTTCCAGCTTCCCGGATGCACCTCATAAATAGCGATGGGGTTCTTGTCCTGTTCAAAATTCTTTCTGTTTTCCATCCAGACAGAATCAGACCATTTAATCTTTGAGATATCGGCTACTCTGGATGCAGTGCCCGGACGAAGCTCTGCATGGTTTGCAAACGGATCCGCCTTGTAAAGCTTCCGTCCATCCGGCGTATGAATCAGAAATTTATAAAGCTCACCCACGCCAATATCCGGCAGAAACAGCACATAAATGCCCAGGGGATCCAGCCGTTTCATAGGATGTGCCGTTTCATCCCAGCCGTTAAACGTACCGATCAGATAAACCTCCTTCGCGTTGGGCGCCCAGACAGCAAAATGGGTTCCCTGTTTTCCATCCTGCACAGTGGGATGCGCGCCCAGTTTTTTGAAAATTTCATAGTGAGTCCCCTGTCCGAACAAATACTGGTCAAGATCTGTAATAAATTCCTTTTGTACCTCAGCCGCCGGCTGTGCTGCCGCCTTGCTTTTTCCCTTTGCGGAGGACGTTTTGCTCTGTGCTTTTCCCGCTGTTTTCTGCTTTGTTTTTACATTGCCTGCCATACCGTATCTTCTCCTTTTATTTCTTCTATAATCAATTGATGACCCAAAATTCTGCCAATGCCATCAAAAAGCTGCCGCTTGAACTTTTACTGCTTTTACAGCAAAAGCTGCTGATTGATTCCATGCTTCTGTCATCAGGTAAGATCGTGCTTTACAATGACCAGCGCACTTCCCCCTGCCGTCAGCGTCATCGTAAGCCTTCCATTATCGTCCTGCAGCGCTTCTTCCGTCTCGAGATTCATCAGCCGCTGCCCCCTGACCGGAATCTGCACGGTTACATCCGCCTCTTTTTCATCATTATTCACAAAAATAAGAGCCGTTTCCTCTTCCCCGATTCTGGCAAATGCATACTGGCGGTTTGTCAGCATCAGCTCCCGGTACCGTCCCATGGCGATAGCCGGGTGCTCCTGCCTGCATTTTCCCAGAAACTGCAGATATGCAAAAAGCCACGGAACCGG
Source organism: Lachnospiraceae bacterium (assembly GCA_030524665.1). GTDB lineage: Bacteria > Bacillota > Clostridia > Lachnospirales > Lachnospiraceae > Choladousia. The sequence goes on along the minus strand of JAUNGL010000237.1, from coordinate 470 downwards.
AGGATTTTTCTCCATCTCCTCCAAATTCAAATGAGGCCGCAGAGCCGGATCTCCGCCGTCTGCCTTTCTGCCCTCAATCCCCCACTCAGAACCGTAATAAACCGAGGGAATACCCGGCAGTGTATAAAGTAATGTATAGACCGTTTTTAAATGATGCTTATCGTTTAGTTTTGAGGCAATACGGTCCACATCGTGATTATCCACAAAAGAATACAGCGTTCTTCCTTTATATATACCTCCATTTTCATCAAACTGACGTCTGATTGTATGGGCTATTTCAAAATAGTTGTGATCGTTGTGACCGGAATAAAGTCCCTTATGAAGCTCATAATTCGTCACGGAATGAAGCATCTCCTGATTTGCCCATCTCGCGTAATCGCCGTGAATCACCTCGCCCATCAGCCAGAAATCCTGCTTTTCCTGCCCTGTCATCCACCGCATTTCTTTCATAAAGTCAAAATCAAGACAGT
>JAUNGL010000054.1:8778-18564 GCA_030524665.1 Lachnospiraceae bacterium | reverse complement strand
CTTATTTGTGCTGCAAGGCTTTAGCCGCGGCGGCATGGTCTGAAACACGAATATGGCTGAACTGTATCTTTGAAGGTTAACTAAAAATAAAAGAGGTTGACAAATATGAGAAAAGATTGTAAACTCATTCGTGAATTTGGTTAACTATGAAAAAGCAGGAGAGAACAGAAATGAAACAACTGGCAAAAGAGATTATTCAGGGGCGCCGTTTGAATCATGAGGATGATCTGACAGTACTTTTGAATGCTGATTTGAAAGAACTGTGTGAGGGTGCGGATGAGATCCGCCGGGAGCTTTGCGGAAGCCGGGTTGATCTGTGCAGTATTATCAACGGACGCTCGGGGCGCTGCAGTGAGAATTGCAAATTCTGTGCGCAGTCGGCGCATAACCATACAAGCTGTGAGGAATACGGGTTTCTGACACAGGAGAGTCTGATGGAGGGCTGTGCGCATGCCGAACAGCAGGGAATAGACCGTTATTCCATTGTGACAGCGGGGCGTACGCTTGCAGGAAAAGATTTGGAGAAAGCGATTGAAGCGTATAAGGCGATGCATAAAGCGTATCCCGATATGGTACTCTGTGCGTCACACGGCCTGATGAAGTGTGAGGATATGGAGCGGCTGAAAGAGGCGGGTGTCCGGATGTATCATACAAATGTGGAGACTTCCGAACATTACTTCCCGGAAATCTGTACGACACATACCTATGAGGACAAATTGGCGCAGATCCGCAGGGCGCGGGAAGCTGGTCTCGAGGTTTGCAGTGGTGGTATTCTGGGAATGGGTGAAAGCTGGCAGGATCGTATCGCTATGGCGCTGTTGCTGTCAGAGCTGGAAGTCACCTCGATTCCTCTGAATTTCCTCATTCCGATTAAGGGGACGCCGCTTGGGGAAAACGCACCGCTGAAACCGGAGGAGATTCTTCGGATTGTGGCGATGTTCCGTTATATCAATCCGACCGCATATATCCGGATCGCAGCAGGCAGAGGGTATTTTGAGGATGGAGGTGAAGCGCTGTTTCGCGCAGGTGCGAATGCGACGCTGACGGGAGATATGCTGACTACGGTCGGCAACAATACGATGCAGGACCGTGCAATGCTGCACAATCTTGGCTTTGAGATGAAAGAGAGAAAAGGAGCTTAGGGCGGAGGAAAATTATGGAGTCAAGTATCAAATCAAATCAAACAGTAAATACAAACAAAAAGACAAGTACCATTGCACTGATCGGTGTGATGGCAGCTGTAACCTGTATACTCGGGCCGATGTCCATCCCGCTTCCAATCAGCCCGGTACCGATTTCACTGACTAATTTTGTGATTTACATGGCTATTTATGTGCTTGGAATGAAGAAAGGAACGATCAGTTATCTTATTTATCTGTTGATTGGATTTATCGGAATACCGGTATTTTCTGCATTCACAAGCGGCCCGGCGAAGCTGCTCGGACCTACCGGCGGATATCTGATCGGCTTTGTCTTTATGGCGTTGATCTGTGGTTTCTTTATAGATCAATGGTGTTCCAAAATGTACATGTGCTTCATCGGAATGGTGATTGGTACCGCGGTATGCTATCTGTTTGGTACCGTGTGGCTGGCTTATCAGGCAGGAATGAGCTTCGGTGCTGCACTTGCTGCAGGCGTGATTCCGTTCCTTCCCGGAGATCTGGCAAAGATTGTGATTGCCATGATTATCGGACCTCAGATCCGCAGGAGACTGGCGAGTGCAGGACTGAATTAAAAAGAGAATAATAGAATGCAAAGACAGGGTATGATTCTGTAAGGTCATGTCCTGTTTTTTTGTCTCATAGGAAAGTCCTCCGGATTTCCTGTGAGACAAAAAATGCTCCGAGAGGATGCGCACGCAAATGCAGAAGAAATATGTCGCTTATGTGGTGCATTTGCGGCGAAGAATCCCGAAGCGAGATTCTTTTTATGGTGCGCCCGGATGGAGTGGTATAGAATGGAGAAACATACCTGCCTGCAGAGACTTTCGGCTGAACGCGGAAAATGTCATAATACGCGGCACCGTCTGCATCAGACGACACTGAAATGGTGAAAATATACAAAAAATACAGCAAAAACTGTCGGATAAGACGGAACTAATGATGAAAATAAAAAAGGGATTAGAATAAAATTAAGTTAATTATCATAAAAAGAGATGAAAAACACGAGAATAAATTGTAAAAAATGTTTATTATTTTTTTGAAGTGTGTTATAATGTCCAAGAAGAGCAAAAAATTACAGCAAGAGGTGATAGCGTGATTAAGAAAGAAATGATTGCCATGCTTTTGGCAGGAGGTCAGGGAAGCCGTCTTGGTGTACTGACTTCTAAGGTTGCGAAGCCTGCAGTAGCCTTCGGAGGGAAGTACCGCATTATCGATTTTCCTTTGAGCAACTGCATTAATTCTGGAATTGATACAGTCGGAGTGCTGACGCAGTATCAGCCGCTTCGTTTGAATACACATATTGGCATAGGGATTCCGTGGGATCTTGACAAGAACATAGGAGGCGTGACGGTACTTCCCCCATACGAGAAGACAGGAAAAACGGAGTGGTATACAGGAACTGCGAACGCGATTTATCAGAATCTGGCATATATGGAGTCGTTCAATCCGGATTATGTCCTGATTCTTTCCGGCGACCATATTTACAAGATGGATTATGAGATAATGCTGGATTACCACAAGGCTCATAATGCGGATGTTACAATTGCAGTGATGCCGGTTCCGCAGGAGGAGGCCAGCCGTTTTGGTATTGTCGTTACAGATGGGACGGGACGGATTCAGGAGTTTCAGGAGAAGCCGAAGGAGCCGAAGAGCAATCTTGCATCGATGGGGATTTATATTTTTTCGTGGTCAGCGCTCAGGGAGGCTCTGATTACCCTGTCAGAGCAGAGCAACTGTGATTTCGGCAAGCATGTGATTCCATATTGCCACGAAAAGGGCGAGAAGCTGGTCGCTTACGAGTATAATGGTTACTGGAAGGATGTCGGTACGCTCGGTTCCTACTGGGAAGCCAATATGGAGCTGATTGATCTCATCCCGGAGTTTAATCTGTACGAGGAGTTCTGGAAGATCTATACGAAGAATGATATCATCCCGCCGCAGTATATTTCATCGGATGCGAAGATCCTGCGCAGCCTGATCGGGGACGGGACAGAGGTTTATGGAGAGGTATATAATTCCATCATCGGAAACGGCGTGACGATCGAAACCGGTGCTGTTGTGCGTGACTCGATCATCATGCAGAATACGGTGATCAAAGCCGGTGCAGTGATCGACAAAGCGATTATCGCGGAGAATGTTGTGGTCGGTGAACGGACACAGATCGGAGTCGGGGAAGAGGTGCCTAACAAGGTGAAGCCGGCAGTCTATGCGTTCGGACTTGCAGTGATCGGAGAAAAGACCGTGATCCCGGCAGATGTCAGGATTGGAAAGAATACCGCAGTGACAGGCGAGACGCTTTCGGAGGATTATCCGGGAGGTATTCTGGCGGGCGGTGAGATTTTGGATAAGGCAGGTGATGTGGCATGAGAGCAGTAGGTATGATTCTGGCAGGCGGCAACAGCCACAGAATGAAAGAATTATCCAATCGGAGGGCGATCGCGGCCATGCCGATTGCAGGCAGCTTCCGGAGCATTGATTTTGCACTGAGTAGCATGTCGAATTCCAATATACAGAAGGTAGCAGTACTGACGCAGTACAATTCACGATCCCTGAACGAGCATCTCAGCTCCTCCAAATGGTGGGATTTCGGAAGAAAGCAGGGCGGACTGTTCGTCTTTCCGCCGATGGTGACGGCAGATAACAGCTTCTGGTACCGCGGCACAGCGGACGCGATTCACCAGAATCTGGATTTTCTGCGGCAGTGCCATGAACCGTACGTGGTCATCGCGTCCGGTGACGGTATCTACAAGCTGGACTACGCTAAAGTACTGGAGTACCATATCGCAAAGAAAGCCGATGTCACAGTTGTCTGCAAGGATCTTCCGGTGACTGAAGATGCGACGCGTTTCGGCGTCCTGCATCTGAACGATGACAGCCGCATCGTACAGTTTGACGAGAAGCCGATGGCGGCTTCCTCACATACGATTTCATGCGGTATTTATGTGATTCGCCGCCGCCAGCTCATCGAACTGATTGAAAAATCAGCGGAGGAGGGCAGATTCGATTTTGTCAAGGATATCCTGATTCGCTACAAGGATGTAAAGCGTATTTACGGCTATAAGATCACCGAGTACTGGAGCAACATTGCTTCGGTAGACTCCTATTACAAGACAAATATGGATTTCCTGAAAAAGGAAGTGCGGGATTACTTCTTCCGGGAATATCCGGATATTCATTCCAAGGTCGATGACAATCCGCCTGCCAAGTACAATCCGGGCAGTGTAGTGAAGAACAGTCTCGTATCGAGCGGTTCGATCATCAACGGCTGTGTGGAGAATTCTGTGATCTTCAAGAAGGTGTTTGTTGGAGAAAACTGTGTCATCAAGAACTCCATTGTTCTGAATGATGTCTATCTCGGGGATAACGTCTATCTGGAGAACTGTATTGTCGAGAGCCGCGATACGATTCGTGCGAATTCCCGGTTTGTCGGGGAGAACGGGATCAGGCTTGTGATAGAATCAAATGAAAGATACGCAGTATAGCGTACATTTTGTTACGGTTCGCAGCTCCAACAGCTGTGAATCGTAATCATATTTTTTACTAACGGGGGAAAGTGTGTAATGAACATCACAGATGTCAGGGTCAGAAAAGTGACCAAAGAAGGAAAAATGAAAGCAGTCGTATCGATCACGCTGGACGATGAGTTTGTAGTACACGATATCAAAGTGATTGAAGGCGAGAAAGGAATGTTTATCGCGATGCCGAGTCGGAAGGCCGCGGATGGAGAATACCGCGACATCGCGCATCCGATCAACTCCGACACGCGCGAGCGGATTCAGGCGCTGATTCTTGCGGAGTATGAGAAGGCGGCTGCGTTGGCGGAGGAAGGCGAAGGCTGAACATGTTCAGAAAGTGCCGGTGTCAGGTGCATGGTGCTGAAGGTAGAATGAAGGTTCGTATTTGCTGCTGAGAAGGTTTCACTGCTTTCGTGATGAAACTGGATGCAGATTCCGGTAGCGGCATAGCCGTAATGAAATGAGATAAAATGACAATTGAAAATCCAGTGACTTCAGGTAACATCTAAATGATTTATCTATATGCTATGGAACTAATGAACAGTTTGCTGTGCAGGCTGGCCCCCGTTCTTTGTGTAAACAGATAAGATGTAGATGCTGAGGCTACTGGATTTTTTGCTCTGTATGATAAGTCAAAATCAAAGATTCAAATTTTCCGAACCCAGACAGGATCGAACTAATCTGACGGAAATCCCGGTCTTTGATTTGGTGCAAATTCTTTCGTTTGGAAGTATCATGCTGGGAGATAATTTCCAGAGTGTTGTTGAAATGGTATTTGTTCATTAGAATATGTCGGCTGCCTGATCCTGAAAAGGGAATGCCGTGAGGCGGTATGAAATTGAGTTAACAGCATTTCGCTGGTGTGATTCATTACAGGGCAGGAGAAAGCAATATGACTAAAAGATTAGGAAAATGACCGAATTTTTTGTCAATAATATGAATGCGAAAGCTTGGATTATAATTTTAAAGTAGTAAAAGTATCCAATAATTATTTTAAAATACAGTAAAAATAAAACACAATATTGATTTTTTCGTCATTAAGATATAAGCTGAATCATAGTAAGAATATTAATGCATCATAACTTACATGAGGGGAAAAGGGCGCAAGTCTTCTCCTCTCTGTAAAGAAGTATTTCTGGTGGGAGGGAATCACGGTGAAAAGAAGGTATGGTTTTTTGGCAGGTATTATTCTCTGTATGGCGCTGCCGCTGCCCGGTGCCAGTGTGGCCGGAGAGGAGCTTTCGGGGGAGTTGGTGATTACGGCGGATGGCGACCGTGATGCATATGACTGTATTGCAGACGCATTTATGGAGAAATATCCGAATGTTTCTGTTCGGATTGACCGACCCACGCAGGAAGAAATGTCTACCGATGAATTCTTTCAAAGAATGAAGTTGGAACTGATGTCAGGGGAGTGCGGGGATATCATCGCGTCCAATTATTTTGGGACGGAGAGTACGCATTTGGATGGTATTTTTGAGGATCTGTATCCTTATATGGACAGCGATCCGGAGTTTCACAGGGAGGATTATTTTTCAAGTCTCTATCAGGTGTTTGAGACGGAAGGGAAGCTGTATCAGGTGATGCTTTATGGCCAGCCGGTTTATCTGCGGCTGAACCGGGAGCTGCTGGATCGGGCGGGAGTGGAATATCCCCAGGAAGAAATTACATTCTGGGAACTGGCGGAAATCTACCAGCAAGTGAAGAATGCGGCAGGCGGTACGCTCTATCTGATGTCTCATGGTTCTTTTGATCCTTTGGCTTCCCTTGAATATGGCTACTATGTCTGGAATGATGCATTTGCGACAGAGGAATTTGAGCAGTATCTGGAAGCAAACCACGCGATGGATTATCCGGAAAAAGGGCGTTTGCGATGGAATATGATTGATGAGCGTATCCCGGCGAATTCCCTTTGCAGGGAGGTGTGGTGTATTTCGCTGGAAGCTATGAATGTCACAAATCGGCTGTTCTCGGAGACGGATGAGCTGACGGAGGCGGTGCTTTACAAAACGGCGCATGGTGGAGTGCCGTTGTCCAGTTACGCCTGTTTTTCGATCAGCAGTTTTTCCAGGAATAAAGAACTGGCATGGGAATTCCTGAAGTTTGCAATGGAAGATCATGATTTCAGTTTTTTTGATGTTGCGGCCATTCCGGTCAACAGGGAGAAAGCGGAAAGAGTGTATGACAGCGCGGGTATCGATGAAGATGTGAAAAAGAAACTGTTTTCCGATTATGAATTGGTAAACACAAAAGGTTCTGTAGATGGGATGCTGGGTATGTCGATGGAACCTGTTCTGGAGAATTATTATCTCTATGACCTGATTTCCGCAGAAGAATGTGCAAAGCAGCTGGCGGATCGGACTTATCTTTATCTGAATGAGTGAAGATCCGGACAGACAAGTTTTCCGGTGAAGGGAGTGAAGTGATGAAGAAAAGAAATCTTGCATTCATGGCTATGATTTTACCCAGCTTTGCCGGGATTCTGGTTTTTTATTGCATTCCGTTCTTCTTATCATTTTCTTATACGATTGTGAACAATATGGCGGAAAAGAGGTTCGTCGGGCTGACAAATTTTAAGGCGATGCTGACGGATGGACTGTTCCGGCAGGCGGCTGGAAATATGCTTCGGTTTATGGCTCTGTCGATACCGCTCAGCATGGCGCTGGCGTTTCTTATAGCTCTGGGGCTGCAGAAGCTCGAACGTGGGCGCGCGCTGGCAAGTGTACTGCTGCTGTTTCCGATCGTGGTGCCGTCGGGAACCGTTGTGTACTTCTGGAAGATTTTGTTTGATATTAACGGGCTGGTGAATAAATTCCTGTCCCGGCGGGGACTGGATATGAAGAACCTGTCAGACGGCGGGTATGCGATGGCAGTGATTGTGCTTCTGTTTCTCTGGAAAAATGTCAGCTACAACATTGTACTGTTCTGGTCCGGGTTAAACTGGATTCCCAGAGTTTATTATGAGCAGTACGAACTGGAGTGCAGTTCCGGTTTCCGCAAGTTCCGGGACATTACGTGGATCTATCTCAGCCCGACTACGCTGGTGGTCCTGCTGATGTCGATCGTGAATTCGTTTCGGGTATTCAAAGAAATCTATCAGCTTTGCGGGGCGTATCCTACGCCGGGGATTTATATGCTGCAGCATTATATGAACAATCAGTTCAGTTCGATGAACCTGCAGAAGCTGTGTACGGCGGCGTATCTGATCTTCCTTGCCGTCAGTGTGCTTCTGCTTATTGTATTCTTCCTTCAGAAAAAGGTTACGGATACATTTTCCTGATCGTGCAGAGGGGAGGGGGATTTTTGAAAAGGTTTCATTTGATATCCAGACTTTTCATCATATTTTGTGCGGTGGCTGCGGTATTTCCTGTCTTTTTTGCATGTACCAATTCTCTCATGGGACAGGAGGAGCTGAAAAACAGATACAGTGCTCAGATCACAGAAGAAAACAGCGATGATTATACGGAAGGCAGCATTCATTTTGTGCGGTTTGGGCTGTGGCCGGACCGGACGGATCTGGAGCAGTACCGGGAGCTGCTTTTTGGGAACCCCGTGTATCTGCGCTATTTCTGGAATGCGGTGCTGCTGGTCGTGCCGATCCTGGTGGGACAGTGTATTCTGGCGCCGCTTGCCGCGTTTGGGTTTGAGAACCTGAGCTGGCGGCGGAAAGAGATCCTTTTTTTCTTTTATGTGGTGATTATGCTGATGCCGACACAGGTGCTCATGGTGCCGAATTTTATCGTGGCGGGATGGCTGAATATCCGTGATTCTTATCTGGCTATCGTGCTTCCCGCAATGTTTCATCCTCTTGGAGTATTTCTGATCCGGCAGCAGATTAAGGGCTTTCCCAAAGAGGCGATGGAGGCGGCACGGCTGGATGGAGCGGGAGAATTTCAAATCTACCGGTATATTGTCCGGCCGAATCTCGGTTCGGTGGTGGCGGCGATGCTGGTTCTGCTGTTTGCGGACAACTGGAACATGGTTGATCAGGCAGTTGTATTTATCCGGGAACCTTACAAACTGCCGCTGTCTGCCGTGTTGAGTCAGGTTATGGAGATGAATCCGCAGATGTTTTTTGCCGCTTCCTGTTTCTATCTTGTTCCGGCAGTCCTGATGTTTCTCTATGGGCAGGAGTTTCTGGCGGCGGGGAGCCAGTTGGCTGAGCTGAAGAAATAGTCTGTTGTTTCAGGGTTACTGTTCACGGGGGAGCTGTTCCGCGAGGAGGTTTACTATGAGAGACGTGGAAGGAAAGCAGAGAATGCGCCGCAGAGGGATTGTCATACTGGCGGTTGTTTTTTTCGTCTGTGTGGCGCTGGTCACAGGATATTCAGTCCGGCATTACAGTGAAAGCCTGCCTGCGGTGGAGACTCTGGCGCTGACAGAGACGGAGGTGGACGGGGTTGTCTGGGACGGCTGCGTTCCTGTGGGCGCTCTGTGTCCGCTGGACGGAGGAATGATGTATACTCTCCATGCAGTCCGTCAGGCAGAAGGACCGTGGGGAAAGCAATATTTTGTGACGGAAAAACAGGTCCTTTGTACTCAGGTTTATCCGGATATGGAAGAGAACGAACTGGTGCCCGTGGCCTGCCTGGACGAGGCTGAAGGGCTGGTGATTGCGGGAGTTGTCCGGGAGAGCGGGACAGTTCCGGCATCAGATCCTGCTGCGGGGCTGTATGAGGGAACGGAGATTCACCTGAAATAAGGATAGATGTCCCGGTTTGTTTTAAAGCTCCGATTGTATAAAAGTCCCTTCGATAAAGCTGTCCATGATTTTGGCTGTCCTGTGCGCAGTAACACTGTAATATGTTATGTGCTGAGAATGGTGAAAATCTGATTGTGAAAATACAGATGAAAGAGTATAATGTAATTGACAAATAAAACGAAAAATGAGTGTTGTAGGAAGGAGGTATGTCTATGCCGCAGACAATGCAGAATCTGATGGAACGGTATATTGCAGAAGTAAAAAAAATATATGGTATGCATTTGTGCAAGGTAATTTTGTACGGCTCTTATGCCAGAGGAGATTTCAGACCGGATTCAGATGTAGATATTATGATATTGCTTGACATGTCTGATCTTGATTTAAAGGCATATAGCCAAAAACTTTC
>JAUNGL010000054.1:0-8768 GCA_030524665.1 Lachnospiraceae bacterium | reverse complement strand
TGCCAAGAGTGAGGATCATTTTAGAAAATGGGTAGTTAATTATCCGTTTTATGCAAATATTAATAAAGAAGGGGTGGTTTTGTATGGAGCAGCCTAAAGAGGATATTGGAACGAGAAAAGATGGGAAGAAAAATTGGTGAAGCCGAAGAAATTCGGCATGCCAGTGATTATGATGATTTTTATATTGCCAGCCGGGAAGAATCTGAAAGGCAGGTTGCTGTAGCAGATGAATTTATACAGCTGGCTGAAAAATACTGTATGATGCAGTTTGAAGCTTCTGAAACAGAAGGCTCTGTTATAGATGGGAAAGCAGAAAAGATCGGGAAAGTCAGGGAAATGTGTTGAGAAAATCCGAAATACGGAAAGGCTGGGGGGAACACCTTGGCCTTTTTCTGTGATCGAAAGGAATGACTGGAAGGAATCAGGAGGACAGAAAATGAAAACGCTGGTCTTAGCAGAAAAACCATCCGTGGGCCGCGACATTGCGCGGGTGCTGCACTGTCAGCAGAAGGCGGACGGTTATATCGAAGGAAAGGAATATGTTGTGACCTGGGGGCTGGGGCATCTGGTGGAGCTGCAGGACCCGGAGGGATATGACAAAAAGTATAAAGAGTGGAAGACGGAGGATCTTCCGATCATGCCGGAGAAGCTGATGACAGTTGTGATACCGAAGACGGGGAAGCAGTACCGGACGGTACAGGGACTTTTGAATCGGAAAGACATCGGTAAGGTGGTGATTGCCACGGATGCCGGGCGGGAAGGCGAGCTGGTAGCGCGCTGGATTTTGCAGAAGGCGGGCTGCCGGAAGAAATGCCGCCGTCTGTGGATTTCGTCAGTGACGGACCGCGCCATCCGGGAAGGCTTTGCGAAGCTGAAGGATGCAAAGGAGTATGACCATCTTTTTGAGGCGGCTGTTTCGCGGGCGGAGGCTGACTGGCTGGTCGGGATCAATGCGACGCGTGCGCTGACTTGTAAATATAATGCACAGCTTTCCTGCGGAAGAGTGCAGACGCCGACGCTGGCGATGATTGCGAAGCGTGAGGAGGAGATACGAAATTTTAAGCCTGAGACGTACTATACGATTCAGGCAGAGACTGTTTGCAGCGCGGCAAACGGAAATCCGGATCCAACGCGCGGATCGGCCAGTGTTCGCGGGAGTGCTGCGAAGCCGGTCCAGGATCGGCAGGTTCCCGGAAATATCGGTGGGTCACAGAGGCACAGTGCCAGTATCCGGTTTCAGTGGCGTGACAGCGCATCCGGAGGAGGCAGGACGTTCTCAAAGGAGCGTGCGGATGCTGTCTGCCGGGCGCTTGAGAGCGGAACACTTGTGATCACGAAGGCAGACCGGAAACGGAAAAAGACGCCTGCGCCGCTTTTATATGATCTGACGGAGCTCCAGAGGGAGGGGAACCGCCGCTTCGGTTATTCGGCGAAGGATACGCTGAATATTATGCAGCGTCTCTACGAGAATCATAAGGTGCTGACGTATCCGCGGACGGATTCCAGGTATCTGACTTCAGATCTTGTGCCGACACTGCGGGAGCGCGTGGATTCCTGCGGAATCGGACCTTACAAAGCAATTGCTGCGAAGGTAAAGAATCGGAAACTTTCTGAAAATCTGCCGTTTGTGAATAACGCGAAAGTCTCGGATCACCATGCAATTATTCCAACCGAGCAGGTGCCGGAGCTTTCACACATGACGATCGATGAGCGCAGAATCTATGATCTTGTTGTGCGCCGCTTCCTGGCGGTACTGTATCCGCCGTTTGAGTATGAGGAGACGGTTTTGAACGCAGAGCTGTTGGCTGCCGGTGAAAAGAAAAGTGGCAGAGTGGAAGGGGAAAAAAGAAGTGCGGCGGCAGAGAAAGAAAGCTGCCGCAATATCGGAGACGGTTCCGATACAGGTGTCAGAGACAAAAAGATTTCCGGTTCTCAGAATCAGGAGTCTGCTGCCAGAGACAAAAAATTATCCGATTCCAGGAAACTGGAATTTGCAGCCCGTGGAAAAGTAGTTCTGGCAGCAGGCTGGAAAGAAGTCTATGGAGAGCTGGGTGAAGATGACTTGGAAGAAGAGGGGGAAACAGAAAGTGCAGAGGTGCTTCAGGAGCAGATTCTCCCTGCCGTGCAGCCGGGACAGCGGATGAAGGTTTCTGCTGTGCGCTGCAAGGAAGGCAGGACAAAGCCGCCTGCCAGATTCCGGGAATCGACGCTTCTCTCTGCAATGGAAAATCCGGTGAAATATCTGGAGAGCGGGGATCGGAATCAGGCGAAAACATTGTCGGAGACAGGAGGACTCGGTACTGTCGCGACACGCGCTGACATTATTGACAAGCTGTTCGGCAGCTTTCTGATGGAAAAGAAGGGGGAAGAGATTTATCTGACTGCCAAGGGACGCCAGCTTCTTCAGCTTGTGCCGGAAGATCTGAGAAAGCCGGAACTGACAGCAGACTGGGAGATGAAGCTCGGAAAGATCGCGTCGGGAAGTATCCGGCGAGACCGTTTCATGCAGGAAATCCGCGGCTATACGCAGGAACTGCTGCATGAAATCCATACGCAGGAGGGAACATACCGCCACGAAAATATGACGAACAAGAAATGCCCGAACTGCGGGAAACGCCTGCTGGCGGTGAATGGGAAGAATGCGAAGCTGCTGGTCTGCCAGGACCGGAACTGCGGCTACCGAGAGACACTGTCCCGTACCTCCAATGCAAGATGTCCGGTATGCCATAAGAAGATGGAACTGGCTGGAAATGGCGATACGGCTACATTCATCTGCGCCTGCGGCTATAAGGAACGTCTGGAGAAATTCAAGGAGCGCAGACAGAAGGAAGGGGCAGGAGTGACGAAGCGGGACGTGGCGGCTTATATGAAAAAACAGCAGAAGGATGCCGCTGAGCCGGTCAACAATGCAATGGCAGCAGCGCTGGCGGGAATACGGCTGGAGTGAGAAGAAGCTGCAGCGGGAAACCCTATGAACAGAGTAGCCTTCATGGAAATAAAGCAGCAGCGGTCATCGGAAGATGCTTTTGCAGTGATACCGCGGCTGTTCTGGCAGGAAAATAAGAAAGAAAAAAATACAGCAGCCTGGCAGATTATATGCCGGGCTGCTGCCCTTGTATTGATTCGTCAGCTTCGCTGATTCATTTCTGTTAGCCTGCGTCGTACAGTGATTTCACTTCTGCAGCAGTGAGTATGCCGTCATAAACGAGTACATTGTCAAACAATGCGTTCTGGCAGTCCTCATCACCCCAGATGTAACCGCTTCCGACCATGACATCCTTCGCCTGAGAGATTCCGGTCTTGTTCTTTTTGAAGCAGTCGGAGATATTTTTCTCTTCCTGTCCCACCAGTTCGCCGTTCAGGTATACTTTGATACCGCTTGGGTCAACGGTGTAAACGACATGCTGCCATACGTCACGTTCGCCGCTGGTCGTGAGCAGAGCACCCTGCACATCGCTGTAAGCATTTGCGTTGATTCTGGCGATCAGGTTTGCACCGATTCTGGTCAGTGGGTACTGTGCCTGTGCATCTGCTTCGAAGAGTGCGCTGTGCTCAAAGGTCTCAGAGCCAATGTTTACCCACATTGCTACGGTATAGCCTGCCGGACCTACGGTGGAGAGTGTATCTTCCGGAAGTCTCAGATAGTTGACACCCTGTGCGCCTGGTTCGTTGGTCACCTGAAGTACGTTGCCGCGTGTCTCGTCGGAGATTACGGAAGCACTTCCGGTGAGAGAAGCATTTTCTGCGAGCGTGGAGCCTTCTGTCGGTGCGATGGTTCCATCCTCTGCTGTTGTTTCGAAATCGTATCCGCAGATCAGTGTGGCAAGGCCGCGGACTGTTACTTTATAGGACTGTGTGACAGAAGTATCGCCGCTTGTGATCACAGCAGTCAGTTCTACTCTGACATCCTCCTCCTGAGGAACGACTTCTCCTGTTTCACTGATGACGGAGGCATCGGAGGTAGACCATGTGACGTCAGCGCCCATGACATTTGCCGGAAGCTCAAAGCTTTCCTTTGTAGCGGACGGAATCGTCTGCTGCAGGGAAATGGCAGCCATATCTGTGAGCATTTGTGCGTTGTTCATATCAATCATGCTGCCCCAGATGCTTGTATTGTCATTGCCGATCGCAGTAAATGTCATGACTGCATCCGGTTCCGTATTTTCCTTGTGCTGTTTGAAGAAGATACCCTTATAAACGACACCGTCCATCTCAAAGGTCACATAGTCATAGCCCTTGCCGGAATCTGTTTTCGTCCAGGTGCCGCTTGCAGCGCCGGAAACCGTACCGTCCTCGTTCAGCGTCAGCATCTGCGTATCGAGCATATTGCCGTTGGTCTTTGTGCCGTGATTGATAAATTCGTAAGAACCAATGACGTCACTGGCTTCATAGTTGTCTGGCTGTTCGCCGCGGTATTCGTAAACAGCCGTTACCGGCCACAGATCCTCGTTGATAAATTGTTGATGAACACGCACTTCATGAGCTTCAAGCTGCGGTTCAATATCAAATCTCTGATGATAGAAAAGATAACGGGCACCGTTTTCATCGACCAGAGCCGAATTGTGTCCTGCCGCGCGCTTGCCGATCTGATCATAGAAGCTGTAGTTGCCGATCAGCTTGATGCCGTAAGCATCATTATTTTCGCTGTTGTCAGCCGCATTTTTGCCGGAAGCGTCCAGATACGGTCCGGTCGGATTCTCGGAGCGGAAGAGACGCATATTGTAGCCGCCCTCTGCGGTCAGTCCGCCGTAGGTGACATACAGATAATAATAGCCTGTCTCGCTGTCATAGCGGATATACGGTGCTTCACCTGACTGGTGGTTTCCGCCGATCAGATGAACTCCGAAGTAACGGTCTACGTAGTTGCCGGATACTTCGTCGATGGAGTCTACACCGGGGTAGATTGCCTTACCTGTTGCACGGTCGAGTTCAAGAAGGAACATTCCGCCGGACCAGGAGCCATAGGACATGTAAAATTTTTCATTATCCGCATCGAAGAAGACGTTCGGGTCAATAGCGTTCGGCGCATAAGCATTGTTCCATCCGCCGTCTGAGGTGAACCAATTGTCGCCGAGCTCATCAATGCCGCCGTTTGCGGAGCCTTTTTCCAGAAGCTCATTGAAAGGCAGATAATCATTATCCCACTTGGTGCTCCGGGAGCTGTTGCCGTCCGGTTCGCCATTCTGGGTAAATCCGGAATACATGATAGTATCTACATATTCATATGTACCGTCAAAGGTTTTGGAGACGAGATAACTGATACAGGAACGTCTCCAGGTGGAAGAAGTACAGCAGTAGAGCATATAAGCACCTGTGCTGCCGTCCTCCCATTCATAGTACGGGTTCCAGATAGCGTCCGGAGCCCAGACCGCATAACTGCCGCCGGAGCAGTCACCATCATCGTAACCTGCCCACTGGAACGGTTTGGCAAAGGTTTCCTTTAGATTGCCGTAAAATGGAGTATTTTCCGGGTTGCCGTAGTCGGTGTTGATCTGTGTCCACTGCATCAGGTTGCCGGACTGTGCAGAAGCAGTGTGAGAGCCGAGTACATAATAATTGCAGTCTTCTACCTTGACGATGGATGGATCATGCACTGTTACACGTGTCAGCTCGGCAGGCTGTGCATCGGCTGCATCACCGGAAGGCTCAAGGTCAACAGATTCTTCGATAACAGCGGTTTCTTCCTCGGCAGATGCCGCAGCTTCAGTTACCGCTTCCGTGTCAGCAGCTTCTTCTGCCTGAACAGACAGAAGCGTACTCATGGTCATCGCTGCCGTGAGTGTTCCGACCAGAAGTTTTTGAAACAGATGGTTTCGCTTCATAACATAAATACATGCTCTGATTTCACATGGGAACGGTTTGGCATGTACTCCTTTCCTCCCAGATTTGATTTTTGCGCAGCTCATATGTCTGAATCAGGCTGATATGATGCTGACAGCGGAGGCCGGAATCCCTGCGTGATGCGGAAAACGGCCGTATGTCCCCGATGTGCCGTGATGTCCTTCCGGATATGGGAGGAATGCGAGGGAGATTCGGGTGCGCTCCAGTGTACTTGCTGCAATGTATGCTTCATGCTTTACATGGCTCCCTGTTTCTGAGCACAGGCAATCCACCGGAGACCCTTACACTTCTCGGATATCGGGAAGGAGCGTACCTTTTCAGGGGTACGATATCTGCTGACGGAACAGATATTTTAGAAAAACCTAAATTAATATAGATAAATCTATTATATAGCGGATATACTTTTTTTTCAATAGAGAATTGTGCAGAACGGCAAAAAATAAATCAGAGAAAAAGAAAAAATGGGTAATGTTCCGGGAAAAAGAAAAAAGTATTCTCACAAACAGGTAAGATTGTATAAAAGTGCGGATGACTGCATCGCAGGCAGGGGTACAGCTTGCATGGCGTACGGATGAACAGTAAAACTCGGGATTCAGGTGCGAAACCGCACCTGAACACCTCGTGGGACAGCTACCCCGTGAACAGTAACGAATAGTAACCATTTATTTTTATAAAACGGAAAAAGTACTTGACTTCCATTTATGCTGTATGTTACACTATACAGGCGTTTGGAAGCAGGCTTTTTTTTTGTGCCTGAAATGCAGCTTTTAAGCGGGCTGCTTCGAAACAGGGAAAACGACAACTACAATAAGAGAGCGAGGTGGAAGTTGTGCGCGTTAGAATCACATTGGCATGTACAGAATGTAAGCAGCGTAACTACAACATGACGAAGGATAAGAAGACTCATCCTGACAGAATGGAAACGAAGAAGTATTGTCGTTTCTGCAGAAAGCACACATCACATAAGGAAACCAAGTAGTCGACAGTATCGGGCAAAGGAAGTGAAGATATGGCAAAAGCTGAAAAAGCAGAAAAGAGCTCTGTGCAGAGCTGGTTTGACGGCCTGAAGGCTGAGTTCCGCAAGATCATCTGGCCGGACCAGAAGTCACTGGTAAAACAGACGAGTGCTGTGGTTGCCGTGTCTATCGTACTTGGAGTGATGATCGCCATTCTGGATTTTATATTCAAATATGGTGTTGATGTTCTGGTGAACATCAGTTTCTAAATGTGAAGTGAAGGCAAAGGTGATTGTATGGCAGAAGCGTGCTGGTATGTAGTTCATACGTATTCAGGGTATGAGAACAAGGTGAAAGCCAACATCGAGAAATCAATCGAGAACCGACATCTGGAGGAACAGATTCTGGAGGTACGGGTACCGCTTGAGGATGTTGTGGAAGTAAAGAATGGTGTACAGAAAACAGTTCAGCGGAAAATGTTTCCGGGCTATGTGCTTCTCAACATGGTAATGAACGATGACACCTGGTATGTCGTAAGAAATACCCGTGGTGTGACCGGATTTGTTGGTCCGGGTTCGAAGCCTGTTCCGCTTACCGAAGCCGAGATGGCGAATCTCGGAATCCAGTCCACGAATGTGGAAGTAGATTTCAGGGAGGGTGACATGGTAACGGTGACCGGCGGCGTATGGAAGGATACGGTCGGAGTGATCCAGACCATGAACGAGAGCAAGCAGAGTGTCATAATCAATGTTGAACTGTTTGGCCGTGAGACACCGGTAGAGATCGGTTTCTCAGAAATCAAAAAAGCATGAATGTAACAGGAAAGTTCCAAAGGAGATAGAGCGTATCTGTCCCTGAGGGCGTGGGAGGGAATGGAAACCCCCGACATTACCACATAGGAGGTGCCTGACATGGCAAAGAAAGTAACAGGTTATATTAAATTACAGATTCCTGCTGGTAAAGCAACACCAGCACCACCAGTTGGACCGGCTCTTGGACAGCATGGTGTAAATATCGTACAGTTCACCAAGGAGTTCAATGCAAGAACAGCAGATAAGGGTGACCTGATCATCCCGGTTGTTATCACTGTATATGCAGACAGAAGCTTCAGCTTCATCACAAAGACTCCGCCTGCAGCAGTTCTTCTGAAGAAAGCATGCAACCTGAAGTCCGGTTCCGGAGTACCGAACAAGACAAAGGTAGCTACGATTTCCAAGGACAAAGTAAGAGAAATCGCAGAGATGAAGATGCCGGATCTGAACGCAGGCAGCGTAGAAGCAGCTATCAGCATGATCGCAGGTACTGCACGCAGCATGGGTATTGTCGTAGAGGACTAATTACGGCAATTTAAGAAGAAAATGTACAGACACGTGGGAGGGATATTCCCGCAAATACCACCAGGAGGTTATTTAATATGAAGAGAGGTAAGAAATACGCAGAGGCTGCAAAGGCGATCAACCGTGCAACTCTCTACGATGTAAATGAGGGAATCGCCCTCGCAAAGAAGTCAGCAGTAGCAAAGTTTGATGAGACAATCGAAGTTCATATCAGAACAGGCTGTGATGGACGTCATGCAGATCAGCAGATCCGTGGTGCTGTAGTACTTCCGCACGGAACAGGTAAGAAGGTTCGTGTACTTGTATTCGCAAAGAATGCAAAGGCAGACGAAGCAAAGGCAGCAGGCGCTGAGTACGTAGGAGCAGAGGAGCTGCTTCCGAAGATTCAGAACGAAGGATGGCTGGATTTCGATGTAGTAGTAGCTACACCGGATATGATGGGTGTTGTAGGACGTCTCGGACGTATCCTTGGACCGAAGGGTCTCATGCCGAATCCGAAGGCTGGTACTGTTACGATGGATGTAACAAAGGCTGTTAAGGATATCAAGGCTGGTAAGATTGAATACAGACTGGACAAGACAAACATTATCCATGTGCCAATTGGAAAAGCTTCTTTCACAGAGGAGCAGTTAAC
>JAUNGL010000053.1 GCA_030524665.1 Lachnospiraceae bacterium | reverse complement strand
CTGAAGGCATCTAAGCGTGAAGCCCCCCTCAAGATGAGATATCCCAAGACCCCTTGAAGACGACGAGGTAGATAGGGCAGGGGTGGAAGTGCAGTAATGTACGGAGCTGACTGCTACTAATCGGTCGCAAGCTTATCCATATCGGAAGGGTAAAAGAAAAAAGTTCAAAAAAGGACTTGAAAAATTCGGATGGTTGTAGTATTCTGTATGTGGTTTTGAAGGTATGTAAGAAAAATACATGCTTTTGATATTCCTCGATAGCTCAATGGTAGAGCATTCGGCTGTTAACCGAAGGGTTGTTGGTTCGAGCCCAACTCGGGGAGTTTTGTTGTATCAAAGAGTCTGTTACAACATATGATAATTATGGCTCCTTGGTCAAGCGGTTAAGACATCGCCCTTTCACGGCGGTAACACGAGTTCGATTCTCGTAGGAGTCATTTTTTACAAGAATACTTGCATATTCTATGTAAAAGTAGTATAATATAATGTATGGCGACATAGCCAAGTGGTAAGGCGTGGGTCTGCAACACCCTGATCACCAGTTCAAATCTGGTTGACGCCTCTGAAAGAGTCTGATTTATTTCAGGCTCTTTTATTTTTAAAAAGATTTGGGTAAGAGCGAGGCGCAAATTGGTATGGTGTGTTGAAACATTGCGGAAAGTTGGAAATGATTTTAAAATCATGTTGACAACGTGATGATTTAGTGCTATTATACCTATTAATTACGTAGGAATTATAGATTTTAAAAAGAAATCAGAAGGAGAATATGAATTATGAGCAGAGTTGAAAAGATTACAGATTTGATTGGCGGAACACCGCTTCTGCATTTGAATAATTATGAAAGAGCAAATGGGCTTTCTGCAACGATTTACGCTAAACTGGAGTATTTCAATCCGGCAGGAAGCGTGAAAGACCGTATTGCGAAAGCTATGTTAGATGATGCGGAGGAGAAAGGAATTCTTCAGCCTGATTCTGTTATTATTGAACCAACCAGTGGAAATACGGGGATCGGACTTGCGGCCGTAGCAGCTTCGCGAGGATATCGTGCGATACTGACTATGCCGGAGACAATGAGTGTAGAGCGCCGGAATCTGCTGAAAGCATACGGTGCAGAGATTGTATTGACAGAAGGCACAAAGGGAATGAGGGGAGCAATTGCAAAGGCGGAGGAGCTGGCTGCATCGATTCCTCACAGCTTTATTCCAAGCCAGTTCACAAACCCGGCGAATCCGGCAGTACACATGGCTACGACGGGACCGGAGATCTGGGAAGACACAGAAGGAAAAGTGGATATTTTCGTAGCAGGTGTTGGTACGGGGGGAACTCTTTCCGGTGTCGGAGAATATTTGAAATCAAAAAATCCGGATGTGAAGGTCGTTGCGGTAGAGCCTGCCGGTTCACCAGTGCTCTCCAAGGGTGTTGCGGGACCCCATAAGATTCAGGGAATTGGGGCAGGTTTCGTTCCGGATACACTCAATACATCCGTTTATGATGAGATTATTCCTGTAGAAAATGAGGATGCGTTTGCGACGGGAAGAGAGATTGCGAGAAGAGAAGGAGTGTTAGTAGGAATTTCTTCGGGAGCCGCCGTATATGCTGCGTCAGTGCTTGCAAAGCGTCCGGAAAACAAGGGAAAAGTAATCGTGGCACTGCTTCCGGATACAGGAGATAGATACCTGTCAACGCCAATGTTTTCAGATTGATTCATAAAAGAAGATAATAAAAGGGGATGCTGACGGTATGCAGCATCCCCTGTTTGCTTAAATCATATAATCATTACTGTAACGCTCACGCTGCTGTTCGAGAATATCCTGCAGCGTAATACTGTCAAGGTATTCGTTAATCACACGTTCAAGCCCCTGCCAGATTGGTAATGTAGCACATTCTGCGCTGCGATCACATTGGATTGGATTCTGGGTCAGACAAGCTACTGGGTGAAGTCCTCCTTCTGTAATGCGGAGAATGTCTCCCACCGTGTATTTTTCAGGTGATCTGGCAAGCATGTATCCACCTTGAAATCCGCGGTTTGTCTGAAGAATATCAGATTTGTTGAGTAGAGGAACAATCTGCTCCAGATATTTTTTAGAAATGCCCTGGCGTTCTGCGATGTCTTTTAATGCAATATAACCATTATTCTGATGCTCGGCCAAATCCAGGAGCATTCGCAGTGCATATCTTCCTTTGGTCGAAATTTTCATATGCGTCGTTCTCCCTTAGTATGTTTATGTTAGAAGCAAATATATCTCTATAATAACATATATTTAATAGGTATTCAAGATGGAGTTTTTATAATATAGAAAGTGAATTGAAAAATTGTATGAAATTTTACGAAAATTCCTCGCAGTTTTATAAATCGAGTTGACAATCAAAGATGATTCTTTTAATATGTAAATATAATGCAATTAAGAGTGATTGAATTGCTGTAAAGCAAGGACATAGAAAGGAGTAGTTGACAAATGGTCAGAAAAACCGATGTTCAAATTGTGAAAGAACTTCGCGGAGGTAAAGGTGAAGTTGAAATTCATCATATTGTATCAAAAGAGGAACTGAACGGTCACGGTAATATGTATGCAATGGTTCGTTTGAAACCGGGCTGCAGTATTGGATATCATCAGCACATCGGAAATACGGAACCTTATTTTATTTTAGAGGGACAGGGGACTTTTGTGGATAATGATATGTCCAGAACGGAAGTAGGACCTGGAGATGTCTGCTATATCGAAGTAGGACAGAGTCATGCGTTGGAAAATAATTCAAATCAGGATTTGGTGTTTATGGCATTGATTTATAATGAATAGAATCTGTTTGGAGAGTGATAGGCGTATACGGATAGGATCACATATATGTGTGAGGGACAGTGGTACAGTTGGTGCTATTGTCAGTGAAGGAGGATATTATGAATTTTGAAGAATTGGGAAAGAAAGTTAAAAAATTAGGCCAGGATACTATGACAGAGGTTCAGAAACTGAATGAAATCAGGCAGCTGAATTCCAGAATCAATGACCAGAAAAAGCAGATGGTATCCGTGTATACAAAGATGGGACAGAAGCTGTACGAAATGTATAAGGATGAGACGATGGAAGGGTTTGAGGCCGAATTCAGAGAACTGGAAGAGCGTAATGCTGCCATAGGAATCTTTCAGGATCAGATCAGGGATATCAAAGGAGTGCGTGTCTGTCCAAATTGTAATGTCGAAGTGTCTGTCAAGGAGCGTTTCTGTTCATCCTGTGGACATAAACTGCCGGAAATTTTGAAAATTGAGAAGCAGGAAGACGGCACAGAGGTGATTGAAGGTGCGGATACTCAGATTATCGACGCTGAGACGGTTGTGTCAGAGAATATGGAAGCTGTATCAGAGGAAGTGAAAGATACAGAAGAGGCGGGGGATGCTGTTGAAGTTGAAGAAGAATCTGAAGGAATAGCAAAAGTGGAAACGGCAGAGGAATCTGAACAGCCAGATACAGCAGTATTGTCAGAGGAAAACACAAAAGAGGCAGAAGAGGCTGAAGCAGAGGAAAGTGTTGATGAATCTGAACAACCGAAGGAAACAGTAACTACAGAGGAGACAGAAACATCAGAGGAATCAACCCAGCCAGAGGAGGAAAAGGTGCCAGAGGAGTCTGCCCAGCCGGAGGAAGAAGAGGCGCCGGAGGAATTTGAGCAGCCGGAGAATATATAAGCATTAGGGGAATCTGGCCGGTTGGAATGGTCAGAGAGAGTAAAAGATCCGAACAGTCTGGAGAAACAGAGACACCGGAGGAATCTGCGCAGCCAGAGATGAAAAGAGGAAGAATCATCTCACGGGGAGAGATGTTGAATGCTTAGAAATATGTGACATTGAGGTTGGAGATCTAAAATGGAACAGCAGGGGAAAGAGGGGGAGAATATGTTCTTTTATTTGCCAACGAAAATCTACAGTGAACGGGACTGTGTCAAAAAATATGCAAATGAGTGGACGAAGTGCGGCAGAAATGCATTGATTGTAACCGGCCGAAGTTCGGCGAAGTGCGGGGCGTTGGCGGACGTGACGGAAGCTCTTGAGAAGGAGAACATACCATACAGTATTTTCAACCAGATTGAAGAAAATCCGTCTGTTGAGCTTATTATGGAGGTGCGGAAGCTGGGGCTGGAACAGCAGGCAGATTTCGTGATCGGAATCGGAGGCGGTTCTCCGATGGATGCGGCGAAAGCAATCTCACTAATGATTGCACATAAGGAGGAAGGGGCAGATTTTCTGTACAGGAAGGGATCTGACTCAGCATTGCCGCTGGTGGAGGTGCCGACGACATGTGGAACGGGTTCTGAGGCTACACCATATTCGATTCTGACAGTTCATGAGAAGAGGACAAAGGCAAGTATTTCCCATAAAATATTTCCTGTATTTGCGTTGGTAGATGGGAAGTATCTGAAGGGGGCTCCTCGTAGTCTTCTGGTAAATACAGCGGTAGATGCGTTGGGCCACTTTGTTGAGAGCTATATTAATGTGAATGCGACTGATTACAGCAGGATGCTCTGTGAATATGGTATGGGAGTGTGGAGCAGCTGCAAAAATGTCCTGATCGGTGCGGAGATACGGGAAAATGATTTCGACCGGATGATGAATGCCTCCACGATTGCGGGGATGGCTATCTCTCATACAGGGACGGCACTGCCGCATGGTCTGAGTTATTATCTGACATACGAGAAAGGAATCCCTCATGGGAAAGCAGTCGGGTATTTCCTGCCAGGTTATCTGGCGGAAGCAGGTACGATTATGGGACGCAGAGTCCTCGGATTGACAGGATTTCCGGATATGCAGTATTTCCGCTCCTTTATGCACCGGCTGATTGGCAGGATGGAAGTGGAAGATGAACTGATTGGGCAGGCAGTACAGGGGCTTATGGAAAATGAGGCCAAGCTCCGCAACACGCCGTATCCGGTGACAGAAGAAGTGCTGTACCGCATTTGCAAAGCTGCGAGATGAAAGAACCGCATTTGTATTTCAGACATATCATAAGATACAGAAAAAATGGAAGGCGGCAACAGAGAGATTATGGATGAACTTGTAAAGAAAATAATGGAGAGCTATCAGGCTTATCCTCAGACCTGCAATATTGGTACACAGAACAGGCTGAATCGGGATGAGATCATAGATATTTTATTGAAAATCCGGTGTATCGTATTCCCAGGATTTTTTGAGGTTAAGAATCTGAACCGGGATTCCATTGCGTACCATACGGGAGAGCTTCTGGAGGATATTCGTTACCGATTGAGAAAGCAGGTAGCAAAAGCTCTGGCGCATTCTGAGAATCCGGAAACGATGAGTATAGAGGAAGCGAGAGACCGGGCGGAAAAGATCGTCGCAGCATTTCTGGAACGGATACCGGCGCTTCGGGAGATTCTGGCAACTGATGTACAGGCAGCCTATGACGGAGACCCTGCAGCATACAATACGGATGAGGTAATTTTTTCTTACCCGGGTGTCTTTGCAATATCGGTGAACCGGATTGCACATGAACTGCATGTGATGGGCGTTCCTTTGATACCGAGAATTATGACGGAGTACGCGCACAACCTGACTGGAATCGATATCCATCCGGGTGCGGTGATTGGCAGCTATTTTTTCATCGACCATGGAACGGGAGTGGTTGTCGGTGAGACAACGGAAATTGGGAAGCATGTTAAAATATATCAGGGCGTTACGCTGGGTGCGCTGTCGACGAGAGGCGGTCAGTCTCTCCGTCAGGTAAAGCGTCATCCGACGCTGGAAGATAATGTAACTGTTTATTCAGGAGCATCTATTCTGGGCGGACAGACTGTGATTGGAGAAGGGGCTACCATCGGTTCTAATGCGTTTATTACTTCGTCTGTTCCACAGGGTACGAGGGTCAGCATTAAGAATCCGGAGCTTCAATTCAAGGGAAGAGTCCGGATGGCAGAGCTTGGACAGGAAGGCTTCTGGACGAACGAATGAGACATGCGTGCGGCAGGTGGTGAAATGCTCACCGTATCAGCAGAAATCACGAGGAGGCAGACAGTATGAAGGACTTGGAGAAAAACACGGGAATGGCAGCAGAGGAGATTCGCGGACAGCAGAATACATCAGAGAAAGCAAAAGCTATCCGCGGGGAGCAGGAAAAATCGAAGACAGCAGTGAGTGAAACCTGGGCGGAAGATACAATTGCCGATCTCGATGATTTTATTGAATCACAGGGAATTTATATCCGGCAGTAAAAGACTGGCCGCAAATAGAAAACAGACCTGCATAAGCGGGTCTGTTTTCTGGTAGAATCAGGAAAAATATCATTCAGATAAAAAGCAGTTCACCTGCATAGACGAAGATCGGGATCGTCACAAGCGAGAACAGAGTAGTGAATGAATAAAGCTCAGAGGCATACTGATAATTCTTCTGGAATCTCAAAGCGAATGCCGTACCTGTAGCGGCAACCGGGCAGGCGGCGGCGATCAGAGTGGTCATTGCGACATCTGGCTGCAGTGGAAGTACAGAGAGCAGGAGCAGAACAATCGCAGGCATTATAAGCAGCTTCAGGGCTGTAATATAATAG
The DNA here is from genome assembly GCA_030524665.1 of Lachnospiraceae bacterium. Lineage (GTDB taxonomy): Bacteria > Bacillota > Clostridia > Lachnospirales > Lachnospiraceae > Choladousia. The sequence continues at coordinate 12,024 of JAUNGL010000053.1, read as the reverse complement.
ACTCTGATGTTCTGAATCATTTTTTTAAGGTCTGTCTGTGCTACTGAGATCCCGGCAATTAACATTGCGAGCGCAGTATTCATACATCCAACGTAGTTCATGGCGTCTGCCGGAACGGCAGGAATTCGTATCCTGGCAAAAAACAGGATCAGTCCCAGTACGCTTGCAATAATCATCGGTGACAAAAGACCTTTTTTAATGTCGCTGGGAGAAGCTTTTCCGGTCATAAGGATAATTCCGTGTGTCCAGGAGAAGAGATTGAATACGGTCATGTAGGCAGTCAGGTAAAAGACACCTTCGTTGCCCAGAATGCTCTGAACCAGAGGGATTCCCATGAATCCGCAGTTTGAATACATTGCAGCAAAGCGTTCAATCGCGTAATTCTCATTACCTGATTTGCGGATCAGGAGCTGGGAAAGGGCGATTCCGATGAGATGGGTAATAGCCGCAAGCAGATAAGAGATCAACAGACCGTGAACCAGCTCCGGTTGATAATCAATCTGAAGCGATAAGATGGCTACCATGGGATTGACAACCATCAAAAGCAGATTGGCGAGGGATTTGTTTCCGGCCTGATCAATTAGCTTTAGCCGATAACAGGCGTAGCCAAGAATCAGGATAAGCAGCATTTTTAAAATTTGATTGATAATTAGGATCAGCATAGAAAACCTCATTTGTAGAATTTTGGGGATTTATTGCCGCAGTGATTCTGCATCAAATCCTCTGCTATTATGGCACTGATTTCAGAAAATGTCCAGAGCAACATTTCAGATGGGGAGTACGATAGTATTACGTTGATTTTGCAGCAGGTGGGCTGTCAGTGATGAAATAATTATGAAGTATGACATCGAAAAGACAAGGAGGTAAATAGCGTGGCACGTATTATACTGGCATCGGGATCACCGCGGAGAAAGGAATTACTGGAGCAGATCGGACTTGAATTTGAAGTGATTCCGGCTGCAGGCGAGGAAAAAGTAACCAGTCAGGAGGCGGACAGGGTCGTAGAGGAGCTTTCCAGACGAAAAGCAGAGGAGGTAGCAGAGAATATCGGGGATTCCTGTGCTGTGATTTTGGGGGCCGATACGGTAGTCTGCCAGGATGGACAGATTATGGGAAAGCCGAAGAACCGGGAAGAGGCCGGGGCAATGATTGAGAGTATACAGGGGAGATCGCACTCTGTATTTACCGGTGTGACGATTCTGGTGAAGAAATCACAGAAAGAGACGATATGCCATACGTTCTCCTGTGAGACAAAGGTACACGTGTATCCGATGGAAAAGCAGGAGATCGAGGATTATCTGGAGACTGGAGAAGCGATGGATAAGGCGGGCGCATATGGAATTCAGGGGCGATTCGCGGCATGGGTGCGTTCCATCGAGGGAGACTATAATAATGTAGTAGGTCTCCCGGTGTCGGCAGTCTGGCAGGTACTGAAAGAGTATGTGTGAACGGACTTATTCATAATAAATATCCATCAGGAAAAGTCCCTGCGGAGGTGCCGTGAATCCGGCAAAGGAACGGTCACGTGCTTCGAGAATGGCAGGTATTTGTGAAGGCATCAGATCACCTGCTCCTACCTCCAGCAGTGTGCCGGTCAGAATCCGTACCATGTGATAAAGGAATCCATCACCGTGATACCGAATGCGCAGAATACCATTTTCAAGTTCCAGCGTGATCTCGTGAATCGTGCGGACTGTGGATTTTTTCATTTGCCTGTTATCACAGAAGCTTTTGAAATCATGTGTTCCGGTCAGATATCCTGCGGCTTCCTGCATCCGGTCGAGATCCAGTGCCTCTTCTACCCGGTACAGGTAACGGCGTTCGAAGACATTCGCGACACTGCCGCAGTCGATGCGGTATTCGTATGTTTTGCTGATTGCGGACAGGCGGGCATGAAAGCGTTCTTCAGCCTTTTCCACACCGAGTATCCGTATATCCTGCGGCAGATATTCGTTGAAATACTGCTGGATTTCCTGACACGTATAACGGCTCAGGATACGGGGGATTCGGTAGTTGGCAATCTGACAGAATGCATGGACTCCGGCATCTGTGCGTCCGGACCCATTCAGATCGACAGGCTCTCCATAGAGCCTCTCAAGGATTGTTTCCAGTTTCTCCTGGATAGTATTAGAAGTATTTCCCTGACGCTGCCAGCCATTATATCTGGTGCCGTCATATTGAATCATAAGACAAAAATTTGCCATGTAAGTGCCTCCTCTCAGATGTCAATGGATCATGATAATTCTACACGATAAATCTCGTATCCGTCAACTGTGCCAATCTGACTGCATCCTGTGTCAATCAGATAGCCGTTAAGGTTCATCTCCGGTTCCGTGATAATATAATTAATCCCAACTCTCTGAAGACATCTCCGGAAAGCTTCCTGATCAATATGAAGTCCATAGCGTGAAACAAGTGCCAGCGTGTGCGGCACGTGCCCCTGCTGGATTACTTTATTGACAGCTTCCTCATCCTGCGTGTCTATGGACCAGTCAAGCAGGTCACTTCTGCGGAGGATGCTGCGGATAGACGGATCGTACTGGCGCAGCTCCAGAAGCTGCTGACTGGAATACAGGGCATGTTTTTCCAGACCATTCTCTATGGAATCGGTTTCCAGAAGCTCTGATATTTCGATCACCGTATTGGTGGTTTTGTAGATGTTTTCCGGCATCTGGAGATATGGGCGTACGGAAGTGCCGGATTTTACAATCAAAAAAGCCAGAATGACGGCAATCAGGGGCCGGAACAGCTTTTTCCGGGGAGCAGATACGGCACATGTGCATACGAAAGCGAGCGTCAGATTGACAGGAAGCAGCCAGAACAGCCGACGGATTCTGGGAAGCAGCCCAATGGCTTCGCCGACAGGAATAATCAGGATGGGATTGAAAATGGTGAGTGCCATAAAAAAGAACGGATAGACAAAGCCGTCCTCCATATAATCTTTTCCGATTACGAAGAATACGGTAAGACAGGCAAAATAAGCTGCCACGAACCATTCAACACCACCGATCGCACTTCGAAATGCATCATATAAAACATAAAAATGATCGATCAATGAAATCACCTAACCTTCTATGTGGATTTTCAGATATTTTTTGGTAATTACATAAGCAGCAGCAAACACCATACATGGAATCATCAGAATCAGGTATCCCAGAAAGATTGTGAATTTTTTCTTTTTGATTGCCAGCGGCAGGTAAAAGGCGCTTATCTCAAACGGTATCATAAATATGGAAGACATATTCAGCCCAAAGGAACCGAGAATGATAAAAAGGGTATGTGTCCAGTAAATACGATTTTCCGGTTCACGGGCGGTTTTCAGAAACAGCCACAGCAGGGCAGGTATAATCAGTACGGCCAGAATCGTCTTCCCCTCCGAGGGGCGGATGATCAGAAATTCTGCCGCTGTGTACAGATTGAAGCTGAAAAAGTTCAGAAGGAACAGGAAACAAACCATAATGGCACTCTTGAGTCTGTTCTTTCGAAATAATACCATACCAATTTCATAAAAAATCAGCTGGTATAGGATGATGACAACTGTTCCCATCACAGTCAGAACCTCGATCATCGGATGGATGTGGAGAAGCTGACACATCACAGAGCTGTGATTCTGGAAAGTCTCGAGCAGATACTCACTGTTCAGGTTATCGAGAGGATTTCCGGTATAAGGGTTGTACTGGCTGATCGTATTGGTATACAGGGAGGTCGCAGTATCACCGAGGTAATACGACTGATCCCAGATCGCATACGTTTCGTCATTCAGGTTAAACCAGATGACCTGAAGGACGATAATCCCCAGCATGAGCAGGAGCGCACCGATATGGACTGTTTTTCTGCCATTGCGGAATCGCTCCGCAAACGCCTTTCTCTCAAGAATGAAAAAAAGCGCTGTCAGAATGATCAGGACACCTGCCCATGCGGCCGACAGCCAGGAAAGCGGCAGGAGCAGGAATTTCATCGGAAGTGCCAGCACCGTAAAAAGAAAATGATATGTAAAAAAACCGATAATCAGACGGTAGGAAAGCCTGATATCATCCCCGGATGCCGGAAAAAAGTGCAGGGCCAGCGAGCCGACCATATAAAAAAGAAAGAAATAAAGGACTAAAACTCCAGCAATGGTCAATATTTGTATCGTCATAGATTCACTCCTTTGTCTGTGGCTGAATTGGTTAGGAATCATAGTACATGATATTGCTGTTCACAGAGAGAACAATAACTAAAAGATATCAATATTCGTATGAAAAATCAAGGTAAAGTTGCAGGATGGTAGGTTTTACTATATAGTAGAAGGCAAACAGTCCAGTCACAGGCAAGAACTGCGGAGCCGGTAAAGCAGGGAACGACTCATGCCCAGAAGATACACAGACAGGAAGTGCAGTCAGGCGAAGCTGTGCTTTGCATTGCGTCAGACTGGAGCGTTCGGTGGAAAGGCAATGATAGACGGAAAAAGCAATGATTGGAAAGGAACAGGGGCAACGCAAATGAGGAAATTATTGGAACATAAAATACAGGAACTGGAAGCAAAGCTAATGGAACTTCCGATCGTACAGTATGCATGGTTGGATGTCAGCGAGATAGAATTTTCGGAAAAAGTGCGCCATATCTGCCGTACGGAATGTCCGAGGTACGGGACGAGCTGGTCCTGCCCGCCGGGAGTCGGAACCGTGGAGGAGTGCAGACACCGCTGCGAAGCATATTCACATGTATTTGTTTTTACGACAATCGCAGAGGTACAGGATGCGGCCAACATGGAAGAGACACTGGCTACGCGCAGTGCTCACGAGGCGGTGACAAAGGAAATTCAGCAGATGTTTCAGCCTTATTTCGGGAAGACGCTGGCTATGTCCGGAGAATCCTGCGCGATCTGTGAGCACTGCGCATATCCCTCCCAGCCCTGCCGCCATCCGGAACAGATGCTGCCGTGCATCGAGGGCTACGGAATCATTGTACCCGTACTGGCGGAGAGGGCGGGGATTGAGTTTATGAACGGGGCGAATGTTGTGACATGGTTTGGGATAGTGCTGTTTATGGAATGAATCATGGCGGGAAGCGTCAGCAATTGTTAAGCACAGCAATATAGAAGCAAACAGTATAAAAGTGGCAGTCAGTCGAAGTATGGCAGACTGCCATTTTTGTGAGTATCGAAAAGCTGTTAAAATTATAAGCAGGACGCTGCATGAACGATGGATTAATGCAGTATTTATATTACATACAATTATAAAAACAGCAAATACAGAAAGAAAGTATAAAAAACCCGGATTGTACAGATCTGTTTTATTTAAACTTTCATATGTGTCTGTACTTTCAAAGTTTGATAAAGACAGATACTATAAATCCGATAACTCGTATGATTCTATCGAATTTACACTGTTATTCCGTAAGCTCTTCCCTGGAGCGTGTTTGAAAATTCATTCCCGCGATCTGCACTCCCCACTTTGCGGCATATTTACCCCGCATTCGGTCAACGTAGCCCGCTACGTCTCCCTCATTTGGGGCAAATCTCCCACAAACTGGGAAGCACATCTCACGGAAAGCAATTTTCAAACACGCTCTAGGCAAAAAGAAATTATTCAAGCTCATGCAGCTACCATGGGTGAAAGTACCAACACATTTATTAATCGTGCTATAGATGAAGCAATGTCTCGTGACGCAGACCGGGGGTTGGTTAAAACTCAAAAAATCCAGTAAATAAAAGGCTCTCTGGAAAAGTTGAACATCAAAATTGTAATAAATGGGACACCAGATCGGGACGAGAGAGATGCAGCCCGATGTCTTGGTAGGCTAAGATATGAAATGCCGTATTTGAGAAAATTTTTAATAACTATTTACTATCTACCGGACATGAAGGAATATTTGACAAATAATTGAACAGGACTTATATTATACTTACAAAGACAGCCGGAAGGTGACTGCCATTCACCCGTCCCGACGAAACAATTTTACGATACTATTAAGAAATAGCCGTCTACTTTTCTCAGGAGCAGGACGGCTATTTCTTATGTGTATAATTCAGAATTGCTACGATCAGTAGAGCAACGCTTACAATCAAGCTTAATTCCTCATATGTACTCATAATAATCACCACCTTCCGCAAAGACTCGGAATGGGTGAGAGCACGTCCCCCGGTTCAAAGCTCTGGACGGAGAAGTTGGGGCTGTGCACGGACGTTCTACGAAGTCTGAGAGGGTTTATGCGCCTGACGTTGATAATCACTCACCCCCATTTGGGCGTCAGTTAAGACTAATGATGGAATGAATCTTAAGACATTACAGAAAATACTGGGACATAGTACGTTAAGTATGACAATGGACTTATACTGTCATGTTATGCAGGAAACAATCAACTCCGAGATGCAGAAAATGGAGAAATTGAGCGTTTCTCTCTAAATGGTGTAAAGTGGTGTAAAACATGAAATATGCGCATGACGAGAAATAAGATAAAATCAGGATAATTCGTAGGTGCTCGGCCGCAGTTCACAAAATGAACACAAATTTACCACAAATGCTCCACAGTTCCAACACAGATTTAACAAATGCCGGGTCTATACTCTGAATCAACAAAAAGAAATCAGGACAGCATGAAACATGTTTTTGATATAGAAACTGTCCCGCATATGAGGAGGCATTTATATGAAGAGACGTACATTGATTCCATTGTTGTGTGCAGGCGTATTGGCGGCAGGAGCATTCACAGGTCTGACAGGATTTGCAGACAAAGAAAATAATGAAGCAGCAGATAATACAGATGGCGGATATACATTGCTGACAGCAGCAGATGTCGATGGCACAGAAGTAAAGGCAGACGGAACGATCACAGGAGTTTCCGATGTGGCGGCAGCCGTGATGCCGGCAGTTGTATCTATTACGAATAAGTCGGTAACAGAAGTGCAGGATATTTTCAGCCAGTTCGGGATTTATGGATATGGTTACGGCAGACAGCCGAAAACGTATGAATATGAGAGCGTGAGCGCAGGTTCCGGTATCATTATCGGGAAGAGCGACACGGAGCTGCTGATTTGCACGAACAATCATGTGGTTGAGGATGCCACAGAGCTTTCCGTAGGGTTTGTCGATGATGAAGTATGTGAAGCAGTTGTAAAGGGAACCGATCCGTCAAATGATCTGGCGGTAGTAGCTGTGGCTATCGAGGATATTCCGGGAGATACGCTGGATGCGATCCGGATTGCCGAGATCGGTAACTCCGATAATTTGCTGGTAGGTGAGCAGGTAGTAGCGATTGGTAATGCACTTGGATACGGACAGTCCGTAACGACTGGTATTGTCAGTGCACTGAATCGTACGATTGATCTGGATGGCTACAATGCAGAGCTGATTCAGACTGATGCAGCGATCAACCCGGGCAACAGCGGCGGCGCCCTGTTGGATATGAACGGTCATGTGATCGGTATCAATTCCGCAAAAGCAGCATCCAACGGTGTGGAAGGAATGGGTTATGCAATCCCGATTTCCTATGCAGAGCCGATTCTTGAGGATCTGATGAATAAGAAGACAAGAACTGAGACTGTAGCCGAAGATGAAAGTGCATACATTGGTATTTCAGGACAGGGTGTATCGGATGAGATGACAACTCTGTATGGAATTCCGAAGGGAATTTATGTGACAGATGTCCAGGAAGACAGCCCGGCTGAGGAAGCTGGTATCAAGAAAGGTGACGTTATCGTGAAGTTTGACGGCAGCGGTGTGACTTCGATGTCTGGGCTGAAGGATATGCTGGCATATTATGCAGCCGGTGAAACTGTGACGGTAACAATCAGCGAGTAGAAGAACGGCGAGTATGAGGAAGAAAAAGTAGATCTGGAGCTGGGTGCGCTGGCAGATTATACAGAAAATATGGATGAATAAATGTTCGCCTGAAACTCACAGAAAGCTTTTGTCCAGATTGCACAAATTAGAGGCCTGAAAGAAAAAGAATCACGTTATCATAGTAAAACTTTAACGCACGGGTGTAAAAAATAATTGCCAAATAGTGAAGGGCAGTGTATAATAGTTTCGCATGTGTGCAACGGAGCATAAAAGAGAATACCCGTGGCGGATGCTGCGGGTATTTTTACGTACACAAAGTTAATCTAATTATGGCAAGGGGGCCAATTTTTATGTCTTACACAGAAGAGATTTATGACCGCGTCGTGGCACAGAACCCAGGAGAGCCGGAATTCCATCAGGCAGTGAAGGAAGTACTGGATTCTCTGAAGCTGGTAATTGACGCAAATGAGGAAAAGTACCGTGCAGCAAGCCTGCTGGAGCGTCTGGTTGAGCCGGAGCGCATCATCTCCTTCAAAGTACCGTGGGTAGATGACAATGGCAAGGTTCAGGTCAACAAGGGCTACCGCGTACAGTTCAACAGTGCAATCGGACCGTATAAGGGAGGACTCAGATTCCATCCGTCAGTGAACCAGGGCATTTTGAAGTTCCTTGGATTTGAGCAGATTTTCAAGAACTCTCTGACAGGGCTTCCGATCGGCGGCGGCAAGGGTGGTTCCAATTTTGACCCGAAGGGTAAATCAGACCGTGAAGTAATGGCGTTCTGCCAGAGCTTTATGACAGAGCTTTCCAAGTACATCGGGGCTGATCAGGATGTTCCGGCCGGTGATATCGGTGTAGGCGGAAGAGAAATCGGATTCCTGTATGGACAGTATAAGAGACTGACAGGATTGTATGAAGGTGTCCTGACAGGAAAAGGCCTGACATGGGGCGGTTCTCTCGTTCGTACACAGGCTACGGGATATGGTCTTGTATATATTCTGGACGCTATGCTGAAGGATCATCAGATGGAAACTGCAGGCAAGACGATTGTAGTATCCGGTTCTGGTAACGTGGCCATCTATGCAGCAGAGAAGGCTCAGCAGCTTGGAGCAAAGGTTGTGGCAATGAGCGATTCCAACGGATATATTTACGATCCGGAAGGCATCCAGCTTGACATTGTGAAGGATATCAAGGAAGTACGCCGCGGCAGAATCAAAGAGTATGCGGATCAGGTAGCAAGCGCTGTATATACAGAGGGCAAGGGTATCTGGAGCATCAAGTGTGATATTGCTCTTCCGTGTGCAACTCAGAACGAGCTGAACCTTGAGGATGCGAAGACACTGATGGCGAACGGATGTAAGATCGTTGCAGAAGGTGCAAATATGCCGAGTACAAGAGAAGCTACAGACTTCTTCCTGGAGAATGGCTTCCTGTTCCTGCCGGGCAAGGCATCCAATGCAGGTGGAGTAGGTACCTCCGCACTTGAGATGTGCCAGAACAGCATGCGTATGAGCTGGACATTCGAGGAGGTAGATGCAAAGCTTCAGCAGATGATGAATGATATCTATGCTAAGATTTCTGATGCAGCAAAGCGTTACGGTGTAGAAGGCAATTACGTAACAGGTGCAAACATCGCAGGCTTTGAGAAGGTAGCAGATGCTATGCTTGCTCAGGGTATTGTAATGTAATCGAATACGGATAGTTAAAAGCTGATATAAGAAGGGGACTCCTGCAGATGTAGATCTGCGGGAGTTTTTTCGATTGTCAGGGCATGGCCCTGTCCTCCATTGAGAAGTTTTTCACTGATCCCAAAGCGGAGCTTTCGAGAACAGATCAAATTTAGCGGGTTGAAGCAGGATGGGAAATTCTGCCGACACGGTTCGGGCAGAATCACGGTACAGCCGTGAAATTCAGAGCATAAAGTCTGAAATGATGTTGATTTTAAGTAATATTTCTGACAGATACCACATATATTTTCAAGAACAGGAAAGGATGTGGAATCATATGCAGGAATATCGACGCTTTGTTGCTTATTTTTATGAATACATAGACGGAAAAAAGCAGAAGAATGTTGGATTTGCCAAAGTGGAATTAAGAAACGGGGGCTGGCGGATTTTATTCCGCCTGACAGCCCATGTACATCCAAGACCTCCCGTGGAAGTATCTGGTTTTGTACGTGAAGGAAAGCATTTGCTGATGTTTCCTATGGGAACGATGCGTGCAGGCAGAGAAATGATGGAGGAGTGGGCGTATCGTGCAGGAGAAGTGCTCTGGATGGAAAAGTATAGAATGGAAGATCTCTCCGGAATCTTCATTCAGAGCGGAGATGACAGGAGCTTTATCACTGTATGGGATGATGAGCCATTCAGTCCGGAACAGCTTGTAAGAGAATTGCCGGAGGAAAAGCCTGAATTGAATGAGACGAAAGAGGAAGCGCCGGGAAGCCCGGAACAGACGATGCAGTGGGATGGCGGAATCAGGATAGCGGATACGGAGAAAACTGACGGAAGTGATCATGGTGCAAAAGCAGCAGTGGAGGAGACGGAGGTTGCCGCGTATAGTATAGAATTACAGGAAACACAGAATACTGCGGAGCCTTCTGAAAAACCCCAGAAAGAATACAATGCAGGTCTGCGGCTGGATTCTTCAGCAGAACAACAGGAAGAAAGCAGCATGAAAGAGACGGATACAGAAGGGGAAAATACGATAGGAATCAATGCAGAAAAGATAAGTACAGACGAAGAGAATGCACAAAAATTTTTGAATTCGTCAGATCAAATGATTGCACCGGGAACGAATAAAACGGGAGAAAGAGGCGGTGATAGTCCGGAAGCTGCCGTGTTGAAAACAGAAACAGATGATCAGAGGGAAATGGAGCTGTTATGCGAAGACCTGTACCGAAACCGGGTGCAGTTTCAGCCGTTTATGGATACGGAAATCAGCAGGTGTATCCGTATCATGCCATGCGATGTTGCAAGACTGCAGAGAGCGCGGTGCAGGACCGGGCGAAACAGTTTTCTGCTTCATGGCTTTCACAACTACAGGCATCTGATGCTGGGGATAACGGAAGAAGGAAATTACGTGCTTGGTGTTCCTGGAATTATGGATCCGCAGGAAAAATATATGGCAGTGATGTTTGGATTTCCGAATTTCAAATATGCAGAGGAAGAAGGCGGCTGTCAGCCATATGGCTACTGGTATCGGATTTTGCAGCATGAGGGTAGCAAAAGGGAGGAGTGAAAAAGCTCCTCCCTTTTGCTTATTCCGTTTCGCTTCCGCGCAGCCTGGCGTGAGGGATTGTTTTGCGTACAATACGCAGGAAGTGATGCATTTCTTCTTCCGTATAGGCAGAGAAGGAATGATCCGGCAGCAGGATAGAATCACAGTCGCGAAAGGATTGAAGCCAGTAAGCGCGGCATCCTTCAATCCAGCGGGAAATATCCTCGAAATCCTCAGAGGTATGAAGTCCTTTCACCACAGTAGTACGGAATTCGTAATCAATACTGCCGGCTAGTAAAAAGTCGACAGATGTCTCCACTTTTTTCATCAGATGTGTACAGTCCCCGTCCAGCCCGGCTGTTTTCGGATAATTCCTGTGACCTGATTTGATGTCCATGGAGACGAAGTCAAGCAGTCCATCATTGCAAAGCGCAGTAAGCATGTCGGGATTGGTTCCGTTCGTGTCCAGCTTAATCTGATATCCAAGTGCCCGGATACGCCGGATCAGCTCCGGAAGCTCTTTGTGCAGGGTGGGCTCCCCACCGGTGATACAGATGCCGTCAAGGATACCGGCTCTTTTCCGAAGAAAATGAAAAAGCTCCTCCTCTGATATGCCGGAAGCTTTGTCCTGAGTGATAGAGTCTGGCAGAACAAGGCTGCTGTTCTGACAGAACGGACAGCGGAAATTGCATCCGGGAAGGAACAGATCAGCCGCAAGGCGGCCTGGATAGTCAAGCAGAGTCAGTTTTTGCAGACCGGCTATTTTCATATAGAAGCTCCTTTCTGTTTCCTGATACGTCAGATGTTGTGAAATGCAGGAAGACGTATGAATACGTGATTTTTTTGCTGCAAAATAAGACAGCTCCACAATAATTTAAGGTACAATTCAGTTGTTCCAAAAGGATCAACCATCCATCAATAAAGGAGTTGTAATTATATAATACCATACAGGCAGCTTCGCCTGGCAGATATTTTTTGAGATTGCCAGAAAAAATTTGATAACGACAAATGGAAATGATGGTTTTTGTGATCACGGCATGCT
>JAUNGL010000236.1 GCA_030524665.1 Lachnospiraceae bacterium | reverse complement strand
AAAGAAACTCCTTCTCATAGTGCGCCAGAATCCAGCGATTCCGGCGCTTGTCTTACCAGGTGAAATCCCGCGAACGCCTGTGTCTGCCCTCATCGCCCGTGGAACTGAAAACCTCCCTGTCCCTTTGAGTTACAAAAATTATAACAGCTGGCAAGAGGCAAATCAAGAGCAGCTTACCCACAATTTCAAATGTGAAATTACATTCGGGATTTCCGTGCATTCTGCCCGGAAACACCTCGCGGGGCAGCTCCCCCGTGAACAGTAACTTACATTCAGTTATTATTCACGACCTTGTACTCCTCGAAAGTAACACACTCCAGATTCCTGGGAATCCATCAGACTGCGTCTGGCACCCTTCCAGACAAACAATTGTACATATCATACCCTCTGGGCAGAACCTGTACCTTAGGCGCAAAGTTAGCACCACAAAATTCGGAATTCAGGTGCAGAAATACACCTGACCCTCCTTCGTCGGAAACAGCATCCTGCCCAAAAGCTGAGCCGGCTAAATTCACATGGGACAGCTCCCCGTAAACAATAGCCAACAGTAACAAAATCAGTATTACTATTCACGGCCCTGCGGTCCGCGAACAGCAATAATTAGTAATAAAATTTGCACTGAAACCACAATTTTGTATAGACATTTTTATCTTTTTCTGCTATGCTCTTACAAAGAAAAATTGCCCCGTATCTATATACTATTTTATCAATTCGGAGGAGGACGCACATGAATGAAGTAAAGCTCTACAGAAAACGGATCATTCCGGAAGAGTGTATTCTTCTGGAAGATGATGTGATCCTTCATATCGATCCCGAAGTCATAATCACCAAATGGACTACAATCCGCCCCAAAAAAACACTGGATCACGGATATTCCTGCTACTTTCTGGAGCGCGGCTTCAAGGTCAGCAAATTTTATGACCACGCAGGGAATCTGATCAGTTGGTACTGTGATATTATCACCCATACCTTTGATCCTTCGTCAAACACTTACATCTTTACAGATCTGCTTGTCGATGTGATCGTCTATCCGGACGGCTTTGTGCGTGTCGTAGACCTGGATGAACTTGCCGATGCGCAGCGTGACGGACTGATCTCCCAGGAAAACATGCAGAAAGCACTGCGGCGGACCGACAAACTGCTTTCACTCATTTATAAAGGGGCATTTGGAAAATTGCAGAGATATATTGAAGAGTACGAGAATCCTGAAAGAAAATGCCCTGCATAAGGCCATCGCAGATAATTTTGAACATATTTAAAACCTCCGGGACGTCCTGCACAAACGGACAGGCAGACCCGGAGGTCTTTTTCCTGTTTCAAACCAGGTGGTCAGCTTTTTCCTCACACTGTAATCTCAATCCGCTTTCCGGTTCTCTGATACCTGTAATATCTCACCCCCGCCGCATCCATCAAACGCTTGGAAGCAATCACGGACGGCGTGTCCGCATATTTGTCCTCATCATAAACCACCGTCTTAATTCCCGCCTGAATAATCGCTTTGGCACATTCATTGCAGGGAAACAGAGAAACATAAAGCTTAGCTCCCTCCAGGCTTCCGCCGCGGTAATTCAAAATGGCATTCAATTCACTGTGAACCGTATACGGATACTTCGTCTCCAGCGTCTCGCCCTCACGATACCATGGAAACTCATCATCAGAACATCCAACCGGCAGCCCATTATATCCCATCGACAGAATCTTATTATCGGCACTTACAATACAGGCCCCTACCTGTGTATTCGGATCCTTCGACCGCATCCCAGCCAAAATCGCAACACTCATAAAATATTCATCCCATGTGATATAATTCTCCCTTTTCCCGCTCATAGACCTCTCCTCCAATCTCCCGGTATTACCGTCAGAGTATTACCGTCATAATATCACTTTCATATCTGCTCATTACTTCCATATCCAGCTCTTACATCTGCCCTGCACAGCACATAATACCAAGCCAGGCCAGCAGTCCTTCATCAAATATGCTCCTTATTCCGAATATGCACAAGCAGCGCCTCACACCCCTCCAGGATATCCCTGTATGCCGTCTCAAAATCCCCCGTATACCACGGGTCCTCAATATCCCTCGGCCGTGTTGAAAAATCCAGCAACCGGCACACCTTATGATGCGGGTCACTGCCGAGAATCCGGATCATATTGCGTATATTATACTGCTCCATTCCAAGCAGATAATCATACTTATCATAATCGCTGCGTTCCAGATGGGCAGCATATTTGCCATCCGTCGAAATACCATGTTCCTTCAGCTTACGGCGCGCCGGCGGATAAACCGGGTTACCGATTTCCTCATAGCTTGTAGCTGCGGACGCAATCATGAACTGATCCGACAGACCCGCTTTTTTTACCAGATCCTTGAAAATAAATTCCCCCATGGGGCTTCTGCAAATGTTGCCGTGGCA
>JAUNGL010000235.1 GCA_030524665.1 Lachnospiraceae bacterium | reverse complement strand
TCCTGCTTCCGGTCCAATATCCCCCAAGCCCAAAACGGCTGTACCATCGGTCACTACCGCAACCGTATTCCACCTTCTGGTCAGGTCAAAGCTCTTACTGACGTCCTTTTGAATTTGCAGGCAGGGCTCGGCTACTCCCGGAGTATAGGCCAGACTGAGCGCCTCTTTCGTATCTACTGCCGCTCTGGCAGTAATCTCAATTTTCCCTCTCAAATCATAATGCATTTTCAAGGATTCTTTTGCGTAATCCATCTTTTCCTTCCTCCCTCTGAATAATCTCCTCTGATCTTCTGCATCTGTACATCCTTAAAAAGGTCCGTATCCAATGGCTACTCCGATTATGACAAAAATGCCTCCTGCCAGCACGCTCATCAAAATCCATTTCCACACAAATTTAACCCAGCGATCCAGAGAAATCCCGGCAAATCCGATACTTGCCATCAAAGTCCCCGACAGCGGTGTAATAACATTTGTGATGGCATCTCCAAAATTAAAGGTCTGTACGATAGACTGCTGGGAAACCTGAAGAACATCTCCCATACCGGAAAAAATCGGAATGACTGTTGTCGCCTGTCCCGAAGAGGAGCAGATAACAAAATTAATCAGCAAATTACAAATATACATGCCAATCGCAGATACGAAGCTGGAACTATTGACAAACAGGCTGCTCAATGCATGTACAATCGTATACAGTATATTCCCATTTGTCAAAATAATATTGATACCTGTCGCAAATCCTATGATAACGCAAACACCGATTACTGATTTTGCTCCATTTATGAAGTGCTTTGCCATATCATTTGGTGACATGCCGGAAATCAGTCCGCAGGCAGTTGCTGTAAGCATAAATACAACCGGTATTTGATCTGACGTGCTCCATCCATGAGTTGCACCATAAACTACTACGACAAAGCCAATCAAAAACGCTACCAAAGTACAGATCTTGCGGGGTGTTAACTCTGCCGTTTTCTTTTCCTCAACCTGGCTCTTAATTCCAGACACTCCATAAAGAATACTTGCTTTCGGATCTGCCTGTACCTTTTTGGTATAACGGATCAGAAAAACAGACGTAAATGCCCAGAATACTACTGTAGCTGCCACCCGAAGCTGCCATCCGGAAAACTGCGGCAGGCCAACCAGTCCCTGTGCCACTGCAGTAGAAGAAGAACAGAAGGCGCCTCCCGCCAGCCCGCAGGTCATTCCAAGCAGTGCAAGCGACACGCCGATCATAGCATCACCGCCCAGATTATATCCCAAAAGCAGTGCAAGCGGAACAAACGCAATAATCGGGGTATTGATTCCCATAGCTCCAAGAATGGAAAAACATCCCAATAAGACCGGTATAATCAGATACAGGTTATTCTTATATTTTGCAGCCAGCTTTCCAATTGTCGCATCGAATACCTGTGTCGCATTGATCACTTCCATCGATGCAGCGATCATAAGAACCATTACAATGATACTAACCTGCTTTGAAAAGCCTTGCGGCAAGGCCAGAAGAGCATTCCAGGGCGACACTGGAGTCTGCTCAATATAAGAAAATGAATTAGCATCGATCGCCGTCCTTCCGTTCACTTCTATACTCTCATACTGTCCTGCCGGAACCAGATAAGTTGCAATCATAGCCAAAAAGGCAATTATCAGAATAATAATTAACTGGTGCGGTACTGCAAATTTTTTATTCTTGTTCTCTTTACTCATGTTCTTTTCCCCCATTTAAGCGAATACGCTATACCAAAACCCTCTCGCCGCGGTAACATAAATTTCCATCCTCATCTTTTGCAAACTGTGAAAAAAACTGATCATATGTAATCCAACTCTCTTCCGGATAGTTTGCATGTGCCATATCACTGACAATCCCCACCGTTAAAAGCGGTATCCCCTGACTGTTCGGGTAACTGTACCATGTGACAGGCCACGTCGTCCAGGTCTGGACATGGTTTTTATCCAAATGGTAACGTTCTATTTTTTCAACAATATCTTTCCGCAATTCCGGGATTAATGAAAATGGAAATTCTTCGTCTTCTGTTTCTTCTGTACAAAAACGATCCTTATTCCCACAGATAAATAAGGTCGGAACCACGTCCTCTGTTTTTTCATATGTGCTGTGAACCTTTTTGGGATGATACATTCCGGACCAGCTCCCACATGCTGCAAACAAATCGCCTGCGCTGCCGCAAAGTACATCCGCCATAATTCCGCCGCTGCTCTGGCCGCAGGCATAAATCCGTTTCCGGTCAACCGGTAATCTCTCGGCCACATCCTCTACCATGGACCGGATAAATCCAACATCATTCACCGGCCTGCCTTCATAACTCCCATTCCAGTAAAGTATGTTTTTTAATCCATCCGGCTTTTGCTGATGGATCCCTGCCTGAGGAAATACCACAAGAAACCGACGTGCTTCTGCCACTACAGACATCGCACTGATATCAAAAAAGCTTTCCGCGGTTCCGCCTCTTCCATGCATCACGACAAC
>JAUNGL010000052.1 GCA_030524665.1 Lachnospiraceae bacterium | reverse complement strand
AGAGCAGCCCAAATGCGGATTCCCGGCGTCCGTCCATCGTCAACTAAACACGAATAACATTTTATGCAAGTGCATCGTATAAGGCCCGGACTGCCGCCTCGAAATCCTGATTGCTGACTCCGATCGTACAGTTCACCTCATTGGAGCCCATATCGATCATCTTGATATTCACTTCAGCCTGCCCGAGCGCTGTGAAGAACCGCGCCGCAATTCCGCTCACAGAACGCATTCCTTTGCCCACGACCGTCACCAGCGCCATATCGTCATCCACCTCAATTTTATCCGGTCGAAGACGCCGCTGCAGGGAAGACATGATCCTTTCTTCTTTTCGTTCATATTCCTCCTGTGGAAGGATCACGCTGATCGTATCGATTCCGGATGGCAAATGTTCAAAAGTAATATCATTCTCTTCGAATGCTTCCAGAAGATTCTTGCAGAAACC
Source organism: Lachnospiraceae bacterium (assembly GCA_030524665.1). Taxonomy (GTDB): domain Bacteria; phylum Bacillota; class Clostridia; order Lachnospirales; family Lachnospiraceae; genus Choladousia. The sequence goes on along the minus strand of JAUNGL010000052.1, from coordinate 18,744 downwards.
GGCCTGCGCGTTCATCCTGTTCTTGGCAATGCTGATCGCCGTAAAATGCTTCTTACCTGCGATTCCGGTAATCGGAACCATATCTTCCGGTTTCACCCTGCTGCAGATCAGCGTTCCTGTCTCCTCAGGGTGATTCGTATTGCGGATGTGAATCGAGATTCCTTCCCTGCGTACCGGAAAAACAGCTTCCTCATGAAGCACCGATGCTCCCCGATATGACAGTTCACGCAGTTCCCCATAGGTCATGACATCGATTTTCTTAGGATGTTCCACAATTTGGGGATCTGTCAGCAGAAATCCGGGGACATCGGTCCAGTTCTCATAGAGATCCGCATGCACGGCACGCGCCACAATTGCTCCTGTCACATCAGAACCGCCTCTGGAAAACGTATGAATATTTCCTGCATCATCGGAACCATAGAATCCCGGAATGACTGCCCGCTCAATTCCTGCAAGCCTATCCCTCAGGAAAAAGTTCGTCCTCTCATCCTCGAATTTCCCTTCTTTGCTGAACCGGACTATACCGGCCGCATCCACAAACTGATATCCCAGATAATCAGCAAGAATCATACCGTTCAGATACTCTCCGCGCGATGCAGCGTATTCTGATCCTGCATTTTCCAGAAATGCCCGCTCTATCTTCTGAAACTCCGCTTCCAATGACAGTACAAGCCCCAGGTCTTCGATGATTTCCTGATATCTCCTCTTGATCTTATGCAATGTCCCACTGTAATTGCGGTGATGACGTGCTTCCTCATAACAGCAATAGAGCAAATCCGTCACCTTTTCATCTTCCCTGCTGCGTTTCCCCGGAGCAGACGGTACAATATACCGCCTTGCCGGATCTGCCTCCACGATTCTCTTCACCTTGCGGAACTGCCCTGCATCTGCCAGAGAACTGCCGCCGAATTTCGCCACCTTTATATTCAAACCTGCCATAAATTTTTCTCCAAATCCTGTTATTTCCCTTACCAACCAAGGTTTGCGAAACAGACACCTCTTCATTTTAAGATTGTCTGTGATTCACATTCCTTATCTTAAAATATGATCTTCTGTAAACCACGGTTCACACCATGATCATTCATATCCAGTGCAATCCCTTATTCTTTTATCATCCGCAGGATAATTACACTTCATTCCGGATATCCGCGTCCGCACTATTCCCGCTCTGTTCTGCGATCTTCCTCCGTGAGTCCTCCCTCACTCTCTCGCGAAGCTGCTCCATATATTCACAAAAGCTGCATTCCTTCGTCCCATACGTCATCTGAAGATCATACTCCAGCGGCAGCCATGTCGAAATGTCCGCCTGATTATGCTGAATCAATGCCTCCAGCTTATCCAGCGCCTTATACAGTTTCGCCTCTCCGGTCTCCATCGCATTCATCTCTGCAAAGAGTCCTGTCAACTCCTGCTGATGTTCCTCCGGCAGGACAGACAGCAGTGAACGCACTGCAGCATCTTCTGTCTTTTCATCTTCCCCGGTTTTCTCAAATGCGGGGATATCTCCTGTAATTGCCTCTCCAAAATCATGCACCAGCCCCATCAGCATAACCTTTGAAATATCCAATTCCGGAAATTCATCCTTCAGAAGATAGGCCATCAGTGCGAGCTGCCAGCTATGCTCAGCCACGCTCTCATGCCGTCCGGTAGAAGTCCACGAATGCCGCGTATTGCATTTCAGCTTTTCTGTCTTTTCCAAAAATGATAAAAAAGTCGTGATTTCCATATTCTGTTCCTCTCTGTGTCCCAGACTGCGGCAGCATTTCGACAAAAAATGCTGTCTCCGATAGATTATCATATCATTACTTTCTAAAAATGGCTATCACAAATTTCATGAAAAAGAAAAAGCGCCTTTCCCGACGCTTTTCCCATATCCCAACTGATTTTCAGGCTTCTGATTCTCTGTTTTTCTCTTTTCCTCTGTCCACTCTGCAATGTTTTTATTTCAGAAACAGCTTCAAAAGCAACCGTTTCCATTCCTGATAAGGCTGATACCGGATCGGCATATCGATCCAGTTGTATTTTTTCACAATACTTCTGCGGTGACTGAACAATTCGAAGCTGTCCTTTCCATGATAGCTTCCCATGCCGCTGCCGCCCACACCTCCAAACCCCATCGCTGAAGTAGCCAGATGGATAATGGTATCATTAATACAGCCGCCTCCAAAGCTGCAGGATTTCAGCACCTGACGTTCGCATTTTCTGCTGTTTGTAAAAAGATACAATGCAAGCGGTTTTTCATGCCGGTTCACATACGTAATCACCTCAGAAATCTCACGAAACGTCAAAACCGGAAGAACCGGCCCGAAAATCTCTTCCTGCATCACCGGACTGGAAGGTTCCACATCCACCAAAACAGTGGGTTCGATCTGAAGCGTTGACTCCTTTGCCGCTCCTCCGATTCTGACCTTTTCCTCACGCATCAGTCCGAGTATCCTGCGGAAATGCTTTTCATTGACGATCTTTCCATAATCCGGATTGTCGAGCGGATTCTCCCCAAACTGCTTTCTGATACATTTCTCTATCTCGTCGAGCAGCCTGTCCTTCACATCTTCATGTACGAACAGATAATCAGGTGCAACACACGTCTGTCCCAGATTCAGATATTTTCCGAATGCAATCCTCTGCGCCGCCCGCTTCAGATTAGCTGTACGGTCTACGATACACGGACTCTTTCCGCCGAGTTCCAGACATACGGGAGTCAGGTTTTCGGATGCTTTTTTCATCACAAGCTTTCCTACCGCTACACTTCCCGTAAAGAAAATAAAATCAAAACGCTGTTCCAGCAGCTTCGTATTCTCAGCCCTTCCGCCTTCTACGACTGCTGCAAAATGCGGAGAGAAGCAGGAACGGATGAGCTTTGCAATCACTGCTGAGGTGGCAGGCGCATAGGCACTCGGTTTCACAATGACACAGTTACCAGCCGCGATCGCACCGATGGCCGGCTCAAGCGAAAGCATGAACGGATAGTTCCACGGTGACATCACAAGCACAACACCGTATGGCTCAGGTGATGTAAAACTCTTTGCATGAAACTGTGCAAGCGGCGTCGGCACACGCTTTTCTCCTGCAAACCGGCGCAGATGGGAAATCATATAGGAAAGCTCACTGAGAACCATCCCCGTCTCACACATATATCCCTCAAAAGAGGATTTGCCAAGATCCTGCTGCAGAGCCTCGTGAATTTCTTTTTCATGCGCAAGAACCGCTCTCTTCAACGTCTGGAGTGCACCAATTCTCCATGACACTGATCTCGTTTTTCCTTTTGCATACCAGTTTTTCTGTTCCTGTACCAAACGTTCTATTTCCATATTCCTCTCCTCTGCTGCTGTTCACATATCTGTACCGTTTTTTCATCCATTTCATTCATATCCGCGGCTTCACAACTGTCCGAAATCCTGTCCTATCCGCCGGATAAGCTATATTCCATTCACTTTATACTCATATAAATTCTTCTTTATTCGTAACACCGTTCAAGAATCCGGATTACTGTTTCATACGTTACCTGACGCGGATTTACAATCACTGCCCCGTCATTCAGCGCCGTCCTTGCTACATCCGGGAACATTGCCGGATCAGCCCCGGCTTCTTTCAGCGTCACAGGCAGACCGGTTATATCATGCAGGCGTTTTCTCAGGCGTATAACTTCCGCGATCGTTCTGTCCGCCCGCTTTGCCTTCGGCGTCGCCTGATAAACCTCCGGCCCTGCCAGATACAGCAGCAATTCACCATAGGTATCCCTGCAAACCTTTTTATTGAATATCATCCCCATCGGAAGCAGGATATTCATCGCATCCCCATGCGGGATCTGACATACACCACCAAGTGCATGGCCGATCGCATGGACTACACCGACCATACTGTTGCTGAATGCCGCTCCTGCCAGATAACTCGCATTCGCCAGAGCCATCCTGGCCTCTCTGGAACTGCCAATCTTCACTGCTTTGACCAGGTTTTTCCGCACCAGACCGACTGCAGCTGCTGCATACGCATCGCTGACAGGATTCTTCTGAAGGCAGCTGTATGCCTCAATTGCATGGCACAGCGTATCCATTCCAGTCGATGCAGTAATCCTCGGAGGCAGTGTCACTGTCATTCTGGGATCAAGAATTGCCGTATCCGGCATAATCTGCTGGGAAATATATTCCATTTTAATATGAAGGGATGGATTCTTAATTACAGCAACTGCCGTAGCCTCACTTCCCGTTCCCGCTGTTGTTGGTATCGCCACGAATGGAACCGCAGTCCCCTTCGGCAGACATTCACACCCCATCAGTTCCAGAAGATCGTCTGCATTCTGCCCGATCAGCAGACGGACTCCTTTTGCCGTATCCAGCACACTTCCTCCGCCAAGCGCTACCAGACCATCACAGCCAAATTCCCGGTATTCTTCCGCAATCCGGTTTACCACCTCAATACTGCTGTCCCGCGGAATATCCGTAAATACACGACCGATCTGCATTGCAGACAAAGCATCCAGCACGACTGCAAGCGTCCCGATCTTTTCCAATACACGGTCACTCAGCACCATCGGGTGATGAACACCAAGCATTTCCAGTTCATATTCCAGATTGTCAATTGCTCCTTTACCGGAGCAGAGTTTCGTAGGATTCGTAAATTCAAAATAAGATGACATCATTTTTCCTCTTTTCTATTCTTCCCACAGTTCTTCACAAAATATATTCCATAAATTCTGTTTTCTTATTGGAGTTCCCATTGCCGTCATTGTGCGTCAGAATTTGATTCCTTTCCGCATCTTTTCATGCCTCTCTATCTTCCATTCTCCAGCAATGCCAGTGCATATACCTGCAAAGCCGATATCTGTTTTTCCGGAACCTCTTTCAGAATCCGGCGCGTCATAAAACCCGGGAACAGATAACTCTCTATGTATTCTACACAACGCACAAAGCTCATCGTCTTATAAATATCTCCCTCCAGGAAAAAGAGATGCTCCGCATACGCTTCTGCAACGCTCATCCGGCCGCTCAAAACCTTAAAAGCTCCCTCCACAGACTTGAACCGCATCGTGATATCACACCGCTGCGCCCTGCGGATTTTCCTGACTCCATCCTGACTATCGTGGCGCATCGCCAGCGCTGCTCCTCCCGGTCCGCAGATCAGCTTCAATGTCAGTTCCTCATCCCAGCCCTTAATCTCAGCCCGGACACGGCTGTCCTCACGATATAACACACGAAATCCACGGTATAATACCTGCAGTACAATTCCGTTCACCTGATTCATCAATTCTCGTTTCATATTCTGCTCCTCTTTTTACAATATCAATCTTATTCTCTGGTCTCCCGGTCCTTTACTCCGGCCCGGTCTGATTCCCTACCGTTCCTTCATCATTTCCCTGAAGCACTCTGCTACTTCTTTCATCACCCTGGCAAAGTTCTGTATCTTCTCTTCACCAAGCCGCTCAATCAGCCCCTCCGGCAGACGCAGAATCTCCCGATGCGCTTCCTCATACAGCGGAATTCCCTTCTCCGTCAGCAAAATATGGACATTCCTCTTGTCCGTCTCAGAACGAATCCGCTCAATCATCCCATTCTTTTCCAAACGGTTCAAAATCACATTCATCTGCGGCTTCAGAATCTGAAGGCGACTGCACAGATCTGTCGCCGTAAGCGGAGGCAGTCCCTTTTTCTGCTGCCGGTAAAGCAGGTTGCAGACCATTGATTCGTTGAATGTCATCGCAGATACCAGCCGCTCATTGCTGATAGCCAGCGACATCGCAAGCCAGCCATCCAGCAGTTCTTCACTCAGAAGTTCCCTGTTGGTCATATTCCATATCCTCTGTTCGCCAAATTAGTTTATATTATTAACAGTTCATTTTATGAACTATTTATAGAGCTATTTCTGCCATTTGTCAAGCCAAAACAACTAAGTTCGTGTTTAATTAAAGAACTGGAAGTTTTCATACGATGCCCCAGAACGGGAGGGGCATCTGTCTCTACGTTTTCATTGGCTTATAGAAAAAATAGTTACATAAAGTTTTTTATCACAAATCCCTGCTTCATGCATAAGAGTGTCCACAATTACGTAATCAGTAGATAGCGGCACAAAATACACTCAATAAAGGAATTTTAAAACAGCAGTGATGCAGTACGCGGATAAGGCATTCCATATACAAAATATGTAAAAACTGGTATGCAGATATTACCAGCAATGCATAGTGGGAGGTTTGACAACTCCTTGATTATCCGTATCTTCGATTTATTTTCAATATTTAGGGCGTTTTCTGTGCATGAAAAATACATATAATTCATAGAAAAGAATCTGTTGGAATTGAAATCCATAGCCTTTATGTTCCAGCTATTGAAACACAGCCCGTCACGGACCCGGGACATCCCTAAGCAAACAATTCAGCGGATGCTTTTAGCGTAGACGAGATCCACTGCTTACGTAGACTTAGAAGCGAAGGCTCTCCTGAGCTTCTTAGTCGGAGTTAGCAGTTAGCTCGTCGGAGCGTTACCCGCGTTTGCGTGGGGTGTCCCGGGTCCGTGGCGGGCGTTCGTTCGTCAAAATCCGAAGAACATTCATTATAGCTTGTGTTTCTAAGATTCTATTATGAAATCATCCTCCAATCCGGAACGCACCTCTATTTTATTTCCTGAAAACGGCTGCTCAAATTCGACCCTGCAGGCGCACAGCAGCGCATGTGTCTCCCCTTCTTTCCCATTTCCGTACAGAGGATCCCCTATCAATGGATGCCCCAGATAAGTCATGTGTACCCGGATCTGATGTGTACGCCCGGTATCCAGATGGAGCCGCACCAGTGCCCGGCCCTTCTCCTGACGTACAACCTGATAATGTGTTATGGCAATCCCTCCTCCGGAGCGCTTTTTTCTGTTCGCTGTACCGTCCGGATTTCTTCCTGGTCCCGCGTGGGACCGCGTCTCTGAGTTGCCGGATGAGTTCTCCCGGTATGATCCGTCTGCCACACACATTTTCATCAATTCTCCCTCCATATGCACTATCGGTAGAGCGATTGTCTGTGCTTCCCTTAAGGCTTGTTCCGGAAATTTTCCTTCGCACCATGCCAGATATTCTTTCCGAAAACTTCCGGACTCATGCTGCTGCCACAATCTTGCCGCTGCGATCTGGTTTTTGGCGAAGACTACGACCCCGGATGTATCCTTGTCCAGCCGCCCGATGCTGCGTATCTGCACCTTTTCTCCTTTATTCAGAAAATACGCATGCAGCTGATTTGCCAGAGAGTCCTGATAATGGCCGTGAGACGGATGAATGACCAGACCTGCCGGTTTGTCTGCACACACGACATCCTCATCTTCATACAAAATATCCGGCATCGTTTTCGACGGAACCAGATGTGCAGACTGATTCCGGGCATTCGCAAATCCGATTTCCAATAGGTCTCCGCCCTTCAGCTTCTGCGTCACACGGGCCTGAATCCCATTGACGCAAATTCCGCCGTCTTGGAATTTCAGACTGCTGATCTGGGCTGCTGTAAAATGCAGCTCCTGTTTCAGATATTGTTCTACCGTCTTATTGGTTTCCGTTTCGGATATCGTAACTGCCAGCTTTTCCCTTGTCATACTGATCTCTTTCCCCCAACTTTCTCACAAAGCGCTGTGTTTGAACACTTTATTCACCTCAAACTGCTGTGCACTGGCTTTCTGCGTCTCTTGCGCTTAGCGCACTCTGTTCATCTGCTATATGTCACCTATTATTTCTACAGCTTACCATAGCAATATGGCTTTATCAAGCTGTTTTCCGACGTTTCATTTGCCCAATGTTAATATTCAGCCGTACGCCTTGCAAGCCGCAGACCCGCCTGCTATGCAGGCTATCTGCTGCTTACGCAGCGGGATTCAGGTGCAATACTGCACCTGAACCCCCTTCGCCAGGGACGGCATCCTGCCCAAAAGACGGGCAGGATAAATCCTCGCGGGACAGCTAACCAGTGAACAGTAACTACGCAGCTCCCGTATGTGGCTGAATTGTAACTTCCCAATTGAAACATTCCTCCGGAAATGATATACTTTCGATACGATCTGATCAATACGGTTGGGTTTATTTTTCTCTCACGAAAGGGGCATCAGCTTTGAGTATTCCTGATAAGAAAGAGAATGAAGAGACGGTCATGGAGCTGGCATTACAAGCCGGGCATATTCTGTTGGAAAACGGAGCAGAAATATTCCGAGTAGAGGAAACAATGGACCGCATTTGCAGATATTATGGCGTTGAGTCCGAGAGTACGTTTGTTCTGAGCAATGGTATTTTCATGACCGGCGGGAATGACCATGAGAAATTTTTTGCAAAGGTCCAGCATATTCCCGTCAGCGGTTCCCATCTCGACAAGGTGGCCGCAGTGAATCAGCTCTCCCGGGAAATTGAACATGGAATGTATACTGCCTCACAGGCTATGGAAGAACTGGAACGCATCCGGCAGATGCCGGGGAAACGGAAACGTACCCTGATCCTCGCTTCCGGAATCGCAAGCGGGGCGTTCTGCTATCTGTTTGGCGGGAATTTAGGCGACAGTCTGGCTGCTTTTCTGGTCGGTCTCGTCCTCTATGTCTATATCCTGTTTGTCAGCACTCCCCACCTGTCCAAGATTGTAGGCAATATCAGCGGCGGCACGCTCGTGACTCTGCTGTGCGGACTGCTCTACGCTGCAACTATCGGACAGCATCTGAATTTTATGATTATTGGCTCCATCATGCCTCTGGTACCTGGAGTCGCATTCACAAATGCAATCAGAGACATGGCGGACGGAGATTATATTTCTGGCTCCGTGCGTATGCTGGATGCACTTCTCTCGTTTCTGTGCATTGCAATCGGGGTGGGAATCGGTATCTCCATTCTGGGGCGGATCGACGGAGGCTCCCTGCTGTATACGACACAGACAATATTCCGGCCGCGATGAGTCTGGCTCATGTATATCGCGTTCCGGGAACGCGGAATTACGGGACTTGCCGGAAGTTTTATCTATACCTGATTCATGCTGCACATCGGTCATGAACAGCCGATATCCGATATTCCTATACTATTTGATACTGTAAAGCCCAGAATATATCTGCCGGAAACAACGGCTGTCCGGCATCTGCTGTTCTGAATACCCTGAAATCTGACATACCAACGGAGGTTTCCTATGCCTGCTATGCTTGTACAATTTCTGGTGGCAATGACTGCGACCATTTCCTTTTCCGTCCTGTTCGGCGTACCTCGCCGATACTATTTTTACTGCGGAGTCATCGGCGCCGCAGGATGGGCTGTTTACTGCGCACTTCTGGACGCTTCCGGTGCAGCAATTGCATCCCTTGCCGCTACCATGGCCGTCATTTTCCTGTCCCGGCTGGCGGCGATCTGGCAGCACTGCCCTGTCACAATTTTCCTGATTTCCGGTATTTTCCCGCTTGTTCCAGGGGCAGGCGTTTACTGGACCGCCTATTATCTCGTCACTGACGAGCTGGAGCTGGCAGTGGAAAACGGCTATCAGGCGGTAAAAATTGCATTTGCCATCGTACTGGGGATTGTCTTTGTATTTGAGCTGCCTCAGAAGCTGTTCCTGATGCTGCTCGGACGCAGAAAGTAAATTCCGGTCACTGGCTCCGCGAACCGCATGACATGCGGGACGACCAGGCGGTGAACAAGGATCACTCACAGTCTCTTATCTGCTCCGAAGGATTTCCCTGTAATATAAAAGACTGCAAGCTGTGTCCGGTCACGCAGTCCGAGTTTGTCCAGAATTACGGTCAGGTAATTCCGCACGGTTCCTTCACTCAGATAAAGAGTATTGGCAATCTCACGGTTATTCAGCCCCTTCGCGATCAACCGGATTACTTCCAGTTCCCGCTCATTAATCCCACAGTGTGTCAGCTCATGTTCCGGGCTGTCCGTCTGCTGCATCAGCGACGGAAGCCTGCTCACAATCTCACTTCCGAACACACTCTGTCCTGACATGACTGCTTTCAGCGCAGGGGCAATCGCCTCAATCTCCTGCTTGATCAGGTATCCTCTGGCTCCCATGCGCAGTGCTTTCACAATGTATTCATTATCTGAGAAGGTCGTCAGATAGAGAACCCTTGCATTGCCATCTTCGCTGAGAACGCGTTCCCCGGCCTCCAGTCCACTCATTCCTTCCATCTGAATGTCCATCAATAAAATATCCGGATGCAGCTCCCGATAAAGGCGCACTGCCGTTTCCCCGTCCGTTCCGGTCGCTGCCACTTCGATCTGCGGGTCTGCCTGAAGAATTGTTTTCAGCGACAGGCACACAAATATATCATCATCTATGATCACAATTTTGATTTTCGGTTCCATTCTGTCCCCTCTCCTGTATCTGTCTGATTTCTGCGATTCACAATTTCCGATCTACCTTAACTGTCCGTGTGGCCTGACACGGATTGCTGTTCCCATAGTAGCTGTCCCGTGGGTGTTCAGGTGCGGTTTCGCACCTGAATCCCGGGGTTTGCGGCGCAAAATCAGCCGTCTACTCCATGTCTGATCCGGTTCCCTTCCGTGTTCTGGGTACCGTTATAAATACACGATACCCGCCCTTCTCATCAATGCGAAAGACACCGCCAAGTGCCCGCACACGCTCCTCCATATTCTGCAGTCCGATCCCCCTTCCATCTCCTCCGGCCTGTCTTTTCTGATCTCTGCGGCTTCCGTTGTCAGAAATAATCAGCTGGTAAAATCCCGGATGCTCCAGAAAGGAAACCTTTGCTTCCGTCGCATTGCTGTGCCGCGCAACGTTCGACAGGGCTTCCTTCACTACAGCAATCACCATATATTTGACCTCCCCCGGAAGAACTCCTGCATCGTAGCTCAGTCGTACCGGGCAAAAGGTAAACTGCTGTGTGAGCAGATTCAGCTGCTGCCGCAGATCGATTGATTCTTCATGAAGATTGTGCACACTGTTCCTGATGTTATCCATCGCATCTGACAGTGTCTGCCGTACCAGTATGAGCTGCTGGTTCAATCCTTCATTCTCTGCATAAACAACCTGCAGGGCACTGACCTGAAAAATAGATCGTGTCAGAAGATGGCCGACGTTATCGTGGATTTCTCTTGCTATCCGGTTTCTTTCCCTGAGCGTCGCAAGCTGAACCTCATAGTCCTGCTTTTCCCGCAATTCCCTGTTCCTTGTTTCCAGACTCAGCGCCTTTTCTCTCGTCTCATCCCGCATTCCTATATATCTCTGCATCATCCGTACACTCTGATTCTCGTATTCCCCGATAATCAGAGCTGTCAGACAGAAAATTATATTCCTGAGCATCGCTTCCGATACACCTCTGCCAGCCTCACACAGAACTGGGATCAGGCAGATCATACAAGGCCTGAAACGCTTCCATCCGTCCGCTTCTCTGTCTATGGAATCATAAAGAATCAACGGCAGAAAAAATCTGAGCGGTTCTGCAATACAGGCCGCACCGCAGTAAATACACGATAACAGAACCGCCTTTCTGCCTTCCAGATAACTGCACAGTGCACTGACACAGACAGCAGCCAGCATAGCGGATACATTCCGTGCAGAACTTCCCTCCGTCAGCATTAACATTATACTCATGGAAAACAGCAATAGTTTATTTACAAATGGTCTCATCACAGCTCCTTTTTCCGGTCAGCAGCTATACAGCCCTCACTTCATTTTGGGGATGCCGGACTGTTTGATTCATTTTATCATACCATTTTTTATCTGTCATCCGCCTTGTCCCTCACACAGTTCATTTCATGACAATTGTCATTCTCCTCTCCCTTCCGTTTGTGACTCCTCTCACTGTACCTCCGCCGGAAATTTTCTTATAATACTCTCACAAACAGTGATTGTTCAGCCTGACGCCATTCAGGCCACTGAACAGTCTGCTCCGCGGGCGATCCGCTGATGACTGAACTGTTCACCATAACCACAGGAGGATACGCTTATGACAGAAGTTACTAATCTGGTCAAACGATATAAGGACCTGATCGCTCTGGATCATTTCAATCTCAGTGTGAAAGACGGAGAGATTTTCGGACTGCTCGGCCCGAACGGAAGCGGCAAGACCACCGCAATCAACTGTATACTCTCACTTCTGAAATATGACAAGGGAGAGATTTACCTGTTCGGGAAACCAATGACACCTGAAAGCTATGATATCAAGCAGAAAATCGGAGTAGTCATGCAGAATGTAGCAGTCTTTAATGAACTGACCGTTGCAGAAAATGTTGACTATTTCTGCGGGCTGTATGTGGGAGATCAGAAAAAACGCAGGGAACTGGTGGAGGAAGCCCTTGTGTTCACTTCCCTGCAGGATTACCGGAAATTCCGTCCCAGAAAACTGAGCGGCGGACTGCTGCGCAGGCTGAATATTGCCTGCGGAATTGCCCATAAGCCGGAACTGATTTTTCTGGATGAACCGACGGTAGCCGTAGATCCGCAGAGCCGCAACAGCATTCTGGAAGGGATCCGACGGCTGAACCAACAGGGAGCAACGATTGTATATACCTCCCACTATATGGAAGAGGTGGAACAGATCTGTTCCCGCATCATGATCATGGATCACGGTCATGAAGTGGCCACCGGTACAAAAGAAGAGCTGAAAAGTATGATTCGCACCGGGGAAAAGCTGACCATTGAAGTTCCCGGACTGCCGGAGGCACTGCTGCAGCAGATCCGCAAGCTGGATGGCATCCTGACCGCTTCCTACGACGGGGAAAAGCTGCTGGCATCCTGCCGGATCGGGGATCATGCCATAATCGAAGTACTCGACCTGCTCAGGAAGAACCGGCTCGTCCTCGGCCGCGTCTTCTCGGAACCGCCGACACTCAATGACGTATTTCTGGAAATCACCGGAAAGCAGCTTCGTGATTAAGGAGGGATCCCCTATGTTCTGGAATTGTTTTTCCAAATATACGCTGATGGCACTGCGGACCAGATCCATGATCTGGTGGACTTTTCTGTTTCCGGTATGCCTGTCAACCTTATTTTATTTCACCTTTAGTTCCATTGACGCCACAGACCAGTTTCATTCTATTCCGGTCGCTGTGGTAAGAGATCAGGAAATGGAACAAGACGCCGTATTTCTTCAGGTACTGGAAGCAATGTCTGCACCCGAAAGCTCCACGCGGAAGGTCTCGGAAACTTCCGATGATGTTTTAACGAACCATAGCTCTGAAGAAAAGGATGGACTGCTTTCTGTCACATGGACAGCTTCCGTAGAATCAGCACAGGAACTTTTGGAATCCGGCGATATCACAGGTATCATCCGCCTGGAAAACGGGCTTCCGGTACTTTCCGTTACGGAAAACGGACTGAACCAGACCATTTTGAAAAGCTTTCTCGACCAGTACCTGCAAATGCGCACTGCCATACAGGATATCCTGGCCGAAAATCCACTGGCGATCCTGTCTGCCTCTTCCATGTTTCAGCTTCAGGAATACACGCAGGAGGTATCCATCTCCAAAAATGAAGCAACCTACACAGTCAATTATTATTATGCGCTCATTGCAATGATCTGCCTCTATGGTGCATTCTACGGTATGAGTGTCGTATCCGCTTTGCAGGGAAACCTTTCCCCGCAGGGTGCGCTTCGTTCTGTCAGTCCATACAGCAGATCCAGACAGTTCCTTGCTGACATGGCAAGCAGTATTGCAACTCATTTTATCATTCTGATACTCGTGCTGCTGTATATCCGTTATGTGCTCAGAATCAACTTCGGCAGCTCCATGCTCCCGGTGCTGCTTGTCTGCCTGATCGGAGGAGCTGTCGGAGTCTCTTTTGGCGCATTGATTACAGTCCCCGCCTGCCTCAAAGCCGGTATGAAGGAAGCCATTATCGTCTGCGGCTCTCTGATCTGCAGCTTTTTTTCCGGTCTGATGATGAGCGGCATCAATTACACAGTAGCTCAGAAAGCTCCTCTGTTTGCAATGCTGAACCCATGTGCCCGGATTACGGATGCGCTTTACTGCCTGTACTATTACGACGGCTACGACCGGTATTTCCAGAATATCGCAATTCTCGCTGTCATGTTTCTGGTGATGACCTCCATCACCGTTTATTTCATAAGGAGACATCAGTATGAAAGTATTTAATACCTGTTTTTTGATCATTCGCCGCAGCTTTGGAAAAACTGTCACATACCTCCTGGTCTTTCTGGTCATGGGCTTCATCTTTTCTGTGTCATATGAAGACCCGGTCCGCACCGATTTCACAGCATCACTGCCGCCGTTTACGATCATCAATGAAGATCAGGCATCTCCGGTTCTGGACGGTCTCACCGCATTTCTCAGAGAACACGGCACGGAGGTTGTACTGGAAAACTCCACGGAAGTACTTCAGGATGCTGCCTTTTTCCACGAAACAGAGTATATCCTCCGGATTCCTGACGGTTTTGCCGATACTCTGCGGCAGGGCGGCGTACCCATGCTTGATACCGTGACATTTCCGGATTCCACCAGCGGCTATTATCTGGATTTGCTGGTCAACTCTTATCTGAACCAGTACCGGATGTACCACAGCAGTCTGCCCGGACTTTCGGAAGAAGAAATTACTGCGCGTGTACTTGAAAATCTTTCCGTAACTGTTCAGGCAGACGTGCAGCGCTTCATGGACAGTGCGCCCTTTTCCATCACGTACATGATTTACTATCGTTTTCTGGCATACTTCCTGATGCTCCTGACAATCACCTGCATCTCTATCATCCTGCGGAGGTTCAAGCAGCCTGACCTCTGGATGCGCAACCTGTGTACACCGCTGCGGCCGCTCTCCATGAGTGTACAGATGCTTGCTTTCGGACTGATACTGAGTATTCTATTCTGGGCATTGATGGCAGGCTCAGGCCTGATTGTATACCGGAATCTCATAAGGGATGTAGATTCCAGAATGATTGCATTGCTGCTGCTCAACAGCTTCTGTTACACAATGGTATGCTTTCCGCTTGCACTCTGTCTCGGGAGAATCGTGCGCACAGAAAACGGCCAGAGTATTGTTTCGAATCTGGTTTCTCTGGTATTGTCCTTTCTCGGCGGCATTTTCGTTTCCACCGACATGCTCGGAGAAGCCCTGACCAAAGTCTCCCGGCTCGTACCAACCTGGTGGTACTCCTCCACACTGGATCGCATCAGCCGCCTGAACAGCATAGACAGCGAATCGCTGTATCCGATTTATCAGGGCATGGCCATCCAGCTCGGCTTCGCTGCCGCGCTGCTCTGCTGTTTTCTTGTCATCAACAAGCACAAAAACAAAGCTGTGGAATCTTTCGGGGCAGATCTGACAGAACGTGAAGAATAGATATCAAAAACGAATCGCAGAGTATTTCTTTCAGGATACTCTGCGATCTGATTTTCTCTTATTTTAAGCGTCTTCCCGCTCCATGACCTTTCGTCCGGAGCCCTATTTCAATCCACATCTGCGGCCTCTCATCCAAGCCGCTCCGCCACCTGAATCCCCAGTTCTTTGGCAAACTGCTCCGCATTCCGGCACGCCTCATCATATACAAACTGCGGTGCATGTGCATCTGAATTGATCAAGTATTGCAGATCATACTCCCGTGACAGAAGAAAAGCTTCCCGGCTGGGATACCGCCTGTTTCCCCGGATTCCATTGGCATTTATCTCTACCGGAATTTTCAGCCGTTCACACGTGTGGAAAATCCGCCGCATGGCTGACACACATTCCGCATCCCAGGAGTTCTCATATTTATGGAGCACGCAGTCAGGGTGAGCCAGAAAGCGGAACATCCCCGTCTCCAGTCCTTCACACACTTCATCCGCATAGATCTGCAGTTCCCTTGCTCCTTTGCGGGCAAAGACATCAATCTCCCTGTTTTTCCCACAGCAATGCTGACCGAGTATCAGTAATTCATATCCGTAATCTTCCTGAAGCTCGCGGTAAACTTCCATCTCAACCGGATAATATTCACATTCGAATCCTTTGATGATGTGTATCTGCCCCTGATATGTGCTGACCGCGTGGTTCAGTGCCTCATCATACGCCGGGAACTGTTCCCATGGGATCCAGGATTCCGCTATGTTTTTGTGTGGTACATGCTCCGTAATGGCAAGCTCCTTAAACCCGCACCGGATTGCTTCCTCAATATACTCCTCAATCTCTCCAACTCCATGTCGGCACCATCTTGTATGTGTATGATAATTTGCCTGCATTACAATTCCCTTTCCGACGGACGAATCTTTTCCAGCCGTCCATTTCTCACGCTTCATTATTATAACTCCGTTTTTTCATTCTGTACAGAACTATCCCAAAAACGAGGAGGGCATTGCTGTATTTTATCCTATTCGTGTTTTCAAGAATTGAGTATTTCATACGATGCCCCAGAGCGGGAGGGGCATCTGCCGTAACGTTTTCAAGAGCTGAAGAACAAAAGATTATATGTTTCAAATATTTATCATTTTTGAGGACAACAATGTTTTTATACACATAATTTTATACATATAAATAGAAAAACATAAATATACTACCAACTATAAATGAGCAAATGTTGAAAATTGTACAAAGTTACCCTACCAGTTTCAGGACATCTTCCAAAGACATTCCGTTTTGGATGTGTTGGTACAGAGTTGCAATCTGTTCTTCTTTCACTTTTCTCTGAAAATGCAGATAACCTTCCTCAAAAGTACAGCATTTCTCATTGTATGTACAACACATACAATGCACCAGAGACATAATTAACCAATACCGTTCGATCCCTGTCCGGATTCGGATCTGATATTTGTCAAGTGCCAGTTTGTCTTTGCTTTGACGAAAAAACAGTTCAGTCGGCCAGCGGTACGTATATGTATCAAGTATTTCCTGAGTAGATAAATCTACGTTAGTAGAAATAAATACTCTCAATGCTTTAGCATCTCCGAAGGCTTCTTTGGGATAGCTTATAATGACTGCTGCATTCGGAATGTCGTTGAGTTCTCCTTCGTACCGATAGACATAGAATTCACGATTGCCAACTGTCACGAGGCTGACATTCGGGTCTCCTTTTCTAAGGAGAGAGCAAACTCACTGACTTTCTGGCGGATTCCACAAGGATAAATGATGCGGTTGGTTTTAAATGCACCAATTGTATAGAATCCTTTTTGGATAAAGCTGTCCATCACTTTTGTGGATGCCGGAATCTCAACCCGGTCTGCACGCAGAAAAAGCTCATCCTGCTCCATCGTCTGAATAATCTTTCTTCCCAATCCATTTCCCTGATATTCCGGCAGCACAAACACCGTCAGAATAATACTCTCCTTTTCACTTCCCCAAAAGCTGGAGGTGGAACCGCATCCGACAATCTCTTCTTCCCTGCAGAATACATACATATGCGCATAGCCTGTAAGCTGACGCACCCAATCCGCATCATGCGTTCTCACCAGTTTCTCCATTTCTTCTTTTCCGTAATCCTTGCTGTTTACCTCTCTGAAGTTGCGTGCAAGCAGATGTGCAACCGCTTCCGCATCCGGTTCCCGATACCTCCTCACCGTAATCTCGTCCAGCCGGAACGAATCCCGTTTCTCCGGAAACTGCTGCTTTGTATCAACTTTTTCCATACTTTTTTCCTCCTTTTCAGGAATACAAATCCACTTGGGGCTGCATGAAAAAACCGCACCAGACATTCTTATATGTCCAATGCGGTCATTGAATACAAGGTATCATAAAAATGAACCCTGCCTCTCCATCCATGCACAGACATATAAGACCCATCCGCCTCTAACTGTGCATCTGGAATGCGCCAGCTACAGGCAAATACGTCTGCCGTTATACATGTACATGTGATTTCTTACATACAGGTTCAGGTTCATTTACGTTCTCCTTTGTTTTTCCAATACTAACATTTCACATGCTTTCTGTCAATCACTGCTTTCTACACTCCAACATTTCCGCTGTTAATTCCTGCTGCCTGTTCCTCAAGCGGAAGCCAGTCAATCGCTTTTTTGATGTAGCAATCCCAGAAATTCCAGTCGTGTACCCCCGGACCTTCTTCATAAGTCAAACCTACCCCAAGTCCCACCAGAAAATCTTTGAAGTCACGGTTGACTCCGAGCAGCCCATCCTCCGTTCCGCATGCCATATAGATGTCAGGGAAAGCAGCCCCTTCTTCTTTTATCTTAGCAGCAAGCCATTTCGGGTCTTTCTCGCTTCCTTTCACCTGAGCCAGGTCTCCGAAAACACCTTCCGCATATGTCCTTCCTTCGATAAAAAGAGAAACATCATCGGTCCGGTCTGCAAGCCCGTCAGTTATGAGCGCCGCAGATAACGCAACAATTCTGCCAAAGGTATCATGGTACTTCAACCCATTGCGGAATGCTCCGTATCCTCCCATCGACAGACCGCCGATGTACGTATCCTCCCGTTTCCGTGACAGCGGAAACATCTTTCTCGTAATCTCCACCAGCTCTTTTCCCACGAATTCACCGTAATTATTATGCGTGTCCGGCTGGTCCACGTAAAACATATTTTCCCCGGACGGCATAACCACCGCCAGATTTTTCTCATCCGCATATCTCTGCACACACGTTCCTGTCACCCAGTCCGTATAATTGCCGAAAATACCGTGAAGCAGATACAGTGTCTTGTACGGCTTCTCCTCCCGCTCCGGTATCTCCACAGAGCCAAATTTGTCCACTGGTAAAATTACATTGAAAGTAACCGTCCTCATCAATGATTTTGACATCATATTTACCTGAATCAATGCCATATGTTCTTCCTCCTCAATTCAATGTTCCCGGCAGAATGAAAGAAGGAACATGTCCCTACTCCCGCTTATATTGCCCCTCTTATATTGCTATTCTTGCTTTGTC
>JAUNGL010000234.1 GCA_030524665.1 Lachnospiraceae bacterium | reverse complement strand
TGAAGTAATGTATGAGCCTGCATTTGTTATAGCATTGTTTTTGGGTGAAGCTTTGTGATATGGCAGGCGATCTGCGCCGGGTGGGTAATCTCTCTGGCCGTCGCTGTAGCGCGGTATTTGCAGGGCAGCTGGAAGAAAAAGCGGATTATATAAGACTCATGACCTTCCGGCAGTTACTTCTGTTTTGCACGGTAAGTCGTGTGCCATCTCGTAGATTCCGCGGATTCCGCATGCTACCATATGCGCCACGGCGGAGTCTGTGTAAAATGCCATATGCTGTGTCATGATGACATTGCGGAACTGGTGAAGATAAAACCAGTTTCTGTTAGAAAGAATATCGGTGCGGTGATCTTCGTGGATGATACCTTCCTCACCTTCTGAGGTATCAATACCCAGCGCACCGATTTTCTCATTCTCGATTCCCTCAATCAAAGCTTCCATATCGGCCAGCTCCCCTCTGGAGCAGTTGATCAGGATCACCCCGTCTTTCATTTTCCGAATGGTTTCCCGGTTGATCATATGGCGGTTCGATTCCAGGAGAGGAACGTGGAGGGAAATAATATCGGATTCGGTCAAAAGGCGGTCCATAGTTACGTACTCGGCAAGCTTTGCAGCAGAAGGATTTTCCCTGTGATCATACGCGAGCATGCGGCAGCCGAAGCCGGACAGATTCTGGATCACCTGTCCACCGATTTTCCCTGTACCGATGATTCCGACCGTCAGATCCTTCATTTCGCGTCCCTGGAGGCCTGTGAGAGAAAAATCATTCACCTGCCCGCGCCATAAAGCCTGCTTGTAATGCCGCAGGCACATCAGCATCATCATGACAGTAAAATCTGCCACTCCATTCGGCGGATAACATGCGTTGCACACCCGGATGCCGATTTTTTCCGCATAGGCGATGTCGATGTGATTATATCCGATGGTTCTGGTAGAGATATATCTGACACCTGATTTTTGATAGACATCCAGCAGTTCCCTGTCAATTTTTCCCTGTCCGAGAATGGAAACGCCATCACATCCAAGCGCCCGGGAGCTGTTGTCCAGGGAAGGGATCTCGTCCGTAATATCCAATTGAATATCTAATTGTGCTGCCTGATCATGTAAGTCCTGATATTCATCCGGTCTGGCTTCATATACAATAATTTTCATCTTGTCTCCCTCCGCAGAGTATATGGAATTTGATATTATATAGTCATAGGATATATGTGATATACTTGACAATATTATGTGTTACTATTCATGGTCCTGTGATCCGTGGACAGGAACACTATTTACTGTTCACCGGGTAGCTGTCCGGCAAGGTGTTTCCGGGCAGAATGCACGGAAATCCCGAGTATCACGTGTTCTTATTCTAATACTGAGATAAAAGGATTGCAAATGAGAAATACAGATACTATAATAAGAAAAAATTATGATAGAGGAGCAAGGACTTATGAATCTGAATCAGTTGAAATACTTCACTGCAGTTGCGGAGTACCGCAGCTTTACGAAAGCAGCGACACAATATTACCTCACACAGACGGCCATTACCCAGCAGATCCGTTCACTGGAAGCTTCCGTTGGAGCAGAGCTGATTGACCGGAGTACACGTCCGGTCTCCCTGACACCTTCGGGAGCTGTTTTTTTGAAGGATGCGAAAGCAGTGATTGAGCGTATGGACACCGCATTTTTGCGGGCAAGGGAGGCTTCCGCCGGTCTGGTCGGTTCACTTCGCATCGGTTACACCAAAGGGTACGAGCGCAGTAATCTGTCCGGGCAGTTGTGCTCGTTTCACCGGAATCATCCCAATATTTTGCTCACATGCTTCCGCAACGATACCAATGCCCTGGCAGCAGGGCTGCTGAATGGAGAGTATGACATTATATTTACGTGGGACAGCACGAATCTATGTAACGATCCGCGTGCAGATTGGAAGCTGGTGGAACAGGCCAGGCTGGTGGCGGCCCTCTACAGCTCTCATCCGTATGCACATCGCCCCTTTCTGCGCCGGGAAGAACTGAAGAACGAGACTATCCTGTATATGTCACCTTCGGGTGACAGGAACTCTTTCGGTGATTCTTATTTTATGCAGCTTTATCAGAATGCCGGATATCAGCCGGATATCCTTCTGGAATCAGCGGATGCGGAGAGTATTCTGATGATGGTAGCGGCGGAGGAGGGAATATCGATCCTGCCGTCCTATATGACAGACAAGCTGATCAATGCGGACAATCTGGTTTTCATTCCGCTGCAAGGGGAGCTGGAGGTGGAAAATATCCATGCGATTTGGATGAGGGAGAATGGCAGTCAGTCGCTGGCACAGTTTACGGAGTGGTTTTCTATGCCTTAAACATCAATGACAAATCAGGTAAATGAATGTCAGTAAAGGAACCAGAGAATTTTGGATTTCAAAAGCAAAAAGAAAGCTGAAAACCCAGTAAACACAAGGTTTTCAGCCTCCTAAATACGCTGCGGAAGATGGGACTTGAACCCACACGAGCGCAATGCTCACAAGATCCTTAG
>JAUNGL010000233.1 GCA_030524665.1 Lachnospiraceae bacterium | reverse complement strand
AGAAAACGAAAATCCCTTCTTCTTAATTTGTCCTTGACAAGGGGTATACTTTAAATAGAACGTGAGCGTATCAACAAACTGAACTGGAAGCTTCTGGAGGATGGAAGAGGCGAAGACCTGAGAAAAGCTGTTATGGACATAGAATATCAGAATGCGCTGCTTGAGGAATATGATTTGTAGGGCAGATGTTACTGCTCACTGGGTAGCTGTCCCGCGTCGTTGCTGGTCAGACGGCTGCCGTTTCGGCAGACGTCTGACCAGTAACTAATTTATGAAATCCTGCAGGATTTACAATTGATTGCAATTTACTCCTGAAACAGTTATACTGGAAATATCTGAAAATAAATCATATTTTATCGTGCAGTATCCATACCAATCGTTTTCAGGATACGCACGGGGTATACGTCAGGAGGAAAGGAAATGAACAGTCAGATTAAGATTATGGCGGGGGGCTCTGCCAAAACACATCCGGTCAGCCCGGATTTATATGGAATTTTCTTTGAAGATATCAATTTTTCCTGCGACGGCGGGATCAATGCGAACATGGTGAACAACTACAGCTTTGATGGAGTCTATTTTTCAAATGAAGAAAAACGGGCAGTTCAGGATTTTCTGCGTGACTGGAGGATGGACGGCGGATCATTGACAAGCGGGCAGGAAGGTGCGCTGCATCCCAACAGCCGGTATGGCAGAGTCAGCGTGGATGGACGTGCCATTTTGTCCAATCTGGGTTTTAATGGACGGAAGGAGCACCGGAATGAGTGTGCCATGAGTATCCAACAGGGACAGGAATATGAGTTTTCCTGCTGGCTGCGGAATGTGGATTTCCAGGGAACGGTATCTGTCCGCGTAACAGATGGAGAGAACAATATGCTCACGGAAACAGCAGCACTGAAATCCGTTTCGAAAGATGCCTGGGAAAGCGTGGATGCCGTGATCTGCGGTACCTCAACCGGGTACGGGAAACTGGAACTCGCATTTGAGGGAACAGGAACGCTGGATCTTGACTGCGTGTCTTTGATGGCAGGGGACTACTGGCATAAAGGCGATCCTAAGTGGCGTCATGGAAAGCTTCGCAGGGATCTCATCTGTGCATTGGCTGACATGAAGCCGTCCTTTATGCGTTTCCCAGGCGGATGTATTGTGGAAGGACAGCTTCCGGGCAATGAGTATAACTGGAAGGATACGGTCGGTGAACTGTATGAGCGGAAGAGCAATTATAATCTGTGGTCTGAAAAAATAGAAGACGGAGGCTACAACCAGTCTTACCAGATTGGATTCTATGAGTATTTCTGCCTGTGTGAGGATTTGGGAATGAAGCCGCTCCCAACGCTTTCTGCGGGATTGAACTGTCAGATTCGTTCCGCCCAGAGAGGGGAAGCCGTCTGCCCGAATATTCCGGTGGACAGTGAAGAATTTGGGACGAAGATTATTGACAACTATCTGGATCTTCTGGAATTTGCCCTTGGCGCACCGGGCAGCGGAGTATGGGCGGATCTCCGCGTACGGATGGGACATCCGGAACCGTTTGAGCTTGACCGTATCGGTGTTGGAAATGAGAATTACGGGGAAGAGTACTATCAGAGATTTTCTGTAATTGAGAAGGCCATTCATGAAAAATATCCGGATATCATTTGTGTGCTCTGCGGAGGAATCCATCCGTTTGAGGAAGATGCCATGGGAATTCCGGGACTGAAGACGGTATACAGATTTGCAGAGAGGTATCCGGATGCGTTGGTAGATGAGCATTCTTACCATACCCCGCAGTGGTTCGAAGAACAGTCAGTGCGGTTTGACCATTATCCGCGCGGGGGCGCAAGGGTCTATTTTGGTGAGTATGCGGCAAACAGTATGCTGGGGCAGTTGTCATCAGACGGGGAAAGCGAGAGCCTGCGCCCGATGAATGAGAGCAATAAGCTCGATACCGCACTGGGAGAAGCGGCATTTTTGACCGGTGTGGAGCGCAACAGTGATGTAGTGGCGATGGCATCGTATGCCCCGCTGTTCAATCTGGTTGACAGCGATCAGTGGAATCATAATCTGATTAATTTCAATCCGCAGACACTCTGCCTGTCCGCGAATTATTTCGTGCAGAAGATGTTTGCAACGCATCTCGGAACACAGTACGTGCCATTCGAGGGAGAGCTTCCGGAACATGTATATCTTTCCGCGACGGAGGACGGGGATAACCTGTATGTGAAGATCGTGAATACAGGGGAAACGGTACATAGTCTTACGGTGCAGTTCCAGGAGAATATGATATCTGCCGGAGGGGAAGTACTCCGAAATGACAATCCGGGTCTGCGGAATGATCTGCAGTTTGTGGGAGAACCGGATTATGCGGTACAGCCGGAGGAGCTGGAATATTCCATCGAAGAGAATACATTGCATATGGAAGTAAAGTCTTATGCAGTTTATGTGATTACTTTGAAAAAGGGTCGTTTCTGAACGAGCGCCACCGGCGCTCAGCAACCCGCAATCCTACCCGTATGCGCAATCCGGGCTA
>JAUNGL010000232.1 GCA_030524665.1 Lachnospiraceae bacterium | reverse complement strand
CTTCTGCGCCCCCTGCCGCTGCCCTCCGAGGCCTTTTGTAAACCTGCAGAGCAGCCCAAATGCGGATTCCCGGCGTCCGTAGTTAATTAAAAACACGAATATAACCGAACTGTTATCCAACATTTGCTTTACGAAATCTTTTCAAAATGGTATGATAAACGGGTACGGATGAGCCTTTGTGCTGGCTCTTCCCATACCTGGCAATACAGGATTTGCCTGTGTACAACAGCTTATACAATACCACACAAGGAGGTAGCCTAATGCTGTGGGACGGTAAACCATACCATTCTCTTGATTACGAGATGAAACACCGCTACGGCGAAAAGGTCTATCGGCTGACACTAAACGGCAGAATGACTTGTCCCAACCGGGACGGAACTCTCGGCAGCCGAGGTTGTATCTTCTGCAGTGCCGGCGGCTCCGGGGATTTCGCCGCATCAGCCAAACTGTCTATTACAGAACAGATAAACCAGCAAAAACACATAATTTTACAAAAACGGCCTGTCCGATGCTTTATCGCCTACTTTCAGGCTTACACAAATACGTATGCACCTGCGGAATATCTGGAACAGATTTTTACAGAAGCTGCCGAAGCTCCCGGCATTGTGGCAATATCCATTGCCACACGCCCGGATTGTCTTCCGGAAGACGTACTTTCCGTATTAGAGAAGCTGAACCGCAGAATTCCTGTCTGGGTAGAACTTGGACTCCAGACAATTCATGAACAAACTGCCGAATTTATCAGACGCGGCTACCCGCTCTCCTGCTTTGAGCAGGCAGTGAAAAATCTTCGAAGCTGTGGAATCGAAGTTATCACTCATACCATACTGGGCCTACCCGGTGAAAGCGGCTCTGATATTCTTCAAACAGTCGATTATCTGAACCACATGGACATTCAGGGTATCAAGCTCCAGCTTCTTCATGTATTGAAAGGCACTGATCTGGCAGATTACTATTACAATACTGGATTTCCAGTTTTCACTATGGAAGAATATATCGATTTAGTCATCCGCTGTATCGAACGACTGTCACCTGAGATTGTAATTCATCGCCTGACCGGAGACGGTCCCGGCAATCTGCTGATTGCTCCGACCTGGAGCGCAAGCAAGCGCAGTGTTCTGAATCATCTTCACGCCGAATTCAAAAGACGCGAAACCTGGCAGGGAAAATATGAAAAGGAGGGTTTCTTATGTCAGAATCTTTAACTATCTACAAACTCATTGTTCTCTATATGCTTCGAAAGGTAAAATTCCCTCTGTCTTATGCACAGATCTCCGAATTTATTCTTGGGAAAGAATACATGACCTACTTTTCTCTGCAGACCGTGCTCTCAGAGCTGGTCGAATCCGAACACATAACAGTCGATACAAAAAGCAACACCTCCTATTATACACTTACTCATACCGGAGAAGAAGCTCTGATTTATTTTAAAAACCGCATTCCCAGATCATTTCGAAGCGAAATAGATCTTTATATGAAAGAAAATTACCAGAAGCTGAAGGATGCTTCTTCTATTCTGTCCGATTACTATAAAAATACGGCAGGAGAATATTCTGTCCACTGCCGCGTAAAGGAGAAATATACCGATCTGATTGATCTTACAATCAGTGTTCCTGATGAAGCCCAGGCACAATCCATGTGTCTGAAATGGAATCAGAAGTGCCAGTCCATTTACGAATTTATTATGAAAGAGTTGCTCTGACTGAAATAGTAATACCGACTTAGACACGAAAACTTTTTAAATTGAAAGCCAAAAACCGGAGTTCTGGAACTCCGGTTTTTAATGTCTTTCTTATATTTTATGTAGATAGAATCATTTCTTAATAAAACTGGTGATCACCAATCTGTGTTCCCGAGCCTGATCCTGTATTGAAATACATTGCTCCTCCTGTCGGATCCTGTCCGCTCAAAGCTGCATTGGCCGCATCGTAACAGGTGCTGGGGACACCATTTTCAAGGGCACTGGACAAGCTTCCACTGGAAGCCGGAGTAAACTGACCGCTCTGATAGATTACATCACTGACCGTATCCGGATAGGAGGAATCGTTCACACGGTTCATAACAACTGCTCCTACCGCTACCATTCCTTCATAGCTCTGATTTCCTGCTTCACAATAGATCAGGGATGCCAGTAAAGCTGCGTCATCTGTACCGGCCGACGCTGCTTCTGTTTCCTGCACAGAAGTCTCAGCATAGGCTTCTGTCTCACCTACTGTTTCCCCGGATGTATCTGTTCCGTCTGAATAAGCCTCAACGGTACTGTCTGTCGTTCCGGACTCTTCTACGTATGCCTCTGTCTCTTCATAAGCTTCTGTCTCAGAATCGGCATCATAGTATTCTTCTGGTGTACCCTGCGAATCATAATCCTGTGTTCCTACCATCTCACCTGATTCTTCATCATAATAGCCATCACCGTCAATGTCACTTCCGTCATCGCTGCCATCTTCAGGATCTTCGTAGTAAATATCGTCGTCTGAGCCTGACGGATCTGTAGTATCATCCGGATCTTCATAATAAATATCGTCTGTTTCTGTCTGCGGCGGCTCAGTCTGCGGTGCTTCTGTCTGTGGT
>JAUNGL010000231.1 GCA_030524665.1 Lachnospiraceae bacterium | reverse complement strand
CAGGGTTGATAATAAAATAATACATAAAATCCTCCGGGAGTTATGACTCACTCAAATGAGCACTGGAAAAGCCTGGCGTCATCAAGTGGCCGCACTTGTGCAGATCGTTAGCAGTGTTGTGTGCCGACGGCACACGTTTAGCACCGGCCCAGGCGAAGCGTGGACACCGCAAGGGTCAGGTACCCCGTCAGGGGCTTTGATTCTATATAGCTGAATTGTTATTATTCTATCAGTTTTTTACAGGTTCTACAAGCCGCAGTTTTATAGTGGCCGAAAAGAGGTTACTGTGAGTTACTGTTCACTGGGTAGCTATGAAATCGAAACAGCACTCGAAAAAGATGGCGGCCCGGGGAAATCTGTGTTATTCTATGATTATCAGCATGGACTTTGACGGCCTTTCCAAAACAATTGCTGACCTGCTTGGCGGGAGCATGACCAGAGTGAATACACTGGGATTTGCAAATGACCTGAAAACCTTCCGGAACAGGGATGATGTTCTGACTCTTCTGATCCATCTTGGATATCTGGCATATGATGAGCAGGGAGAGCAGGTTCGTATTCCTAATGAAGAGATCCGAAGAGAATTTGCCAAAACGATTCGTGAAGTAAAACGTGATGACACGAAAAGGCGCCTGAAGGAGAGTGACAAGCTGATTGACGATGTGCTTCATCTGCGTGAGGATGCCGTGGCAGCCCAGATTGAAAAAATTCATGCGGAAGAGTCCATCCAGTCTTCATTACAACAATGAACAGAGTCTGCGCAGCGTGATCAAGCGGGCATTCTTCAGTGCATATGATGAATTTGTGATGTTTGAGGAATTGCCGGCCGGGGAAGGTTTTGCGGATATTGTGTACCTCCCGAAGCGAGATTCCATGATGCCGGTGCTTGTCATTGAATTGAAATGGAATAAATCCGCCAGAGGTGCAATCATGCAGATTCAGGAAAAGCATTACCCGAAACCATTTGAGAATTATGGCGGTGATATTTTATTAGTAGGAATCAACTATGACAAGGATGCTCCGGCCGGAAAGAGGAAGCATACCTGCGTGATCGAGAAGGCATAAAGGGGATCGTGTATCAGGAGATACAAAGTAAAAGTATAGAGCAGTTATGGATACGGGAAAGAAGAGGAGATATGAATGAGCAGGAAAGTCAGAGTTGCGTTAGCCGGTCTTGGAAGCAGAGGAAAAGATACATATGCAAAGACAGCGAAGCTGTTTCCGGAAAAGATGGAAATCACAGCGATTGCTGATATTGACCCGGCGAAGGTGAAAGAAGTGGCCAGAGAGTATGGCGTACCGGAGAATGCCTGTTTTTCAAGTGCGGAAGAACTGATCGCCCAGGAGAAGCTGGCGGATGTGATGTTTATTACCACGCAGGACAGGCAGCATGTGGGACATGCGATCCCGGCACTGCGCAAGGGGTATCATTTACTGTTGGAGAAGCCGATTTCTCCCAGACTGGAGGAGTGCAGAGAATTGGTGAAAGTTGCAAAGGAATGCAACCGTCAGGTCATTATCTGCCATGTGCTCCGGTATACTCCGATCTATTCGAAATTGAAAGAGATACTTGATTCGGGTGCTGTGGGAGAGATTGTTTCCGTGATGTCCATCGAGAATGTAGGATGGTGGCATCAGGCGCACAGCTTTGTGAGGGGAAACTGGCGAAATTCAGATACCACGAGCCCCATGATTTTACAGAAGTGCTGTCATGATATGGACCTGCTTCTGTGGCTGACCGGGAAGACCTGCAAATCCGTTTCTTCTTTCGGAAGCACGTACCTGTTTGATGAGGCGCATGCACCTCAGGGAGCGGCAAAGCGCTGTCTGGACGGGTGTCAGGCAAAGGCGGAATGCCCCTTTGACGCGGAAAAAATCTATCTGGAGAACCGGAAAATCGGCCTGCACAGTGGGAATCGGGAGTGGCCGCTGGATGTACTGACGATGCATCCGACCGAAGAAAGTATTATGGAAGCAATCCGGAAAGGACCATATGGGCGGTGTGTGTATTACTGTGATAATAATGTCGTGGATCATCAGGTGGTCAATCTGAACATGACCGACGGTTCCACCATTAGTCATACCATGTGTGCATTCACTGCAACAGGAAGCCGCTATGCCAAGTTCATGGGGACGAAGGGCGAAGTGATTGCAGATATGAGTGAGAACATCCTCAAGATTACTGAATTTGGGAAAGACACGGAAATTATAGATATCAGCAAACTGGCATCGGATTTCTCCGGACACGGCGGCGGGGACAACCGTATGGTAGAAGAATTCCTTGATATGATCCTTGAAGGCAAAGAGCCAAATCACCGGACCACTTCCGTAGAGCGCTCCATGGAAAGCCATTACTGTGCGCTGGCTGCCGAGGAATCCAGACTGAAGGGCGGAGAAGTGATCGAGATTGCGCAATTTATAAAGTAGTCTTTTCAAAAAAAGGTGTAGGCTTCCCATAGATGATTGAAGCCGCCTGCGCCTCCCGCTCTGGGGCATCTGCCTCTACGTTTTCAATGGCTGAAAAACAAAGCCTGAATTATTCATGACAGTAGAAGCCTGACAAAATAATTCTGTTTTCCTGT